>JBGSMF010000131.1:0-2549 GCA_041740315.1 Thermoflexales bacterium
CCATTCCTGAGGCAAATACAAGCGGCGGTCAATCAGCGTGTAGCCTTTGGAACTGGCATAGACGATTATCACACTCGCTTGGCAACCTGCCTGGCGGCTAGACAGGTTAGCCACCTTCCCCAAGGGGCCACACCATTGTCGGGCCACGCCCACCGAGTCCTCGCCTTGCTTGGGAAAATCGCAACCGTCCATGATCGCTACGCCCTCTGGCTCTCCCAAGGTCTCTGTTACCAGCCTTTGGTGCTCAAGGATGACCGGCTCATCCGCCCATGCCCCCACACCGATGAACTGTTGCATGGCCTCAACGTTGCCGCCTTCCAGCGCCAAGGCCATCGGCTCAATCGCTTTGCGCTCAATGTCCAACATCTGTCCTGCCATATACAACAAGCCCCAGTGACGCTGCTCCTTCCGAAAAAACAGCGGGCTAAATCGTTTGTGATACCCTTTCAGTTTTCGCAGCAGTCCCTTGACATCGCGCGGTGTAATATTGCATTCACTTTTCCTGCCCGACGGTGGCGGTGTCGCCGTAGACACCCGTTGTGGAATGATCACCAGTTATCCTCCTGCCAGAATAAAGCAGGAGAGTATCATCTTTTGAGTATAAAGTCACGTTGTAGTATTATACGCCGACCATGCTGGCGCATGAGTTAGGAATAAGCCCTACCCAGGTGGATATTGAGATGCCCTTCGAGAAAATGGGTTTGTATTTCGTCTGGTCGGTGGCTACTTACCTGCAGGAGCCGGTGGCGGCAGCCTTTGCCCAGCAGTTGTGGGATCACAGTGCCATTTTGGACAAATTCCGGGAGCAGAAGGTCATCCGTGCTCGCTATGGGTACAAAGAGGTGGAAACCGGGTACTGCACCAGGCTGGGTGTCTGCGCGAGTCGAGAGAAGAAGCTATGGCCAGAGCCAGAATCGCGCGCTGAGCATATGGCAAGGAAGGCGATGCGAGAAACACTGCTGCGCGCTCTGGATGTGAATGGCTGGCGAGCATTCGCGCAGATGCCCTTCAAGTACAGCACAGATGACGAGTTATTGCACACCATGCACGAGTTACGGATAGAATCTCCTTACCAGTCAACGGAGGCTCGCGCCGAAAGTGCCCGGTGGCTTGAGGAGCATCGAGTCTCGCGCTAGGTTTCTGAATGGTTGATTCTCAACGTTCTCGCAATTCCATCTCAGCCACGAACCGGCTTGGGAACAGTGCAACATCGGTGTCCGTGTGCGTGAGCCTAGTCACTCGGTGCGGATGTGGGCAGACCTGGGTGCGCCTCCACATACAGTCAAGGTTTGAACGTGGATGAGGGTGGTGCATCCACACACAGTCAAGTGGGCTATTGTGTTTCGATGTACAGGCCTGCGTCTTGTCATTGACGCTATGACACCACATCACACACAAGAATGCCACAGGCAGTAGGGGTTTGGGCTGATGCTTCTTGAAGGCGCTGCTCCGAGTAGGCGCAGCGTACCGCACACCAGGCCAACCGCGAAGCGTAGAGAGTTTTTTGTCTGAATGCAGCCAAGTTGGGCCCGCAGTCTATTCCTCTAGAATCTCAAGATGCCCCTTTCCCTCCAAAGCAGCCACGTCAACGTCCGCCACGCAGCGTATCTTGACATAGTTGAGTGTCAGATTGCCTGCCAAATGGATAGTGCCCGTAGATTGTTCCCAATCAGCCTGGCTGAGGTCGGTCAATGCATTGTCGAGCCTGACGCCTAACTCGGTTCCACCCCGCGTGTCGGTGAACTTGACCAGGACATAGCCCCGATCAATGGCCTGTTTCAGTTCCTCGGTGGATTTGTATCGCTGGGTGATCACCGGATGGTCGCCTTCTGATAACCGTTGCACAAGTTCGTCCATGTCAATTGCTCCTTTGATTGGTTGGGTTGTTTCTCTCTCATTCCTTAGCTGGCTCTGGCTGAGCTGACGCAAACGAAGGAATCTCGAACTGAAGAATATCGTGGCAATAGGCGATCCATTCTGGCGTCACCTGGTCAAAGATGATGTTTTCGTCTTTGAAAATGCCGTCGGTCACAACGTGGTTCTCTTGCAGGTACACATAGTCGTCGTCGGTCAAGACACGCGTCACCTCTACTTCCTTGCCATCCGCGCCTTTTTGCTTTTCCTTGCGAGCGTTTTCAACTTGCTCAGTCCAGCCGTCGAATTCGCGCAGCTTTTTGAGTGAATAAGCTTTACAATACCTGCCCATAGTAGCCATATCTACTCTCCCTTTGCCTCTTGTGCCTGACGCTGCTGTTCCGCTTCCTCCATCTTCTGGCGAAGGCTGAGCGGACGCATGTCGGTCCACACTTCCTTGATGTAGGCCAGACACTCTTCCTTCAGTCCGCTCTTGCCGGCGTCTCGCCAGCCGAGTGGGTTTTCCCGGTCAACAGGCCAGATCGAATACTGCTCCTCGTGATTCACAACCACTTTGTAGATGGTTTTGTCTTCTTGCTCTTCGCGGTTCATTGTCTGTAAATAGGGTAGAAACCCCTGCCTTTAGGCAGGCCGTTTTCAACACCGCAGTAACGACTAGGTCGGCGCGGACGGGC
>JBGSMF010000132.1:0-50460 GCA_041740315.1 Thermoflexales bacterium
TGAAGTTATCCGACAGTATATTGAGTCGCAAGGTGAAATGCTTTCTTCCGACACCAACGAGCCTGTGGGCATCGGAGAACTTTAGGCGACTTTCAGTCGCATTTCCAAGCTACCGCCTTTAGGCGGTAGTAGTTGACTTGCCGCAACGAATGGCCCGCGCGCCCAGCCTCGGCCCAGCTCTTGATCCAATTCGCTGCCCAAGGCCCCGACCAATTGGTCAGCCTGAAAAGCTGCGGCGAAACAAATTTCAGAACTCGAATCAAGACAGAGCAGCTCGCGCTGAATGCCTTGCGGATCCTGGCTTGTGTCACTGTGGATGCAATGAGTTTCGGGGTGCTTGTTCTGGTCTGCAATCAATATCGAGATGATCTCAAAGTCTTTTCTATGTGCTTGCCTGACGGAAATATTGTTCATGGGATATCAATACACCCCTTGTTTTCTTGCAAAAAACGGAGGACGCTTGAAAAGCTTCCGGGTTTTCCATGTTTGACACGTGGCCTGCACCATGCGCGAGGCATGACTTTGATTGTCGGGTTATGACTAGGGTAGGATAATCTCTCCGCGCAACACGGTGATGGCTGGGCCGCCCACCTTGACGGTTTGGATGTCTTGCGGTGGGCCGATGATTTCTACATCGCCTTCGCCGGGCCGCCCGCACAAGTGCCCTTGCTCGATGTGGAGCCGCGGCCCAGGCTTGATGCCGTGATGGACGAGATAGGCGCCCATCCCCCCGCTGGCCGAGCCGGTAAAGGGGTCTTCAGCCACGCCTGCCTCGGGCGCAAAGTGGCGCGCGTGCGTATCGGCCTTTGGCCCAAACCCGCCCAGGCAAAACAGATGGGCCGAAAAGAATTCGCCTCGCCGGCACAGCTCACCCAATGCTTGCCAATCTGGCCGAATGTGTCTGAGCGCGTCCAGCGATTTGACCAGCGCCATCAACTGCGGCGTGCCGGTGCTGACCACCTGCGGCGGATAACGTGGGTCGAGTTCGCCCACAGCCAGGCCGAAAACGGAAGCAATCTCACCGTGTTCAAACGCGCGGCCAAAGGCGGGCTTTTTTTGTGTCATCACCACATGTGTGACGTTGCCTTGGCGGCTGGTTATCTCGACTGGCAGCACGCCGACCGAGAGCTCCATTGTAAAGGTGGCCTGGCCATTGCGCAGCGGCACACGGCCTTCTTCAACCAGCACATGCGCGGCGGAAATGGTGGGGTGGCCCGCCAGAGGGATTTCGGTGACGGGCGTAAAGTAGCGAAAGCGAAAATCGGCTTGGTCTGAAGGCAGCACAAAGGCCGTTTCAGACAGGTTCATCTCACGGGCGATGGCCTGCATTTCGGCTTCAGTCAGGCCGCGCGCATCGGGCAGCACCGCGCAGGGGTTGCCTTGCAGCGGCGTGGTGGTAAAGGCGTCTACCTGAAAAAGGGTATAGCGGCGCATGGGCGATCCTTTCAGAAACCAGGTTTTTCCCCTGACCTGACCGCCAGGGCAGGCAAAAACCTGGTCTCTTTTTTTTCTAGCCGTGCCGGCGCAAAAAGCTTGCCATCTTGTCCAGCGCCTTTTCAATTTTCTCATAAGCGGTGGCGTAGGACATGCGCACATAGCGGCCGGTCATTTCGCCAAAAGCGTGGCCCGGCACGCAGGCCACGTGCTCTTCTTCGAGCAGGGCATTGGCAAAAGCGTCATCGCTCAGCCCGCTGACCTCGACCGAGGGAAAGGCGTAAAACGCGCCCTGCGGCTCAAAGCATTTCAGCCCGATCTGGTTCAGCCCGCCCACGATGAGCTTGCGGCGGCGGTCGTATTCGGCCCGCATCGCCGCTACATCCTCTTCGCCGTGGAGCAGCGCTTGCATAGCGGCCGCCTGCGACATTGTGGGGGCAGACATTATGAGGTATTGGTGAACTTTGCGCATGGCCTCGCATAGTTCTTTGGGCGCGGCCACATAGCCTATGCGCCAGCCCGTCATGGCGTGGCTCTTGGATAGACCCCCCAGCAAAATGGTGCGCTGGCGCATGCCGGGCAGTGACGCAAAGCAGGTATGGGTAATGCCATAGACCAGCCGGTCGTAAATCTCGTCGCTGATGACGACCAGGTCGTGCTTTTCGGCCACCCGGGCAATTTCCATCATGCGCTCGCGCGGCAGCACCGCCCCGGTGGGATTGTTGGGATAGCCGATGAGCAGCGCCTTGGTGCGCGGCGTGATTTTGGCTTCAATTTGCGCGCCGGTCACCTGAAAATTGTCTTCCACCCGCGTGTTGATGGTGACGGGCACGCCCCCGTTAAAGATCACTTCGGGACAATAAGCCACAAAGCACGGCTGCGGCACAATCACCTCGTCGCCAGGGTCGAGTATGGCTGTAAAGGCCAGGTGCAGCGCTTCGCTGACGCCCACAGTGATGAGCAGTTCACTGCCGGGGTCGTATTCCATGCCGTACAACCGCTTGAGATAGCCCGATAACGCCTGGCGCAGCTCGATGGTGCCTGAATTGGATGTATAGTGAGTATCACCGTGCTCCAAGGATGCCACGCCGGCTTTGATGACATGGGTGGGCGTTGTGAAATCAGGTTCTCCAATGCCTAGACTGATAATGTCTTTCATTGTGGCGCTGAGATCAAAGAATTTTCGAATGCCCGATGGTGGCACTTTTGCCACTCTAGCTGATATTGGGTCACGCATCGTGTAACTCCTTAAAATAGTTTCAAATGATGGTTTCTGGTATTTGCTGCTTTATTTTACCATATCCGCGCACTTTGGATTTACACACCGCGTGCCTGAACATTCGCCCACACTGCATACATGGCCTGGCGTCTGTCAGCGTGCTTGAGGTAGGGTTCCAATAATTCACATAGCCGATGGAGCGATGCCTTACGGTACAAGTGCAACCCCCAGCAATTGCCGCTGGTCACATACGGGGTGCCTTTTAGAGGTGTACCTTTAGGTTTGTCTAATCGGATCGGCGGGCATTGAATGTTTAGCCAATCATTGAATGCGACGTGTAGTTGCCGCAAGATGATCTCGTCATACGCTCTCAGTTCAAAAGCTGAACATCCATTAGATTTCACATAAAAACATCCTTCGGCATCTGTGTAGCCAGCCACAAACGCAATGAGCGGGTTAAAGTTACCATCTTTCTGAGCGGCATGGAGAACCCAGACTGGGATGCTGTCTTGCTTGAGTAGAAGGAACTCAAAGCTCATATTAAGATCACACCAAAAGTGATGTCGTCCATCTTGTCCGTGTATGATGCCCACCTGTGCATAGGGGCTAAACAGTTCATTGTACAGATTGATTTGCGCAATGCGCGTCGTGCTGCCAGTGACCACGAGGGTAGCGCAGCCTGGCCCTTCAGTGGCCTTTTTAACAGTCAAGTCACCGTATCTAAAGCCTTGCAGATAGGCTTTTTCCAAGAGATCGCCAAAAAAGTCGTGACGCTCGTAGGCGATTATAGCTTCCGAGCGATTGCGACGTTCCACTCCCTGTTTTTTCAATCGCTTGAGAATAGTGACATCATTTGTTCCAAGCTGTCGCGCAATTTCACATGTGCTTTTTCGTTCCTCAATGTACTGCCGCACAATCTCATTTTCATCCAAGGGCAACTGTTGAGTTTCACCACTGGTGCGGCGAGGGATGCCCCGCGCTTCCAACCGATCAAGAATCACGCTTCGGTCTACGCCAAACTGTTGCGCAATTTCAGTTGAGCTCTTTCGCTCCTCAATATACAACCTTATAATCTCGTCTTCATTTAGAGGCAGACGCAGATTTTCAGATTTACTGCGCAGCGGCACCCCCTGTGTTATCAATCGCTGACGGATAGTTGGCGCGCTCACGCCTAGCTTTTGTGCAATCTCGGTCATAGTATGCCGCTCGACAACGTACATGTATTTGATCTCGTTGTCATCCAGCAGCGTATAAGCTTTGGATCTGCTGTTGCGTGGCACGCCCATCCTTACCAATCGTTGGCGGATAGTTCCGTCGTCTGCTCCCAGTTCTTGCGCAATCTCGGCCAATGTGCATTGTTCTTTGACATATAGCCGCGCGATTTCCTCATCATCAAGCGGCTTGCGGCGAGATTCTGACTTACTACGGCGAGACAAGCCGCACGCAATCATCCAGTTACGAATTGTTGCACTGGTGACACCTAGTTGAGTAGCAATGTCCTTCATGCTCAACCGCTGCCGGTTGTACAGATCATCCAGTTCTTCACAGGTGACTTTCATTTTTTACTCCTCGAATATGAGACCATGAGACATTGTCTATGGTATAATCGAGGTGATGGTGGGTGAAGCCCTTCCAAGTCTGCACCCACCATCACCGGAGGCAGTCCATGCGACTGCCTCTGCGCTATGTGGGTTATGGCGCTGTCGGTTTTGATGTTGTTGGCCTCGGTGTTGATAGTCGTTTCAGGTTTTCCCCCCTCTGTCCCGCGGCGCTGCGCAAAGCGCGCCTTTGGTGAGCCAGGTTTGGGCCGGGGCAAGCGCCCCGCTTCGTCCCGTTGCCTTGCGGCAAACCGCCAACCTGCGTAGGGCCGCCGGATAGCGGCGGTTTTTGTTTTGCGGCTGCCATAAACAAAACGCCCAGCAGACCAAGACAGGCCGCCGGGCTGTGTGCGCCATTGCGTGCAAAGATGCGATGTGATACAATCACACTAGCACGTTCGCCGCTATGGTCGGCGTCCTGTGCAAGGGCTGTGATGGTGTTAGCAGCACCGCACAGCCCGTTACATTACTTCACTAGATGTAACTACTCAGCCGTGTAAGCATCCTGAGCGGAGCGCCGCACCCCTTCGACTACGTTTCACTCCGCTCAGGCTGCACGGCGCGTAGTCGAAGGATGCGGCCTGAGTAGTTACCACTAGATAACCTTATCCTTTCGCTTGCGCTTTTTCTGTTCTGGCAATTTGGGCATTTTGCCTGTGGTAAGCCATATCTCCCAAGCCCGTCTAGCCACTTCTGAGAAGGGTACGCCGGTTTCTTTAGATTTTTGCCTTAGCTGTTCCCGAAACTCCGGCTCCACCATTACGGCAACCATTGTCGTTTTCGTCATGCTACATACCTAAATACATTTATATTATACCACACTTGTCAAATCATGTGTACTTGAGCCAGATTACGGCCCAACCGGCCAGCGGTTTTCTTTTGCCAACTGCAAATAGCGCTCGGCCGTTTCGCGTTCTCCGCGGGCCAGGTGAGCGGCCGCCAAATTCCGGTAGGTGTGCTCCAGGCTGGTGTAAATGCCTGATAGGCTGCCGGGCGGGCAGGGAGTAGCCAGGTGATGATCTCTGGCCTTTTCCAGGTAGTAGATGGCCTGGTCCCAGCCGTTTTGCTGCAAATGCCATTCTCCCTGGGCGTTTGTGACAAAGGCTTGCAGCCTGCCATCGCCTATCTCATCGGCGGCGCGGGCGGCTTGCTCGTAACAATGCGCTGCGGCCTCCCAGCGCCCTTGCCGCTGATAAACGTTGCCCAGGTTGACCCTGGCAATCACAGTTTGAGTGGGGTTTGTATTGGCGGCAACAGAGATTGCCTCGCCCAGGTGTTTTTCTGCTTCTGCCAACTTGCCAAGATCGCGGTAGGTTAGGGCCAGGTTGATGTGGGTGTAGGCCATTCCCCAATAGCTGCCGATTTTGAACAGGATCTCTAGGCTTTTGTGGTACAGTTCCATTGCCTCGGCAAATTCTTGCTGCAAGTATTTCACTTCGCCCAGGTCGTTGTATAGAAATTCCAACGTCCCGAGGTCATTCTCTCGTTCGGCGATCTCAATAGCATGTTGATAATAGGGAATGCAGGCCTGCAATTGACCGGTGCTGCAAGTGATGATGCCAAGCGCATGATAGATGCTCGTCTCAAGATGGCCGGTTTTTTTCTCCAGTCTGGCCGCAAGCTCCAGGGCAAGCTGGCAACTGACAAATGCTTCTTGTGTATTCCCCAAGCGCCAGTAAAGGTCTGCCATAAAGCGATACAAGTGGGCGGCTTTTTCGTCTTTATCCGCGCTTTCCGCGCAGGCTTGCAAGCCGGCCAGTCCTGCCTGGCCGTGCTTCTGGGCCATGGCCAAATCGTTCATGTAGTAATATGTCCCGCCGGTGAAGAGGTGCAGGCGGGCTGTTTGAACCAGATCGCCTTGCTGTTCATAGTATCGCCTGGCCTCGTCGTAGCAAGTTAGAGCCTGGTCGAACTGGCTCATCTTGTGGTGGATTTGCCCCATTTCTTTTTGGGCCAGCGCGACCCAATCGGGGCGATTGAGCGTCAGGGCCACTTGTTCCGCCTGGCGATAAAAGGTCAGGGCATCCTGATTGGCGAAAATGCCACAAGCCTTGTTGCCTGCCTGGATGAGATAATGGTAGGCCGGTTCCCATTCTTGGGCAAGGAAAAAGTGATGCGCCAGCCGTTCATAGTGTTCTTCCAGCCTGTCTGCGTACTGCTTCTCTAGATGTTCTGCCACTCGCCGGTGCAAGCTGCGCCGTTGGGCATATAGCAAACTCTCGTAAGCGACATCGCGTGTGATAGCGTGCTTGAAGATGTATTCCCATTGCGGCTCGGGGCGCTCTAGCGGCGTCAGGTCGAGCCTGACCAGGGTTGCCAGATTGGCCTGCAATAATGCTTCGGTAATGGACAAGGGATAAATCTCGCGCAGCGTCTCGTAGGCAAAGATTCGCCCGATCACCGAGGCCACTTTGATGGTCAACTTGCTAGATTCGTCCAAACGGTCAATGCGCGACATGACCACTTCTTGAACCGTGTCTGGAATATTGACGGCTTCAAGGTTGCCCAACATTGTGCAGACGCCGTCCTGGCAAGCTACCAGCTTTGTCTCTAGCAATGTGTGAACAAGCTCCTCGGTGAAGAAGGGATTGCCTTGGCCTTTGCCCAGCAGCAAGGCCTCAACGGCTTGGGGTAGCTCAGTCACTTGCAGGCGCGAACGGGCCAGGGCCAGGCTTTCTTTTGGCGACAGCTCAGTCAGCTCGATATCGGTGTGTTGCGCGAGGCTGATGATGGACCTGTGGATATGGGGCGCTCGCTCGTCGAGGGGACGGTGCACCAGCACGAGAAGAATTGGATAGTTGCTGAGCTTGCGCGCGACAAATCCCACCAACTCCCAGGATAGCGGATCCATCCAATGAACGTCTTCGAATAACAATAGCAGGGGTTGTTTTTGCGCCCAGTACAACAATATTTCCCATATCATGCTTTGCGTGTTTTGTTGCCGCCGCTTGGCGTCTAGATATTGGGTTGTATCGTTGTTGGGCACACCCAGCCCCATCACGTCAGAAAGTAGCGGCAGCCACGCCGGCAGCGGCGCGGCGCGAAAGCCAGGGGCCTGTTGCCGTTCTTCTTCTATCAAGCGCAATCCTTTTTCAACTTGCTGGATTTGTCTGGCGCGCTCCTTGTGAAAAGTTGCTCCAAAAGCGCCCCGCAGCAACTCTCCCCAAGGCGAGTAAGGCACATCCTGGCTATAAGAAAGGCAATCTCCTCCATAGCCTACGCCGCCGCTCGCCAACCAATAGCGCGCCAGTTCCGAGACCAAGCGCGATTTGCCCACGCCGGCTTCTCCATGGATGCTCATCACTTGGCCCCGGCCAGCCACAACGTTTTGTATCACCTGCCTGATGCGTTCCAGTTCTTGAGCGCGCCCAACCAGCAGGCTTTCGTGGAGCAAGTAGCGGATGACCAGCTCGTCGGATTCGAGTTTTTCTTTTTGCGCCGCATATATGGGCACTGCTTCGGCTTTTCCTTTGACGTTGATTTCTCCCAGCGGGGCATATTCAAAGCGCGGGCTGGTTTGCGTCCATATTCGCTTGCTGACAAGCGCCTGGCCCCATTCGGCGCTCTCCATCAGTCTGGCTGCCAGGTTCATCTCGCTTCCGATGGCGGTATAGATTTGCCGCTCAGTTGAGCCGACGTTGCCGACAAAAAGATCGCCTGTTGTGATGCCTATGCGCTGAGCGACGCTGTAGGGCAATTCGGCTAATGCCGCCTGTAGGGCCAGCGCGCAACGCACCGCTCGCTCGGCCTGGTTTTCATAGGCCAGCGGCGCGCCGAAAATGGCCACCAGCACGCTTCCCTTGTCGCCAATCTCTATTTCGTTGAGGAGGCCGCCGTGGGTGCGTATCAGGCGTTGCATGAGCATGTAATAGTGTTGCAGCTTTTGCCCTATCTGGGGATCGTTATAGTCCAGCCCATGAAAGTTGACAAACATTGGCGTTACCCGGCGGTGTTCGCCGATAAATCCCCTTTGCCCGGCTCGCAGCCGCTCGCGGATGACCGGCGGGATGAGCGAGGATAAGCGAGCGAGAGCACTGTCTGCCTGGGCGCCAGCCATTCGATTGTAAAATTTTGTGTCAGGGTGGGGCGCTCGTGCGCCGCCAACGATAGCTGTCACCACTGCCAGGCCGGTCTGCTCGTCGCGTAGCGCCACTTTGGGTCGTATGGTTTCCAGCGCAGTTGTGTCTATTGACACCTGGCCGATCTGGGCCAGGTCCTTTACTTTAGAGACCGTCTCTAGCGGAGCGCCGACCAGCACATAGCGCAATTCTTCTTCTGGCGTGCCCAAGATAAGGGCCATGAATTTGCCTGCGCTCACCCCAACCCGCGCTTTTAACTCAAAGCATCCGCCGAGAGTTTGAACCTGGCTGAAATCGGCCATGCGCGCTTGCATGGCCAGGGCGCAAGCAAGGGCTTGCTCAGTGGCTTGTCCGAGCAGATCGGTTTGTGCGCGCCACAGGCACGTGATGGCATCGCCGCTAAACTTGATCACGTCTCCGCCAAAGCTGTGGACGAGGTCTATCATTGCCGTAAAGTAAGCGCTGAGGATATGGTTGAGCTCTTCGCTTCCCTCTTTGCCCGTCTTGGCCAGCGCTTCGCTCATGGGCGTAAAGCCAGAAATGTCGGCCAGAAGGACGGCCGCCTCGAAATTCCATTCCTGGCCGGCAGGGGAAGATTGAGGGTTTTCCAGCGCCCATCGCACCAGTTGGCGAGGGATGTAACTGGTAATAGAGTCTTGGCTCATTGTTTTTCTAGCCGGTCCTTGATGGCTTGCGCCTTTTCAAGCCTCCCTAGCCTCAAGTAGGCCTGATACTCGTATTCCAAAGACAATAGCGGCACTTGCATGCCTTTAATTTCTACAAATTGTTTGTGGCGCAGACCGGCCGAGTTTTCCCATGTGCCATCCTCGGACAGGTACTGCACGTCGCCAATGATTTCTACCTGCACGCCATCCAGCAGCAGCGCGCCAAAGTGCGAGCGGAGCTTGCCCTTGGCAGACAGCTCGACCTTTTTGGTGACGAATGCGCCAAAGAGTTGCTCGATCTTGTATGCGCCGACGGCGTCGGTGGAGAGGTCAATATCGTGCACCTCTACCGGCACGCCTTGCAGCGCCAGCCCCAGGCTGCCTACCACCGCCCAGTTGATGGAGGCGTTATTGAGCTGGCTACAGATTTTGTAAAGGACGTAAAGGTGAGATGGAGGAATCATGTTTTTATTCCAACAACGTTATCCCGGCTCTGTCCAGGCCACATCCTGGCAAAACTGTGCAGCGAGCTGGCGCTTTCTATCCTCCGGCAGCCAGGCCGATTGGATGCCCTGAAGAATGAGCTGCCGCATGTCGTTTCGAGAAAAGCCCAACTTTTCAAGGGCGCGATATTCGTCGGCTAGGCAATTGCCAAACATCTTGGGATCGTCGCTGTTGACGGTTACAACAATGCCGCGCTCAAAATAGCGCCGGATTGGGTGCGCCTCCAGCGTCGGGACCACTCCCGTTCTAAGGTTAGAGATGGGGCACATTTCTAGCGGAATGCGCCGCTCGGCAAGGTAATCCAGCAGAGATTCATCTTCCTCGGCGCGAGTTCCGTGGCCGATCCGATCCACGCGCAGGCTGCGAATGGCTCCCCAGACGCTCTCCGCGCCGGCCGCCTCGCCGGCGTGCGCGCTGGTATAAAAATAAAGCCGCCGGGCCTCGGCGTAAACCGGCTCAAACAGTTCTGGTGGAAAGGCCTGTTCCGAGCCGCCGATGCCAATCCCAACTATGCCCAGGTCTCGCGCCTCGTTGACTTGGGCCAGAGTGGTAGCGGCCTGGTCTGGGCCAAAATCGCGCACCAGGTCGGCGACGAGCGCGATTTCAACACCGGGAACGCGGGCGAAACCTTGCCGGATGGCTTGGGCCAGCCCTTGCGTCTGGAGGCCATGCCGGGCGAAATCAGCCGGCGAGAAAAACACCTCGGCGTAACGGATGTTTTGCTGCGCGAGGTCACGCGCGACTGCCTCGGCGATAAAGCCAAAGTCTTCATATTCGCGCAAAAATTGGTTTTTCCATATCCAGGTTTCGATAAAGTGCGGAAAATCTCGATATTTAAATCTCTGTGCCAGCGCCTGAGGATTGGGGATGGATGGGTCGCCGCCATATTTTTGAACCAGTTCCCACAGCGCAGAATGAGGGATGGCTCCTTCAAGGTGCACATGCAACTCTACCTTGGGGACCTGATCAAACCAGCTTGCTTCAGCTTGCGCGGCGCTGTCAAAGTTTTCAATCATGGCATTTTGTCTTTGCATAATTTCATTGTATCACTGCCTTGATGACTACGCAACCACAATCGCCATTATCAAGCTATGATATTTATCTATGACATTTATCTATGACATTTATCTGTGACATTTATCGCCGTTAGTGCTTCCGGTTGTCACTACGATGGCGCAAGCTATAGTGATAGAATGGGGGTCAGTGTGCAAAAGAATCGTAACTACTCAGGCCGCATCCTTCGACTACGCGCCGTGCAGCCTGAGCGGAGTGAAACGTAGTCGAAGGGGTGCGGCGCTCCGCTCAGGATGCTTACACGGCTGAGTAGTTACAAAGAATCAATATTGGAGGTCGGGTATGGCAGAGTACCGGGTAGAAAAACATCCCATTTTACCTGTCGAGCCACGGGGCGACGTGACTTTTTACTGGCAAGGGCAAAAGATGATGGCCAAAGAGGGCGAGACTATCTCCTCGGCCCTTTTTGCCAGTGGCATCCGCATTTTTGGGCGCCACCCCAAAGACAACTCGCCGCAGGGCATTTTTTGCGCCAACGGCCAATGCGCCCAGTGCCTGGTGTTAGCCGATGGCCAGCCGGTCAAGTCTTGCATGGAGTTGGCGCGGCCGGGGCTGAAGGTGGAACCTGCCAATGGCCTGCCAGAATTGCCCTTGGTGTCGACGGCGCCCAAGCTGCAAGAGATTGAAGAGATCGAGGTGCCGGTGCTCATCATCGGCGGGGGGCCGGCGGGGCTTTCGGCGGCCATCGAGCTGGGCAAGCGCGGCATCCAGACTTTGCTGATAGACGACAAGCATCGCCTGGGCGGCAAGCTGGTCTTGCAGACGCACCGCTTTTTCGGCTCGATTAACGCCGTGTACGCCGGCACGCGCGGCATTGACATTGCCACCAAGCTAGAAACCCAGGTGCGCGAGTTTGGCAGCGTCACCCTCTGGCTCAACAGCACGGCCTTGGCTGTGTTTAGCGACAAAAAGGTGGGTGTGTTGAAAAACGGCAACCACTATGTGCTGGTAAAGCCCAAGCTCTTGTTGGTGGCGGCGGGCGCGCGCGAAAAATCGCTGGCCTTCAAGGGCAACACGCTGCCGGGTGTATATGGCGCGGGGGCGTTCCAGACACTGGTCAACCGCGACCTGGTAAAACCGACCGAGCGGCTGTTCATTGTGGGCGGCGGCAACGTGGGCCTGATCGCGGGCTATCACGCGCTGCAAGCGGGCATCAGTGTGGTGGGGCTGGTGGAGGCGCTGCCCGAATGTGGCGGCTACAAGGTGCACAAAGACAAACTGGTTCGCTTTGGTGTGCCCATTTATACTTCACACACCATTGTCAGCGCCAACCCCCAGGGGGCCTCTGGCTCTGGCGGCGAATCAGTGGAATCGGTGACGATTGCGCAGGTGGATAGCCGCTTTCAGACTATCCCCGGCACTGAAAAGTCGTTCCAGTGCGACACCGTGTTGATTGCGGTGGGGTTAGATTCTGTCAACGAACTTTATCTCAAGGCCAAGGCCTTTGGCATGACGACCTTTGCGGCCGGCGACGCCGAAGAAGTGGCCGAAGCCTCGGCGGCAATGTTTTCTGGCAAGATTAAGGGGCTAGAAGTGGCGCAAGCCCTGGGCTATGACGTAGGCGAGATTCCTACCGATTGGTATCGCACGGCGGAAATTCTCAAGTCCAAGCCGGGCAAGGTGATCAAGGAACGCATTCCCCCGACCGAAACAGGCGTATTCCCGGTCTTTCACTGCTCGCAAGAAATCCCGTGCGATCCGTGCACGTCGGTCTGCGCGCAGGGGGCCATCTACATTGACCCCAACGACATTCGGCACGTGCCGGAATTCATCGCCGAGCAACTGGGCAAGCGTTGCACCGGCTGCGAGCGTTGCGTGACCATTTGCCCCGGCCTGGCAATCACGCTGGTGGACTATCGCAAAGACGCCGAAAACCCTGCTGTGACGATTGCCTATGAATTTCTCAAAGAAAGCATCAAGGTGGGCGATGTGGTGACGGTGCTGGATGCCGAGGGTAACGTGCTGGGCAATGTGCACGTGACGGGCGTCAAGGCCGTCAAGGCCAACGACCGCACAGTGGCGGTGAAGATGCAAGCGCCCAAAGAGTATGCCAAGCGCATCGCCGGCATTCGC
This sequence comes from Thermoflexales bacterium, assembly GCA_041740315.1. Classification (GTDB taxonomy): domain Bacteria; phylum Chloroflexota; class Anaerolineae; order Fen-1058; family Fen-1058; genus JBGSMF01. The sequence goes on from JBGSMF010000132.1 coordinate 12,647, forward strand.
GTGCAAGAAGAGTGGGTGGCCGAGCCAATGGATCAGTACGTGCAGCGCATCACCGACGACACTATTGTGTGCCGCTGCGAGCGGGTGACGGCGGGCGAGATCCGCGAGCTGATCCGGCAGGGTTACCGCGACATTAACGAAATCAAGGCTGTGCTGCGGGCCGGCATGGGCTCGTGTGGCGGCAAGACCTGCACTCCGTTGGTGCATCGCTTGTTCCGCGACGAAGGCGTGCCCATGACCGAGGTGGTAGATAACACCAAGCGCCCGCTCTTTATGGAAGTGCCCCTGGGTGTGTTCGCAGGCGTGACCGAAGCGACCGTAGCGCCGGTGGGTAAAGACTTTATGCATGGAGAACCGTAGAGTGAAGGATGAGGAATGAGGGATGAAGGAGGAAGAAAGGTGGTAGAGCGTCAAGATTTGAAAAAGCGAACCAAAGAGTTTGCTTTGCGGATTATTCGGTTGTATACGGCGTTGCCTAAAACACCGGAGGCCCAGGTGTTGGGCAAGCAGGTATTGCGTTCTGGCACATCGGTTGGAGCACATTACCACGAAGCGCAGAGAGCCAAATCTAACGCTGATTTTATTAGCAAAATGGAAGGCGCTTTGCAAGAGTTGGAAGAAACCGCTTATTGGCTAGATCTGCTGGGTGAATCAGGCATTGTTGCCCAAGATCGGCTCAAGCCGCTGCTAGTTGAAACTGAGGAGCTGATTGCCGTCTTTGTGACCATTGTTAAAAAGGTCAAGAGCAAGCGTAAGGCTTGAAATTTCATCCTTCCTCCTTTTGCCTTCATCCTTAGAATGAAAGGTGAGCTATGACAAAAAATCATTTTGACATCATCATCATCGGCGCGGGGAGCGTGGGCGCGCCGGCGGCGCTGTCGTTGGCCGAGGCCGGGGTTCGCGCGCTGGTCATTGACGAGCGAGCCAGCGTGGGGCAGGCCTCTAGCAAGGCCGCCATTGGCGGCATCCGTGCCACCCATTCGGATCCGGCCAAGATTCGCCTGTGCTTGCGCAGCATCGAGATTTTTTCAACCTGGCAAGAGAAATATGGTGACGACATTGAATGGTATCGGGGGGGCTATTTGTTTGTGGCTTACCGCGAGCGAGAGGAGAAAATCCTTCAAGATTTGCTGACCGTTCAAAAATCGTATGGCCTGAATATCAACTGGTTGGACAAGGACGATTTGCTCAAGGTCGTTCCAGACCTGAACCCAAACGGGTTAATCGGCGGCACGTTTTCGCCGGGCGACGGCAACGTTTCGCCGCTGCTGGCGGTACACGCGCCCTATGTACAAGCGCAGCGCCGTGGGGCCGAATTCCGCTTCAATGAAAAGGTCACCGCTATCACGGTCGAAGGCGGGCGCGTCAAGGGCGTGCGGACAGATAAAGGCGAGTATGGAAGCGAGGTCGTGATCAATGCCGCCGGGGCGTGGGCCAAGCCCATAGCCAAAATGGTAGGATTAGAGGTGCCCGTCACGCCTGACTCGCACGAGGCGGCCATTACCGAGCCGGTGGCGCGCTTTTTGGAACCGATGGTGGTAGACATTCGCCCCATTCCCGGCTCGGCCAATTATTACTTTTATCAGCATGCCACCGGGCAGATTGTCTTTTGCATCACACCCAATCCAAATATCTGGGGCGAGGACTGCCGTGAAACCAGCGACTTTTTGCCCATGGTAGCCAGGCGCATGGTAGATTTGATGCCCCGGCTCAAGAACATTCGCGTGCGACGCACCTGGCGCGGCTTGTACCCCATGACGCCCGATGGCTTTCCCATCGTCGGGTGGGTCAATGAGGTGCAGGGCTATTTGTTGGCGGTGGGTATGTGCGGCCAAGGCTTGATGCTGGGGCCGGGCCTGGGTGAGCTGTTGGCGCGCATTGTGCAAAACAAGCTGACGGAACAAGATCACGAAACGCTCAAGTATCTATCGCCTTACAGGCAGTTTGCCGGACAGGAAAAATTAAAGTAACCCCCATACCTTGCTGCATCCAGAGGTCAGGTTTTGAGAAAACCTGGCCTCTTTTTTAATGGTCTGCCTAGCAGCCTGTCGGAGAGGCAGGTTTGGCCTCTTGTGGGCGCTGTGTGGGACAGGTTGCCAAACTGTCCTGCGTTAGCTCTCCGACAGCCTGCCAGGCACTATATAGCCCGGAATCTGTGCAAATGGGTTCCCGCTATCCGAGGCGCAGTTTCGGGCCCGGCCCGAAACTGCTTTGGGTCGGCGTAGCCGACCCACCTAATGTTTTGCCAAACATGGTAAAATTGTAAAGCTTTGACTTGTGGATAGTCTTCCTGTAAGTGTTGATGGGCCATTTTTGCGCCGCACGCCAAGGCGCGCGGAGAACGCCGAGAAATGCAGAAAAAGACTCTGTGACCTCTGCGCCTCAGCGGTGAGTTTCCCCCTCAATACTCTAGGGGGAGATTGCCAATTTGTGCTAGGAGCTGGAATGTCTATGCTGCGCTCACTCTTTATCTATCTTTCTCGCCAGCGTTGGCTGCGCGATGCAGCGCTGAGGGTGGAATTTGCTCGCCAGGCCAGCCATCGCTTTGTGGCCGGTGAAACTGCCGAGCAGGCCATCCAGGCCATTCAACAGTTGAACCGGCAAAATATCTTGGCAACCGTTGACCACCTGGGCGAAGATGTGTTCACCGAGGCAGATGCCCGTCAGGCCAGAGATGATTATCTGTCTGTGTTGGGCCAAATCCAAACCAGCGGGGTGAAATCGCACGTTTCGCTCAAGCTGACGCAATTTGGGCTAGATGTGGATGAGGGGCTATGCCGAGAGTTGGTTGACTCGGTGATTGACCGGGCGGCTCAGCTAGACACTTTTGTGAGGATAGACATGGAAGGCTCGCCCCACACCGAGCGCACGTTGGCGGTGTATCGGGATGTGCGCAAAAAACACACTAACGTCGGCATTGTGCTGCAGGCCTATCTCTACCGAACTGTAGACGACGTGCGCAAGCTGGTTGACGAAGGCCTTGCCAACATTCGCCTGTGCAAGGGCGCTTATCAAGAACTCTCCACCATCGCCTTTCCGCGCAAGGCTGATGTAGATGCCAACATGGTCAAGCTGGCGCAATATTTGCTCTCGAACACCTATGCCTACCTGGCCATGGCCTCGCACGATGAAAAGATGATCGAGGCCACGCTCAAATGGGCCAGCCGCTATCGCTTGCCCAAGGACTGCTTCGAGTTTCAGATGTTGTATGGCATCCGCCGCGATTTGCAGCAAAAGCTGGCGGCCCAGGGCTACCGCATGCGCGTGTATGTGCCGTATGGCGCCGAGTGGTATCCCTACTTTATGCGCCGCCTGGCCGAGCGCCCGGCGAATGTGTGGTTTATTCTTCGTAATTTGCTGAGACCGTGAGGGTAATATTTCAAAATGCGGGAGTAATCCTTGTGATTACACTGTCTGGGCAGGGCATGCCCTGCCCTCACCCCAGATTATTGAAAAGATACCCGTGAGGTGTGAAACGTTTGACGCTTGTGATGGAGCAAGATGATGTTGGTTGAAACAATTCTATCTCGCCGCAGTATTCGCAAGTACAAACCGCAACCCATTCCTGCGGAGGACCTGGAGCGGATCATCGCCTGCGCGCAGCGAGCGCCGACCGGCGGCGGGTTGCAGGTTTACACGCTGGTGCGCATCACCGAGCGCGCCTTGCGCGACCAGATTACTCACCTGGCGGGCGACCAGGCCCATGTGCGCGATGCCGCCGAGTTTTTTGTGGTTTGCCTGGATGTTTCTCGCAACCAAGCCCTGATCGAGCAGCGTGGAGGGCAGCCAGCCCACGCGCCACTGATGTCGGTATTCTATGGGATGGCCGATGCGATGATTGCGGCCAGTTATATGGCGGCGGCGGCCGAGGCCTTGGGCTATGGCATTTGTTTCATCGGTGGCATCCAAAATGCGCTGGGTGAAATAGCTCGCCTGCTCAAGTTGCCCCAAGGCGCGTTGCCCGTGGTGGGCCTGTGCCTTGGCGCGCCAGATGAGCAGCCTGAACAGCGCCCGCGCATGCCGGCCGATACGCTTGTGCGCCAGAATGAGTATGGGCGATTGACAGCAAAAGATTTGGAACGATGCTATACTGCTATGGTCGGCGCCAGCGCCAGCGGCGATTGGTACAACACCGTTAACCGTTATTTGGGCGCGGGCGGCACAATGGAAGCGCGCGAGGCGGTGGTGCAACAGGCCTTGGAACAACAGGGATTTTCATTCTAGTGCCTAGATAGTCAAACCCTGCTTTTTCGGCAAAAGTTTCACCACAAAGAACAAAGTAAAACCCTTTGTGCCACCTGCCCCCGCACAAGCAGGGGGTTGGTGTCCATTGTGGTTTTGGCTTTGCCAGGCTAGGATATTAGTGGGAAAAGGAATATGAAAGAGCTGTTCACCGTCATTCCGCCCTCTGTGGCATTGAATCGCTTGCAGAGCTTTTTGCCGGTTTCGCTTCAGATTGAGACCGTGGCTACGGTTGACGCGCTTGGCCGCGTGGTGGCTGGCTCGCTGGTGTCGCCGCTGGCGCTGCCGGCCTTTCCTCGCAGCACTGTAGATGGCTATGCTGTGTATGCCGCCGATACCTTTGGCGCTGCCGAGAGTTTGCCGGCTTATCTGGATATCTTGGGCGAGGTGCCCATGGGGCGCGCGCCCGATTTCACCCTGGTTCGCGGCCAGGTTGCGGTGGTGCACACCGGCGGCATGTTGCCGCCTGGGGCCGATGCCGTGGTGATGGTGGAACGCACCCAAACGTTAACCGTGGAAGGTGGTAGGGCGGCTGTTGAGGTGCTGCGCGCGGTAGCGGTGGGCGAGAATGTGATCCAGGTGGGTGAAGACATTCAAGAGGGTGAGGCGCTTTTAAAGGCCGGGCATATTATACGCCCGCAAGATATTGGTGGATTGATGGCGCTTGGCATTACCCAGGTGAACGTGGCGCGGCGGCCTCGGGTGGCAATCATTTCCAGCGGCGACGAAGTGGTGCCGCCCGATTGCACGCCGGGCCCCGGCCAGGTGCGCGATGTCAACACCTATACGGTGTCTGGCTTGGTGGCGCGCGCCGGCGGCATTCCGCTGCCGCAGGGGATTGTGTTGGATAATTTTGAATCGCTTCAGGCGGCTGCCCAGCGAGCCTTTCAGCAGGCCGAGGTATTGGTATTTTCGGCGGGCAGTTCGGTTTCTGCGCGTGACATGACGGCAGAGGTTATCAACACGCTGGGCAAGCCGGGCGTGCTGGTGCATGGCCTCAGCGTCAAGCCGGGCAAGCCGACCGTGTTGGCCGTGTGCCAGGGCAAAGCGGTGTTTGGGCTGCCTGGCAACCCGGTCAGTGCGATGGTGGTGGCAGATTTGGTGGTAGCGCCGGTGATCTGGCGGCTTCAGGGTGTGGATGCTCCTCCCCGGCGGCACTCGGTGCAGGCGCGCTTGGCGCACAATGTGGCTTCGGCCACCGGCCGCGAGGATTATGTGCCGGTCAGGCTGATCGAACGAGAGGGTGAGCTGTGGGCCGAGCCGGTCTTTGGCAAATCTAACTTGATTTACACCCTGGTCAAGGCCGATGGGATGATTCAAGTGCCGCTTGATGTGGGTGGCTTGCAAGCCGGTGAATGGGTGGAAGCGCGGCTGTTTTAACCCCCCTAAAAAAAAGATTCACGGGAGGTGAGGGATGGATTATATTATTGCTGTTGTAACAAGTTTGGCGATTGGCCTGATCGTCGGTTGGGTAGTGGGCACATGGCTAGGCCAATCTCAGATCAACAAGTTGCAGGCGCAGCTTGATCAATCGCGCGAGCGGGTGGCCCAGGTGGATGGGCTGATGTCTGGCTTGCGCCGCAAGTTGAATGACACTGAGGTACAGTTGCGCCAGGTGGAGCTGGCCATTCAACAACCCGATCCAGAAATGGATCAATCGCGTCGGCAATTGCAAGAAGTGCAAGATAAACACGATCAGGCCACGGCGCGTTTGCAGCAAATGCAGGGCGATCTAGAACAGGCCCGCCAGCAGGTTACACTTTCTCAGGCCCAAGCCGGCACGCTGAGGGTGCGCCTATCTCAGATGGAAGCGGATGTGGTGCAAGCGCGGCAGCGGGCTGCGGCGGCTGAGGCAAGGGTGCAAGAGATGTTGGCCGAACTGCGCACGGCCCAGGCCCATGTTCAAGACTCGCAGTCTCAATTGGAGCAGGCTGCCGAGCGTGTTTATCGGCTAGAGCAAGACCTGGCAAGTGTGCGGTCATTGTCAACCCTAACGCCGCCTGCCGAGGTTGAAACAAGTGCCCCGGAAACTTTGGAGCCGCAAGTTGTGGCCGAGCCGGAAACTGCCGAGACGCTGGAAAGCGGGCAACCCGAACCGGTGCCTCCAGAGCCAGGTGTGGAGGAGCCAATCGAGGCGTATTGCGTCAGGTGCCGGGTCAAGCGCCCCATGCTTAACCCATACCAAACCACGCTGACCAATGGACGCCCTGCGATGAAGGGTATTTGCCCAGAGTGTAGAACGGTCCTGTTCCGTTTCATCAAGAGCCGCTGAATGTCGCGCAAGATTTACCTGCAAGATATCCCGCTGGATGAAGCGTGGCGGCGTTGGTCTGGCGCATTGCAGCAGGCCGGATGCTGGCAGCCGCTGCCCGGCGAGGCCGTGTCGCTAGAGCAGGCCTTGGAGCGCGTGACGGCTGGCCCGGTGTGGGCAGATGTGTCTTCACCGGCCTATCACGCCAGCGCCATGGATGGCTATGCGGTGCGCGCGGTGGAAACGGCGGGCGCTACCGAGACTGCCCCCGTTCGCTTGCAAGTGGGCGACCAAGCCTGGGCGGTCAACACGGGCGATCCACTGCCGGCCTGGGCCGACGCCGTAATTATGATTGAGCATGTTCAGATTGTAGATTCCAAATTTCAAATTCAAGATTCCAACCTCCAACCTCCAAGCTCCAATTCTCAATCTAAAATATTAAATCTTGAATCTGCAATTAAAGTATACGCCAGTGTTGCGCCTTGGGCCAATGTCCGCTCGATGGGCGAAGATATGGTGGCCACTGAGTTGGTCTTGCCGGCCAACCACACCTTGCGCCCGGTAGATTTGGGCGCGTTGGCGGGCTGTGGGCATGCCAGGGTTCACGTGCGCCGCAAGCCGCGCGTGGCCATCATCCCCACCGGCACAGAGCTGGTGACGGTTGAGCAGGCGGCCCAGGGGCTTGGACCTGGCGACATTATCGAATACAACAGCATTGTGCTGGCGGCCCAGGTGGCGCAGTGGGGAGGCGCGCCTACGCGCTGGCCTATCATCCAGGATGATTATGAGCAAATCAAGGCCGCTATCTTGGAGGCGGCGCGCGAGCACGACTTGATCCTGGTCAATGCCGGTTCATCGGCCGGCAGCAAAGATTTCACCGCGCAGGTTATTGAAGAGATTGGCGCGTTGCTCGTTCACGGCGTGGCGGTGCGCCCCGGTCATCCTGTCATCCTTGGGCTAGTCAATCAATCTGAAATTTTAAATCTGGCCTGCCCCCCCCTCCCTGTGGTCGCGGGACAGGCTGGACAGCAGGCCAGGGAATTTGCAATTCCTATTATCGGCGTTCCGGGTTACCCAGTTTCGTGCGCTTTGACCGGCGAGATTTTTGTCGAGCCAACGCTGGCCAGGTGGCTGGGGCGGCTGCCAGGGCGCAAGCCGACTGTGCCGGCAACCATCACGCGCAAGCTGCTCAGCCCGATGGGCGATGATGAATGGGTGCGGGTGACGGTGGGGCAGGTGGGCGCTCGCGTGGTCGCCGCGCCGCTCAGTCGGGGCGCGGGCGTCATTAGCTCGCTGGTGCGCGCCGATGGCATTGTGCGCATTCCGCGCTTTTCGGAAGGTGTGAACGCGGGCGACCAGGTTACGGTCGAGTTGTACACCGATCCAGCGATATTAGCCAAGACCATTGTTCACATCGGCAGCCACGACCTGGCGCTGGACCTGGTGGCACAGCACTTGGCCGAAGCGTATCCAGGTATGCGCCTGACTTCAGCCCACGCGGGCAGCCTTGGGGGACTCTTGGCCTTGCAGCGCGGCGAGGCTCACTGCGCCGGCTGCCACTTGATTGACCCGCAAAGCGGCGAGTATAATATTAGCTATGTCAAGCAATATATGCCTGGCGTGCCAGCCGTTTTGGTCACATTGGTGCAACGCGAGCAAGGCTTGATTGTCGCCAAGGGCAATCCCAAGGAAATCAAAACGCTATCTGACCTGGCCCAGCCCGGTGTGCGCCTGGTCAATCGCCAGCGCGGCGCGGGCACGCGGGTGTTGTTGGATTATCGCCTGGAGCAACTGGGCATTGACCCGGCGCAAGTGCAAGGCTATGAACGTGAAGAGTACACTCACCTGGCGGTGGCGGCGGCAGTAAAAAGCGGCGTGGCCGATTGCGGCCTGGGCATTGCGGCGGCGGCGCACGCGCTGGGGTTGGACTTTGTGCCGTTGGAGCAGGAGCGATATGACCTGGTTATCCCCAGGCCATTTTACGAAAGCGATTTGATTGCGGCAATGTTGCAAGTCATCCGCAGCGCCGAATTTCGCCGGGCGGTGATGAGCCTGCCTGGGTATGATACTATCTCAAGTGGGCAAATTGTTGCAGAGCAAAAATAAGGAGGTCTCATGCAAATAGATCCAACTATTGCTACTATCTCAATCATCTGTTCCGCCGCTCTTTTTTTGGTGGCGTTGGGCATGGGCATCTTTTTCCTGGTGCGCTATGCCCAGACCCGCCGCACTCTTTTCTTGGTCTTGGGGTTGCTGCTCACGTTCATTCTCCCCGGCGTGTTGTTTTGTTGTATTTTGATTGCTGTGATTCCCAGCTTTACTGTGGCGTACGGCCCACCGCCTACGCTCAGACCCTAGCAGGCTGTCGGAGAGCGGGCTGGTAGGCTCGTAGTGCGCGCTTCAGCGCGCTAAAGCGCGCACTACGAACGGCCCTCTCCGACAAGACCCTAGTTCTGTAGGAATGCCCAACCTGAGATACGAGTTTGCCAAGCTTGGGGCAGATTATTACCTGAGCGGGGTCAGCCTGCGCTACAAGAAGAAAAAGCCAGTCCCGCCCCCCAGGTATGTCATTTGGGATTGCACGCGGCGGTGCAATCTGCGCTGCGCCCATTGCGGCGCTTCAAAGGAACAATATTCCCAAGAACTGACCACCGGGCAAATCAAGCGCATCGTTGACCAGCTTGCAGAGGCGAAAGTGGAAATGTTCGCCGTCACAGGCGGGGAGCCGCTATTGCGCCGAGACCTTTGGGAGGTGCTGGCTTTTGCGCGCCAAAAAGGGCTGAAAACGGGCTTTGCCACCAATGGCTTTATGATTGACGACTCGGTGGCCGGGCAAATTAGGGCTTGTTCAGTCTATTCCGTGCAGGTCAGCCTGGATGGCCTGGAACAGACGCATAACGACATTCGAGGCAACGGCGATAGCTTTGCCAGGGCGGTCAAGGCCATCGAGCGGCTGGCGCAAATCCCTGTGGTGTCTGTGGCTACCACCGTAATGCCCAGAAACCTGGCCGAGCTTGATGGGTTGAGGGCGCTGCTGGCTGGCTTGGGGGTTAGATTGTGGCGCTTGGTGGTTGTCATGCCAATCGGTCGGGCAGAGGCCGCCGACCTGTTGTTGAGCGGCGACCAATTGGCCGAGCTTTTCAACTTTGTCAGGCGCAACAAAAATGGCAAGCCGCGCATCTATATTGGAGAAACTCTGCCCTTCCTGGCAGAGTGGGAGAAAGCGATCAGAGATGCTCCCCTGGTCTGCCCCATCGGGTTTATGGCCTGTTGTATCGGAGTTGATGGAAACGTGCGGGGCTGCCCCGAACAGCCGGATACGGCGGAGAATCGAGAAGGCTCCTTGCTCGATACGCCGTTTTCAGAAATCTGGCAAAACGGTTTTGGCAGGTATAGAAGCCGGGCGATACTTGAAACAGACAGCCGGTGTTCTGCGTGCAAGGCCCGGCAGTCTTGTTATGGCGGGTGCTGGGTGATGCGAGAGGGCGACCATCACTGCGTCTACAGCTTGCTGGCCGGTCAAACGCACGGCTTGGAGGAGCAGCAAGCATGATCAATTTGCGCTCCACTGTCATCGCCAAAACAGACATCTGCGGGTTTACGGCCCGGGTCAAGACCTTGTTAGAATCAGAATTGAGCGATCTCTTGAGTGAGCACAAGCGATTTGTTTCAGAGATCGCTGCCAAGAACGGAGGGTCCATTGTCAAGGGCGAGGGAGATTCGTTTTGGATTATCTTTCCCAGCGTGACCGTGGCTACCTTGGCTGCCGTAGAAATGCACCAGGCATTGAGGACGGCGCAGCCGGGCAAGGGCGACCACGAGCGGCTGACAATCCGGGTTGCCATTACCCTGGGGGATGTGTTGCACCAGGATACGGATATTTTTGGCGACAGCGTCAACCTGGCGGCTCGGATCGAGGCGGTGACTCCGCCTGACGAAATTTATTTATCACACGCGGCGTGGCTGGCGCTGAATAAAGCCGAGGTGCAAACCGCGTTTGTGAGCGAATTCTCCTTGAAGGGCATGAATGAGCCTGAGCGGGTGTACAAGGTTGAACAGAGGCACAAGACGCGAGTCGTGCGCAATCAAGTGATTGTGATCACCGACGTCAAGGGATTCACGGCTTATCAGCGGCAGAGTTCGGTCGAGGCTGTTGAAGATGCTCTCTTGGCGCTGGATGCGCTGGTGAAAAGGGTTTGCGAAAGATACGGGGGAGTGATTCGCATTTTTGCAGGCGACGCCTATCACTTGACCTTTCCCGAAGCGCCGCGAGCGCTGGCAGCCGTAGAGGAATTGTGTAATAGCTGGGGCCAGTTCACCCGGCAACATCAGATGCCGTGTGGATTAGCGGTTGGCGTTCATAAGGGAGACTTTAGCGTTTTTCGTTCCTGGCTTTTTGGCGATGCCATCAACCTGACTGGTCGGCTTTTGGATCTCAATGACGTCTTTGCCCCCCAAAAAGACATCAGCTCTGTATGGGTAACTGGAAAAGTAGGTGAGCAAGTCAAAGGAACAAGCTGGGAGCCAAGGTTAGTGCGGTGCGATAGTGTGGATAATCCCTGGAAGGAATTTGCTGAAAAGAACGGCGTTTGCCGCTTTGTGTTATGATCTCTCGTTATTGGAGCGAGCCATGCCCAGTTTACTAGATGTTGGCAATATCTTTAATACATTGCGAGAAGTGGACCTGAATGGTATCCGCGAGCAGGCCGAAGAGCCGCTGCGCGTGCTGGTGTTGGGGAACCAGGGCGTGGGCAAGTCTACGCTCATTGCGCGGCTGCTAGAAGGTCTGCGCCCCGATTTACCCGCGGGCCAATTGCCGTCGGTGGGTGAATTGAAGCTTGACCAGCGCATTCCGCTCGAAGGCATCAACCTGGTGATCTTGATGTTGGATGCCACCCAGCCGGTGCATGCTCGTGAGCGCGAGGTGTTTGAATACCTGGCGCGTTACCAGGTGCCGACGGTGGTATGCTATAACAAGGCCGACCTGGCCCAAGATACACAAGCTGTGCTGAACGAGGCCATGACGTGGTCGCCGTCCGAGGTGGTGGCGATTGCCGCGCCAGACCGGGCCTCGCTGCTGCGCGCGTTGGCGCCGGCGTTGTTGCGGTTATTTCGCGGGCGCGAGGTGCGGCTGGCGCGCCGCTTGCCAATGTTGCGCGAACTTGTGTGCCGCAAGTTGATTGACGATGCCTCTATGACCAATGCCACCTATAGCGTGGGCACCGGCCTGGCGGCGCTGGTACCGGCGCTGGATATCCCGGTCAATGTGGGCGATATGGTGATGCTCACCAAGAACCAGGCCATTATGGCCTACAAGATTGCGCTGGCGATTGGGCTCGATAGCGATTGGCGCAAGACTATTCCCGAGCTGGCGGCAGTAGTTGGTGGGGGCTTTTTGTGGCGGCAGCTTGGCCGCGGGCTGGTTGGGCTGATTCCGGTCTGGGGGATTGTGCCCAAAGTGGGGATATCGTATGCAGGCACATTTGCGACCGGCCAAGCGGTGTATCAATGGTGCGTGCATGGCGAAAAACTCAACCCGGCGGCGCTAAAGCAGTTGTACGCCGATGCGCTAGAGCGCGGCAAGCAACTGGGGCGGTCATTGCTCGAAAGGCGCAAGCAAACTCTCTCTGGGAAGGGGGAGGGCAAGGGTGGGGGCAAACCCTGGTGGAAACTGAGCCGCCCACGCTGGCCGGCGCTGCCCCAACCCAAGCCCGCGTCACAGTGCGCCCAGTGCGGCGCCAAGTTGCCAAAAGGCGCGCAGTTTTGCCCATCTTGCGGCGCGGCGGCGCCCCCGCCTGGATCGCCTTGAACTGCCATGCGGCGCGCGCGTCAGTGGAGGCCCAATCAGGCTAGAGGGCGCCTTTGATCATAGTTCCCCCGCGCTCAAATCAGCCGCCACATCGCGCAAGATATCATCGAGCGAAAACTGCGGCTCCCACCTGATCAGCGCGTGAATCTTGCTCGTATCGGGGACGCGGCGGCGCATGTCTTCAAAATCATTTCCTAGCTCCTTATAAGGCACAAACTGAATCGGTGAAGCGCTGTTTGTAATTGCCTTGGCGCGCTCGGCCAGCCCCAGGATGGTAACTTGTTCAATGCTGCCCACGTTATAGATTTGCCCTATCGCATCTGGATGTTCCAGCAATCCCACCAGGGCTTGGGTTGCATCGGCCACGTGGCAAAAGCAGCGCGATTGTTGTCCATCGCCATACACGCGGATCGGCTCACCCTTTAGCGCCCACCGGACAAAGCGTGGCACCACCATGCCGTATTGCCCGGTCTGGCGCGGGCCGACGGTGTTGAACAGACGAAAGATGACCACCGGCAGCTCCCTTTCGCGGTGATAAGCCAGCGCCAGAAATTCGTCTACCTCTTTGGTCGCTGCATAGCTCCACCGCGCGCGGGTTGTCGCGCCGACCACGCGGTCGTCCTCTTCGCTAAAGGGTATCCGCTCGCTTTTGCCGTACACTTCGGAAGTCGAGGCCAGCAGCACTTTTTTGCCATAGCGAGTTGCCGCGCGCAGCACAGCCTCTGTGCCGAGGATGTTGGTCTCGATGGTGTGCACGGGCCTATCAAGAATTAACTGCACGCCCACTGCCGCCGCCAGGTGAACGATCACGTCGCATTCGCTGATCAGGCGATCCATCACCATCTCGTTGAGGATCGTCTCGCGCACAAATATAAAATTGGGATGTCGGCGCAGCGCGGCAATGTTGCGCAAATTTCCGGTTGAGAGATTGTCAATTGCCGTCACGGGGTAGCCGGAATCCAGCAGCAGCCTGCACAAGTGCCCACCGATGAACCCGGCCCCGCCTGTCACGAGGATGTTGGATTTTGGATGTTGGAGGTCGGAAGTCGGAGGTTGGCCATTGGCCTTGTTTTGTTCCATGTGCCTGCCTATTTTTACTTGATCTCTGGCCCCGCCAGCCAGTCATAGCCAATGGCCGGGTCGTCGTGCGAGCGGCGGCCCTCGTCGGCCGGATTGTAGATATGCGAGGTGATATAAAACAAGTGCGCTGTTTCGCCAATGGCCTTGCAGCCGTGGGCTACCCCCGGCGGAATTTTGAGCACGCAGGCAGGCTGGCTATCGCCCATTAAAAATTCCATAGTTTGTTGAAAAGTGGGTGAATGGGGGCGCAGGTCGTGCAGCGCCACCTTCAGCGGGCCTCCGACGACGTACCACCAGTCGATTTGTTGCTGGTGAACGTGCCAGGCTTTGGTCGCGCCGTGGTACATCTGCGAGTGGCTCCACTGCCCAAAACCCTCACTAAAAAAGTCGTCGGTCGCGCGGATGATTTCCCGGAAAAAGCCTCTTTCGTCAACATGGGTGACTAGATCGTGCAAAACGATGCCGTCAATCATAGAGTATTGCTCCTGAATAAAGTGGTGGTGCGCCGGGCTGCCAGCATATTGAACAGCTCAATACAGTTCTGGCATATCAATCGGTTCTGGCTGCGGCTTGCATGTGCCGCAGAATATCACATCGGCTACAACAATGGCCTTGGGGGTTTCGTTTTGCCCTATGTAGAGGGTGATGATGTAGGGGCTGTTTTGCGTGTGATCTTCGCAAATGGCCCGCCCACAGAATTGGCATACGCCTCTGGCCTGTTTGTCACAACGAAAGCACAACATAGTTCACTCCCTCTTGATGACTTGGATCAGCGTGGCGGTTAGCTGCTTTAGCGCAAATGTCACTGGATGGTCTGGGTAGCGCCGCACAAAAGTGTCTGAACTGGCCAGCGCCAGCAATTCATCGGAATGGGGCAGCACGGCGGCTACCCGGCAGCCATAGCTTTGTTCTACTTCTGCCTTGATGGTGGACAGATCAAAGGTCGGTGGCACTTCGTTCACAATCAAGTTGACGGCTGGCAGGTCGAGTTGGCGGGCCACTTCGATGATGAGGCTGGTGCCCTGATAATCTTGGTGGTCCAGGCGCATGATGACGGCCAGCGCGTCTGCGGCAGCGATGGAAGCAAAGGTGTATTCGCTCAAGCCGGCATGGGTGTCAATCAGCAAAACCTCTAGTCCAAGCTCCTGAATCAGGCTGTAAAAGCCGTCGTTGAGCAGCTCGATATCATAGCCCTCGCGCGACATGCGGGCCACCTCGCTTGCTTTGGCGCTGGCCGGAACAAGGTAAACTTGGCCGGGCAATTTTTCTGGTTGGGCTGCTTGGCCGGCGTCTGGCAACACGAGGTGGGCCGCCTGGGCGATCTTGCACTTGCCCCACAAATAGTCGTTGAGGGTGTGGTGTATTTTGTCGTCCTCAAGGCCAAATATGCATTGGATGCCTGGCGACTGAAGATCGGTGTCAATAATGCCCACCTGTTTCCCCTCACCGGCCAGCAGCGCGGCAACGTTGGCTACCAGGTTCGATTTGCCGGTTCCTCTTCGAAAAGAATGGAAAATAATGATTTTTGACATAATATTTCCTGCCGGGTGCTTGCGCTTTAATAGGCAAGCCTACAGATCGAGTGGTATGTTGCGCCCGCGCATTCGCGCAAAATACACTTTGTACAAAACCCCGCCGTTCTCTTGGCGTTCTTCTGTCTGGAGAAAGCCTTTTTCGATGAGCAGCTCAGCCAGTTGGCGAGCTTCCTCTGGGGCCAATTCTAGCTTGGCGGCCAGTTCGTCTAGTGTTAGTCTCCCCCTGCGCATCATTTCTCGCACGATTTCATCGAGCGGGCTGGGCAGTTCCAAAATTTCCACCGGAGTGACGCCTTTGACCTTTTCCAGGCGGGCCAGGGCCTGTTGCAGCCGGGCGAATTTTTCTGCCGATGCGCTGACCGGCTTGGGCTCTGGCGCGGGTTGGGCTTCTGGCTCGGCGGCGCGCTGGCCGCGGCTGCGCAGCGAGCGCACCTTGGAGCGCAGGTCTTGGAAAAAGTCAGTGTCCACAATCTCGCTGACTTGCTTTTGGCGCTTGACTTCGTCAATTTCGATCTTGAGTTGTTGGATCTGCTGTTGCAGCTTTTGCTCGCGGATATACGCTTCCAGGGCGGCTACTGCCAGCGAGGAAAAAGATTCCATCATCTGCTGCAAGTTGGCATCAAAGGGAATGATTTGATTGGTTTCCGGGTCTTGGGCATTCATCAACTGCAGCACGCCCAGCACCTGGCCTTCGCTGTTCTTGAGCGGAAGCGCCAGCAAAGAAGTTGCCAGGTCGTCGGCGTACACCCGGCTTTCGGTGGGGCCAAAATCCATATCCTTGGCTTCGGCGGCATTGTCAATGTTGGTGGTGGCGCCCTGCAAAGCCACCCGCGCGGCCAGCACCCGCTCGTTGGGCGCGCCGTCTTTTTTGTACAACGCCAGCGGCGGGAAGGGGACGCTCACGCCGGTGGTGCCGCCCAGCGCAATTTGCTGCGGATCGTCGCGAATGATCACGTGCCTCAGGCGATTGTCATCTGTGCGCAGGTAAAGGATGCCGGCTGTGGCGTGGCAGAACGCTTTGGCTTCTAGTAGCATTTTTTCCAGCAGGCGGTTAAAATCTTTTTCTGAGGACAGGTCAACGCCGATTGGGATGACGACGTTGAGCAAATCATCGGCGCGCTTTTTTTCTTTCCGAACCCGCAACAATGTCCGCCGCAATTGGGCCGTCATTTCATTAAATGTCCCAGCCAGAATGCCGATCTCGTCACGCGATTCGACCGTGGCGCGGGCTTCCAGGTCGCCGCCGCGAATCTGCTCGGCGATGCCGGTCAGGCGGCGCACTGGGCCGGCGATGGTTTCTCGGGCGATGTAGGTCATGATCAAGCCCACAATCAGGGCCACAACCCCACTGGCCAGGATCAACTGATTGGCATTGGTCAAATCCTGGCGTCCAGAGGCCAGTTCGGTCTTGAGCAGGGTCTGCTGGTCGCTCGTCATTTCACCCAAGAGCTGCTGCATTTTTTCAGCCAGCGGCACGGCGTCTTCCCGGAACATGAAAAGATCTTCTCGCCAGCGTTCGCCTTCCAACGCTTCAAACACTTTGTCGGGCAGCAGCAAGAACTCGGCGCGGTTCTTGGCGATATTATCCAGCAGTTTTTGCTGGTTCGGCGTCAGGCTCGCGCGCGCGCCCTGCAACCTTTCCCAACTATTTTGGTTGGCCGTTCGGTTGGCCTCGTATTCATAATACCTAAAAATGCTATTGCGCGTGGCCACATAGCCGCGCAGGGCCGAGAGCATTGCCGTAAAGTTGCCCTGAAACTTGGCCATGTCCGTCAGTTGGGTCAGGGTTTCGGGGCTGGCCTCGCGCTGCCCCTGCGCTTCGATTATGCTGTTAATGTCAATCAGCACCTTGCCGCCCACCCGTATGCCGTCTGTCGCCAGGATGCGATAGGCCGGCTCGCGTTCCAACTGGTCGTCGCGCAGCTCGAACATTTGGTCGGGCAGTTGGGCCCATTGCTCATAAGTGATCTTGAGCTCGACGAAACGCCGCTTGTTGTCAGAGTTCAAGTAGGGGTACAGGCCCTCTAATTCAGCCAAATCGGCTTTAAAGGCCTCGTTGGATTGATTATAACTGTCGCGATATTCCTGGTCGCCCAAAGCCAGATAGCCGCGCACATCGCCCGTCATCCGCAGCAGGTTGGCCTGGGCGCGCGAGGCGACCAGGGCAGTGGGGACGCGCACGTCATTGGTCAGGTTGATCTTGGTGGTGGCCTGGCGGCTGCCCAGGTAACTGACCCCGGCGCTCAGAAAGATCAGCAGAATCAAGATGCCAAAGCCGATGGTCAGCTTGCGGCCGATAGGGAGGTTTTTCAAGACAAAGAAAATGCTCGGCAATTTGCTCCTCGGCTCGGGGGCTTGTTTGCCAGTCTTGTCGGATGAGCTTTGAGTCGTCATGGTGAAACGCGCCTCCAGTCCTTAATATTCCATAGCTCAGAATCCCACGGGGTCAAGTCTACGCCTTGCAGGCTATTGCTGATGCCGTGCAGCCCGGCGCGGTGCACCAGCGGAATCATGACCACTTCGTTGATGATCATGTCGTTCATCTGGATGAAAAGCTGCCGGCGCGCTTCGGGGTCCATCTCTGTGGTAGATTTGGCGAACAAGGCATCATAATCGGGATTGCACCAGCGTTCGTTGTTGTTGCCGGCCCAGTCGGTCGCCTTTTGAGGAATCTCGTCGCACGTCCAATACTGCATGTACGAACCTGGGTCGGGGTTGGCGTTGCCCAGGTTATACATTTCCAGGTCGGCGTAAAAGTGCCAGCGCGTATTAGGGTTGGCCGGGTTGGGGCCAAAAAAGGTGCTGGCGTCAATGTTTTTTAGGTCCACCTCCACCCCAATGCTTTTCAAGCTCTTTTGGACAATGTTTTGGGTCTCTTGCCGCACGGCATTGACCGAGGTCTGGAAAACAACCTTCATCTTGACGCCATCTTTATCGCGGACGCCATCGCCATTGGTGTCGCGCCAGCCGGCCTCGTCTAGCAGCGCGGCGGCTTGATGCAAATTGTATTCGTAGCTGGTGTTGGGCGATTCAAAGGTGGCCGGCGATACCAGCAAATTGGCCGTGGGTTTTCCCTCCGAGCCGTACAGCGCGGCGATAGAATCGCGGTCCATGGCGTAGCTAAAGGCCTGCCGCACTTTTTTGTCGCTGAAAAAAGGATGCGGAAACTGTAGGCTAGAACGCTCGCCGTCTTCGGTGGCGCGGTTGGGGTCGGTAAAGTTGATGAGGAGGCGCTCTACCTTGGAGGTGAGGTAAACAGCCACCTTGGCTTTGCCCAGTTGCTGCAGCTCGGTCAGGCGTTCTGAATCTAGCAATAGATTGTAGACAAAATCCACTTTGCCCGCTTCAAACAACGAGCGGGCTGCCTCGTCTACTGTGCCGCCGCCTCTTAGCTCGATTTTTTTAAAGTAAGGCTTGTCTGGCTCTCTGAAATGTTGGTTAATCTCGTAGACAATCTTGTTGGTTTCCACAATCTGGGTGCCCAGCAGCAGCACCTCTTGAGGCTTGATGCCCGGCGCTACCATCCGATAGGGGCCGGTGCCGATGGGCAGTTGGTTGACAGGCGCGTTTTTGGCGTTTTCTCCGCTATAGCCTGCAAAGGCGTGGCGCGGCAAGATCATGCCCTGGTTCCCCACAAAAGGCAGCGACCAGGCCGGGTTGACATCTTTGAAATTGATCTTGACGGTATAACTGTCAATGGCCTCGACGCTCTGGATGGCATCGTAGGTGGCGCTGGTCAGGGCGCCCGTTTTGGAGTCGGACACAAACTCGTAGGTAAAGAGCACGTCGTCGGCGGTAAATGGCTCGCCATCATCCCACAGAACGTCGTGTTTGAGCTTCCAGGTGACCGATTTGCCATCGGCTGCCACGCCGCCGTTTTCAAGCGAGGGGATCTCGGCGGCCAGGAAGGGGATGAGCTTGCCGTCCTTGTCATAGCTGGCCAGCGGTTCGTAGACGATGCGGCAAGCCGCCAGGTCTTTGGTGCCTTGGGTCAGGTGCGGGTTGAGGATGGTAGGCGCTTGCCAGTATAACAGTCGCAGCGTATCGCCGGCCCCGCGCCCTTCTTGTTTTGCTGGCAAGGTCGCTGTTGGGGTAGGGAGCTGAGAGGGCGATGGCCCCCCACAAGCAGCCAGGGTAAAAATTACGAGCGCCAATAAAAGTAGATCAAGTCTTTTCATAGCCTATTCCTGAAAAAAATTCAATGGCGATTCTCGCCGGCCTGTAAATACTGCAATACACGCCTCGCGCCAGCGGCGCAAGTCTCCTTTCACCAACCGGGCGAAGCGGTTATCGAGTTCTATTGCCAGGGGCATATTGGCAACCCACAAGTGGCAAAAGCGGCTCCAATCATGAGTAGTATTTTGCCGCGGGTCAATGTGCGGGCCATCGTAGGGCAACATTCCTGCCGGCGGCCACCAGCGAGTTTCTACCAGTCTTTCAAAGCCTTTTACCGGAAAGCCGATCAGGCTGCTGGTGTAAGGAATCTCGCTCCAGCCCATGATTTTCCAGCCGAGGGCTGCCATCATGGGCGAACTGGCCAGCCCCACCGTGACCGCTGTGTACAGGCGCGGGGGGGCCGTATGGCGTTGCGCCAAGAGCGAGGGGATGAGTTGAAGGTGGATGCCCCGCCTGCGCCAGTTGGGGTGTGTCCACACGGCGGCCAATTTGTATACGCTAATCGCTGACAACCGGTTTCGGTCTATCTCCGTTCCCAGCGCCTGGCTGAACCTGTGCCGGTTGGCCGGGCAAAAAATTAGCACCAGGCTGGCATAGGCAATGATGCTGTTGTCATAGAGGACAGCCGCGGCATTCCCTTGCTGCCACCGTCCTGCCACAACGCTGGCCGGAATGGGCCTGAGGCCGCTGGCTTGTTCTCGGGCGATATGCTGGGCAAGTCCTTGCCACATTTCCTCCGAGATGGACACAGGGTCAAGCGGCGTCAGTTGAACGCGGCCTGTAGGGTGCGCCTTGCCCGGTGTGAATGCAATTGACTCCATGACGATAGATTGTCTCCCATCTATGCAAACTGGTCAAACAGCTTGTGCAGCTCGCGCGGCCTGGTGCGGGTGAGATCGGCGATCCGGTCGTTGGCATCGCGCAGGCGCTGGCTCAGCACATTGATCAATTCCAGCGACATGTCGGGGTGTTGGCGGGCCAGCGCAATGAGCGGCTCGCGGCGGAGCCGCAGCGCCAGGGTATCTTGAATGGCCACCGCCGAGGTGGTGCGGGTGCTGTTATCAAAAAAGTTGGCTTCGCCAAAATACGAATGCGCTTCTATATCGGCCAGGCGGGCAAAAGACCCGGTGCGCTTTTCTTGCTCAATCCCCACCCGTCCGCTGACGACCACGTACAAGACGCCGCCGGCATCGCCCGGGTTAAAAATATGGGTGTCTTTTTCGAATAATTCCTCTTCGCAGACGCTGGCCAGCACCTTGAGCTGGTCAATGGTCATGCCCTGGAAAAAGGGGACTTCTTTTAGAAAGATGATTTTTTCAATTGTAGAAAGCAAGATTCCCTCCTCTTTCGTTTCTTTGGCGCGCCCAATTGCGCCCAGACCGGCCATCACCCGCTTGGCGGCCTCGGCAGCGCGGCGCACTTGTTCTGCATGGTCGGCCAGAGAAGCTGCCAGCAGCCCCTCGATTTCTGGCAGGGTAAAAGGCAGCGGCCGGGCGTCTTGCTTCACGGCGGCCTGCACCTCAGCCGCGCTCGCCCGCATGGTAGAATCGGCCACCCCACCCAGCGCATCCAACGGCGACCGCCGAGGCTTTTTTTCTGCGGGTTTGCCGGCGCTGTCGTCCATTTGGCTATCGCCCATCAGCGCGCCGAGGAGATCGGCTGAGGATCGGCGCGCCCTGCGCCCCTGGCCGCTACTTTCTTCCTTGGCCGGGGGGGGCGGTTCTGTCGACGCTTGTTGCTTGGGCGCCAGGCTTGCGCCAAGTTCACCCAGCGCAAAGGCCGTCATGGCTCGCAGCCAGGGGTCGTCGGGATTTGCGGCGAGCAAGCGAAACGCCTGGGAAGCATTGGGATGTTCCATATCCCAGGTGTCTTGGCTGAGGGCCAGCAACTGGGCCGGCGGCAGGTCTGGCTCGAACAAGGGGGCGATCAGGTTGGCTACCTGCGGCGTCGTCAACGATTCGAGCGCTTCGGCGGCATTGGCGCGGACGCGCGGGGTTTCGCTGCGCAAAGACTCGCTGATGATGTTGAGGCTATCCGGGTCGTGGATGGCGGTGAGCAAATAAAAAATCTCGTCGGCCAATTGTTGGCCTTGCTCGCGCAGATAGCTTTGCAGTACGCCAATGCTAG
The DNA here is from genome assembly GCA_041740315.1 of Thermoflexales bacterium. Lineage (GTDB taxonomy): Bacteria > Chloroflexota > Anaerolineae > Fen-1058 > Fen-1058 > JBGSMF01. The sequence continues at coordinate 33,867 of JBGSMF010000132.1, forward strand.
GACATTGGTTACATTCGCCCAATGCCGCAACCAAGCCATGATTGCGGTAAATGGTGAGCAGGTTGCCGGTGACATGCGTTCCCACGATGAGCGGCCCAAATTCTCTGGGATTGACCCGGCTCAAGATAACGGCTGTCATTTTGCGCAACTGCGGGTCGCCCGAATTGAGCTTGGGATGGATGACGGGAATGATAGACTTGCCGGCCTGAACCAGGGCGTCTGCGGCAGTGGCCCGCACCTGGGGACTGGCGTCTACCAGCGCCTCGACGATGGCTTGGTGCGATTCGCGGGCGCCCAAACGCCCCAGCACAATAAGGGCGGCCTGGCGAACACGCTCGATTGGGTCGTGGAGCAGGCGGCGCATGCCATCTACAATGGGTGAGGTAGCCTGAGCCGGCCATGCCCCTTTTGATAGCGCTTCAACCGCCAGGGCTGCCTCCAAGCGCACCTGGTCGGCGGAATCGGGCAGGTATTCGGCCAGCTTGAGGATGGCGCGCTCGTTGCCGATTTGGCCTAGAACATTTGCCCCCTTGGCGCGCCGGTGAGTGTTTTCTTCGGCCAGGAGCTGATCTAACACCTGCACCGCCGTGGGATGCTGGTAAAAGTTGCCGGAGCGAGCCAGGGCGGTCAGGGCGCGCACACAGACATCGAGGTCGGCGTCTTGCACCATGTCTGACATCATGGCCAGGAATTGCGGGTCGGTGGCGCTGGCCAATTGTTCCAGGCCGCCGATGGCTGATTGCCGCACCTGCCCATCGGGGTCCGCCAAAAAGTCGATATAAAGCTGGCGAACGGCCTCGTCTTGCAGGTCGGCTGCCACCAGCACATCAATAATGGCCGAGCGAGTGCGGGCATCGGCAGCCGCTTTGGCAACCGCTCCCAAAATAGGGATGGCTTTGCTGCCGCCCACCTGGCTGATGAGCTGGGCGATAAAGACGGTCAGCTCGTGGCTGCTGCTTTCTTCCAGCTTTTTCTGCAACTTGGCCAGGGTGGCCGGATCGGCCACGATCACTTCGGACGCTTCTTGAGAGAGCAAGAAGGAAAAGTCTTCTTGTTCCAGCATCGCAATCAGCGCCTGGGCATACTGTCGGCGGATGATCCACGAACTGGCCAGATAGCCTGCGGCCAGCAGGCCAATGAATCCCAGCAGCAGTCCGTTGGGAAAGCCCTTGATGTACTGCGGCAACAGCAGCAGCGCTCCGCCAATCAGCGAGCCGAGCGGCACTACTAGCCCGCCGATAAAGGCGCGCGCGCGTCCCTTGACGCGCAGCGGCACGGCATTGTACATCAGGCTGTCTATGGGGTTGCGCAGTGTGGTGCGAAAAGTGGTGCGGGTCAGGTGGCCTGCCCCGGCTGAATAGAGATTGGGCGCCAAGGCCAAGCTGCCGCAGGTTGCCATAGTGATAGCGGGAAAAATTAGAGCTGTGTTGCCCAGCCCCAGCCCGCCGATGAGCCGGCTGAGCAAGAACATTTGAAAGGGTAGGGCGATCAGATTAGACAGGCCATTCAGCAAGCCGGTAAAGTTTGAGATGCTCTCGACTGTTTTCAGTTCGGTCAGCATCAGCTTGCCTGTCTGGTAATTGACGAACGCCAGCAGCACCATCGTCGTCAGCGTGGCCAGGGCCATCCATTTGAGGAAGGTTGATTGGGAAACATAACGATAGCCTTCGCGGATGTTATCGAGGGTTTGCTGGAAATTAGAGGCGCTGCCTTTGGCCTCTGTTGGCGTTGGCTGGCTGCCTGGGGCGACGGTCCGCTCGCCCAGGATGCGCGGCATGAGCCAGGTGAGGACGATGGTCATTACAGAGGCGCACAGCCACAGAAAGATGATGCCGCCTGGGGTGAGCAAGTTGTTCAAGACGGGCATGGTCAGCCCGGCAAAAATGCCTGCCAGCCGGACAGCGGTGGTGAGCACCGGGATGATGCGCTTGGCCGCGCGCGTGTCATAAAAGCTGTTGACATAGGTGGCCCAATGCACGTTGAGCACATCGCGCAGCGGCACGTTGACGATGAGGTACAACAGCGGGTAAGCAATGGTGACCCAGCCCCAGCCTAGCAGCGCCAGGCCGATGGCAATACCGCCTCCGCTGATGGCAAAGATGACCATGAGCAGTTTGTCGTTAGAAACCCTATCGGCAAAGGCGGTGTAGATGACGACCGACAGGATAGAGCAGACAGCGTTGCCCATGATGGCCAGCGGCAAAAATTCCACGCCCACCTGACGCAAAAAGGCCGCTTCCACAATGGCATCGCCCCAGTAGATGCCGGCCAGCATCACAAAGTTCATGGCATACAGCAGCAGCAGTCGAGGCCATTCCTCTGCGCGAATATTAAACAGCTTGTTCAGCAAAGGCACAACGGTATCCCTTAATGCAAGACCTGGAAAAATCAACGCCCTCGGCCTGGCGGGCACCGGGGGTGTTGACAGACTCGCGAGCCAAACATTGTCTGGCTGGCCAGATAAAATTAACCTTCCCGCGGTAAAAAGCCCGGGACTAGCAGGCTGTCGGAGAGCGGGCTGGTAGGCTCGTAGTGCGCGCACTACGAACAGCCCTCTCCGACAAGCTCCTAGGGCACGAGTTTAGCGGCCACTTCCTTGAGCAGCTTGGTCACTGCGTGGTCAGGATAGCGCAGGCTAAAAATGCCCGCGCTGGCCAGCACCATCATATCGTCCGAGTGCGGCACGATGGCTGCCACTTGGCAGTTGTAAATTTGCTCTATCTTGGCCTTGAGATCCGCAAAATCGAGCACAGATGGCACCTTGTTGACCAGCAGCATCATGTGCGGCACATCCAGCTTGCGGGCCACCTCTACGGTGACGCTGGTGCCCTGGTAATCTTGCTGGTCGGGGCGCATGATGATGATGAGCACATCTGAAATGGCGATGGACAGCAGCGTTTCCTCGGCCAGGCCGGGGTGGGTGTCTATCATCAGCACATCCAGGTTCAGCTTGGTGGTCAGCTTTTGAAAGCCATCGTTCAACAGCCCCACATCATAGCCTTCGCGCAGCACGCGGGTGATTTCGCCGGCCTTGATACTAGAGGGAACCAGGTAAATTTGCCCCTTGATGCCCGGACCCAGGCGGCTGGTCACATCCATGGCGGCTTCCTGGATTTCGCACTTGCCCCACAAATAGTCGTTGAGCGAGTGGCCTATGTCGTCTTCTCCCAGGCCAAACAAGACGTGGATGCCCGGCGAATTGATGTCGGTATCAATCACGGCCACTCGCAGCCCCTGGGCCGCCAGCAGGGCCGAAAGATTGGCCGTGGTGTTAGACTTGCCCGTGCCGCCGCGAAAAGAGTGAATAGAGATAATCTTTGACATAACTGTTCCTCCACTGTTGAAATCACAAATTAATTATTGCTTGGCAACCCTTGAAAAGAGCGAAGGCTTGGATGCGCCTTCGTCCAGCTTTTGCCCCAGGTCTTTAAAAAGATTCTTGTCAGTCACGCGCTCGCGGGCCAACTCTTCGGCCAGGCGCGTCCAGATGAGGGTGCTTTCTGGCGGCAAGATCGAGCGCACATAGCTCATGCAGTACACTCCCACCTGCCGGCGCAGCACGTCCATTTTTTGCCTCAGGTCGGTTATTTGTTTCTCTAGTTCTTGGCGCAAGTTCTCGTCTTGGGCCATGCCAGTCGCCTTGCGCTTGATGCCCAGTTGGGCCTGGTATTTGACAAAGGTTTCCACCTGCTCGCGCTTTTCTTCGCCAAAGCGCGCGGCGATAGGCTCTAGCAATTTATCCAGGTCCTCCATTTTGAGGACAACGGCCGCCTCGCCTTTGCTCACCCCCAACTTTAGCCCCAGTGTCTCTTCCAGCCAGGCGCGCTCTTGGCGCAGGCCCCAAAAGATGAACGCGGCCACCAAAATGACGCCGCCAATGCCCACCGCCAGCGGCAAGATGGCCCCGCCGATTTTCAGATACACTACTCGATTAAAGCTGGCGTGCAGCGCAATGGCGGCTAACCAGCCGGCCACCAGGGCGACGATTCGGGCGGGACCTTTGCCAAAGCGGGTGCGCCCCAGCGCCACCCCCACCAGCGCGCTGGCCGTGCCGTGCATCAATGAAGTGGAAAAGGCGCGCATCAACATGAGGCCCACGCCGGCGGCGGGCGAGATCATTGCGTAAAAAGGATTTTCTAGCACGGCAAAGGCCGTGCCGGCGGCAAAGCCATAGATGGCGCCATCCACAAAATAGGTAAAGTTGGGCCGGCGCACCAAGATGATCAGCACAATAGATTTGAGCACTTCTTCGGCAATGGGGGCGGCTGCCAAGGTAATGACGGCGAACGCTCGCTGCGCCGCCGGAACGCTCATGAGAGCGGGCGCGCCTAGCAGCGAGGTGACTTGGCGGGCGGTCGCCGAGTTGATGAGAATCGGCTCGAGCCGGCTGGCGGCCGCGTTGTTGACCACATACGCCCCGCCAAAAGCCAGCAGCCCGCCTATAAAGGCCACCATGACAGTTTTAAAAGAGCCTGACGCGTACAGGTCCAGCGCGCGCACAAGCGCCAAAAACACTATGGGCAGGGCAATGCCCACCAAAAAGGCCGGAATCTGGTTAAAGGATAGGCCCATTACTCGGTCTTTTCTCCCAAGTTCTCCCACAGGTTGATGGGAATCTGCTGCGCGGCGGTGCGGCCCAAGCGGATGCGATACATGGGTTCCGGCTTGACGGGGATCTCGCGCACAAAGCCTTTTTCGATCAATTCGGCCAGCATGCTGCGCGTTTCGGCCTCGCTCTGCTGCGTAAATTCAACCACCTGGCCTAACGAAACATCGCCTTGCTTTAACAGCCAGTTGCACAGCTTGCGCAGCGATTCGGGCAGGCTGAGAATATCCGATATCTTCAAGCCGGCCGCTTTTTCCTGGCCTTCCAGTTCTCCCTTTAAGCGATCAAATAATCCTGGCATTGCTCTTCCTCCACAGCAGGTAACTAGTCAGCCCACGCCTGCGGCATCTGACACAGACAGGCCCACCCATCGGGAGCAAACCTGAATAGTTACCCCAGCAATATGGCTAGGCAACTTGCCCATCAACACTGGGATGCGTGATGATATTCGATGGGGGTGATGGGCAAGGGTTGTTCATGGCATAGAAAAGTATAAAACTTACTGCGAAAGCTTTGCTTGTTGGTTTGCCACATCATTGCTGCATTATGTTGCATCAGGCTGCATTATACACTCAAACTAAGCTAAAAAGCAAATACCGGCTGGTTGAACTGCGCGCAAAAAATAGAGGGGGGAACTGGTCCCTCCCCGCTGTTGCGGCAGATTAGAAACCGCCCCTAAACCCAATACCTTTCAAATAACACTACCAGCGTATGGGCAGGTTTCAAACCTGCCCCCACGGGCAACATCTTATTTGAAAGGTATTGCACCTAAACCTGCCAATCTGCACTCGCTTGAATACTGGTCTTTACTATAGCATTCTCTACCGTACACTTTCTGCCCGGAGTGAATTCTGCGAGAGCAATGCCGAGATTTTTAGCCACGAATTGCACGAATTCCACTAATTTGCTCTGTCTTTTTCGTGCTAATTCGTGAAACCTGCGCCTGCGCGCAGTGCAGGTGTTCGTGGCAGAATGAAAAAGTGTACGGTAGTGAAACTATAGCATAAAAGGCAGGCGGGTCTCGTTTAAAAGTTGTATAAAATTCGTAACTACTCAGCCGGCACCCTTCGACTACGCGCCGCGCATCCTGAGCGAAGTGAAACGCAGTCGAAGGAGCGCGGCGCTCCGCTCAGGATGCTGAGTAGTTACTAAAATTCGTTAAACCCCAGTCATCATCATGTCGAGTTATCCCAGCTTCGCCGGGATCTTGGCTGCACTACAGTTTTGCGCAAGTTGACGGCGGCAAGGCCAAAAAGGAAATTCCTACGGCCAGAGCCGTCCTATGGATTAACTCGAGTTAAAAACTAGGGAGGAAGCCAAGCTTCCTCCCTATCCAGACTAGATGCGTTTATGCGTTATTGCGGGCAGAACCAGGATGCCTGCGCCCCACTGGGCAAGCCGATGGTGGCGTGGCTGAGGGCCCGGTTGGTGTTGTTCTTGACGGTAAAGGTCAACGTCTTGGTGCCATCGCCATTGTCGTTTGTGCCCACGAACGAAAAGGCAAAATTGCTATCTTGCTTTGGCCCGCAGGCGGTGCCTTGGGCAAAGTTGCATCCATCTGAGCCGCGCAAGGTGACCTGACCGGTCCTGGTGCCGGCCTTGGCCTCCATTTTCACCTGGCTCATCGAATCTACCTGGGCCGAGGTCAGTGTAATCTTGAAGGTCTCTTCTGCGCCGTTCTTTAGCTCGCCGCCCGACACATAGTTGAACTTTATGCCGTAGAATGGATTGTTGGTAGTGTTCTCTACGTTATAGTCGCGCGGGCTGTTGCACACCTGCCCGCCAGGCGGAGGAGGTGGGGGTGTTGAGCCGCCGCCGCAAGAGCTGTTCACAAAGGCCAATTGCAACGCCGCTGCCAGGCTATTGGCGTCTTCCGCCATGTAGAACTGGCCACCGCCCTGCGCCGCCGCATACCTGAGAATTTCGTCGTTAAAGATGCCTTCTGTGCTGGCAGCCTGAACCGCGACCGCGTACAACTTGACGCTGGGCAGCGCCGTCTTGAGATTGCTGATGGCAATCATCGCATCGGCCAGTGTCTCGCCGGCGCGCTCGTTGTTGTATTGCGAATACCTCTTGCCCAACTGGCGCACTTGATCGGCTGTCTTCAAGCTGCCATCGCTCTTGTAGATATGAACCTGCTGCACGTCCCCGTCCTGGAATCCGTGTCCGGCCAGGTTGAGCGTGGGCACGCCATCAGAGATGAGGATGACCACCGGTATACGCGCCGGGTCCCAAGCGGTGGGCAGCCAACTGGTCACCTGGTTCACAGCCGCGGCTGTGGGCGTACTGCCATTGGCGTTCAATGCCTGGACCAGCGCATTAAAGGCATTCATGTCGGCTGTAAAGCCGGATACCACGTTAATGTTATTGCTAAAGATTGGCGGATGGCCCGTCCCGTTGCCCGATCCCTGGAACGTGATCAGCGCCACGCGGCTGCCATTGTTTTCCGCCGCGATGGCTTGGTTGAGCGTCAGGATTGCCTGCTGGGCGGCCTCTAGCTTGGTCCCAGAGCCAAGATACATAAAGTTCATGCTGCCGGAAGTATCCAGCACGTACAGCAGGTCAACCGGCGAGGTGGTGGTAACGCACGGTACCGGTGTCGGCAGCGGCGTCGGCTCGGGCGTGGGTGGAGGCGGCACGTCGGTGGGTGGTACTGGGACAGTCGGCTCGGGTGTGGGTGTGGGCTCGCACTCGGGGCACTTGGGGCAGATACTTCCACACTCGCCCTCTTTGCACATTGTATAGTCCATCCGGAACCATACCGTGTTGTGAATGTCCAGGCCCGTGATCTTTAGGGTATACAGCCCGGGCTTGATCGGCTCTCCAGAGCTTGTATAGAGGTCTGCCGGCGGATCCATAATCTGGTCATAGCGGGCCACGACAAATTTTTCCCACTCTTGGCTGCCGGAGGGATTGTTGTTGACAAACAAGGGAGTGCCATCTGGAGAGATGACCTCGTATTGAACTGATGGTAACCGGCGAATATACTTTGACGAGGCATCATCTGCCGGATCGCCTTTGCCTACTGCTGACTCAGGGTTAGCATAGGTAGTTGCCCATTGTGGCTTGCTGCTGGTTGGTGTGTTCGCATCCGTGGTGTCAACCGTGCTGCCATCTGCAGCCCCATAGTCAAAATCGCCATCCCAGAAGGTAATGTCTTTGGTCCCAACGGGCACATCGAAAGTGAATTCCCAGGTGCCTGTGTAGGTTGTATTGTTTACGTCCAGGTTTGCGAGATTTGCTACGTCGAAACCGGGGTACAAGGTCTTGTAATCTTCCAACGAGTTGGCCATGCCAACGATGGCAAAGTTGGAATTTGATATTTCGGCTCGCCCGGCGAGCAACTCGCCTGTGGAGCGCAGCTTGAAGGCGCTGATCCCCCACGTCGTGGCCTGCCGCACAGCTTCGAGGCGGTAATAGTACCATCCCTGGTCCAGCGCATCTGGCACGTTATTATTGACAGTGATATTGTACCAGGCGTTATTGGGCATGGTGTCAGCCGAAGCCGTCCAGGCTGAGAATGGGTTGGTCGCGGTATTATTGGCGGGGTTGGGATCATTGCCGAACCACTGCCCGACTATGATCGTTCCCTGGCCGTCTCTGTATTTGTCGGCATAGAGTGTGTAGACGACTTGCTCTGCTGTCTCATCCCAGTGACCGTTCCCCCATGATGTAGCAGAGAGGGTGCCGGTAATGCTTTTACCCGAATCGCCATCAAAGATGCCGATTTCGAATGAGGCAGACCCGCTGGGCGCTTGAACCCAGAACACGATGGGTGTGCCGCTGAAAGAGGCCATGTCATTGCCCACCATGGACAAAAACTTGCCGTCGCTTTCCACACAGGTGGGCATGCATGTGTACCCCCCCGAGGGCGGGCCGGCCGTGCCCAGCAGGCTGCCCAGGTCCCACCAGTGCAATGCCTGGCCGGCTATTGACACAATGAGCAGAACCCCCAGCACGCCGGCCACGGTGCGCATGCCGGTCTTGCTTCTAAGCCAACGTTGTAACTTGTTCATTTTATTTCTCCTTTTTAGCTCAATTGAAATTTTTTCATTATTATGACTGGAGCGCTTTCTTGGCGCTCTGTAAATATAGTCGCCGTTATGGCCCCAAAAGGGTCGAGGAATTTCAGATTACAGATTACAGATTTCAAATTACAGATTACAGATTCAAAAATTCAGGGTTTTTAGCTTGACAATGTGTAGCTACTCAGCATCCTGAGCGTCCTTCGGCCTTGCTCAGGCTACGCGCCGCGCTCCTTCGACTGCGTTTCACTTCGCTCAGGATGCGCGGCGCGTAGCCTGCTCTGTCGGCAGACAGGTCGAAGGGCGCCGGCTGAGTAGTTACGACAATGTCACATTAAACATTTGTTCTGCAATTTGACGCTCAATGGTGCATTTTCCTACGCTTCTCTACCGTACACTTTCTGCCCGGAGTGAATTCTGCGAGAACAATGCCGAGATTTTTAGCCACGAATTGCACGAATTCCACTAATTTGATCTGTCTTTTTCGTGCTAATTCGTGAAACCTGCGCCTGCGCGCAGTGCAGGTGTTCGTGGCAGAATGAAAAAGTGTACGGTAGTGAAAGAACATTTGGACAATGTGACATTGTCAAGTTAGGCAATAGCGCAAAACTCACTTTCACCCTGACAACGCCCTGAGTTGTAGCGAAGGGTCAGCGAAGGGTCAGCGAAGGGTCTCAATGTTGTGCATACGAGATTCTTTGCTTCGCTACCCAGAAACTTGACTCTTGTCGTCATTGCGAACCGCGTAGCGGTGAAGCAATCTCAGCTTTGCAAGTATAAAGATTGCTTCGCCACCAGCGGCGGCTCGCAATGACACCACCACGCAAAAGCGCAGGTTGCCTGCCTCCCACTCCCCCCTTTGGGGGTCGCGGGACAGGCTGGCGGTCAGTCCAGGGTGCCTGTGCCCAGTATGCTCCTACTTTTTACGAACGATCAGCCAGCCTGCCACCGCAAGGCCAACGAGGACAAGGATAATTACCCCCACCACACTTGCTCCCCCAACGACTGTGCCTGTCAGCGGCTCGGTTTGAGCCGGCAGCAGCAGGCCGGCCATGATGGCAAGGGCGGCCATGGCCGTCACCGCTGCCCAGGCCCACTGGTTCTTGGACGGCCTGAACAACCGCAGCAGCCAGTGGCGCGCTTGCAAACCGGCGCTTTCTGAGGCCTGGCTGGGCTGCCTGGCCCATTCGGCGGCAATGCGCTGGCGGATCTGGCGGCGCAAATGTTCTGGGGGTGGGTGGGGGCTAACGGCGCGCGCCAACAGCTCGACCGTCTGGGCCAAAGGGGGCGGTCCAGTGGGGGGGGCCGGCTGGCCTGCCAACACTGAATCGGCAAAAGCAGCCAGTTCCTGGTCTTGCGCTTGTTCGGGCAGATTTGATGTGCTCATCTTGTTTTCACCACTGGAATGCCAAAGAGGCCACGTTTTTTTCGTCTTTTAAACTAATCATCCGCTTGCGAATGCCTTGTTTAAGAAAAGGAACATTAAAGTTGATTAGCAATCCAATTTGCCATCCACCCAGTCTCAAAAGGGTTAAAAGTTGGGCATCGTGAATGGGCAGCAATCTTTCTGCAGCCTTGATCTCCACTGCAACCGTGCCAGATACCAGTAGGTCCAGGCGATGCCCGCAGTCTATGCTAATGCCCTTGTATTCGATAGGAAGCGGCAATTGACGCTCGAAAGGAATATGTTGCAAAGATAATTCGTGGCACAGACATTCTTCATAGACAGGTTCTAGCAAACCCGGCCCCAGAATGTGATGCACCTCAATCGCCGCATTGATGATTGACTCTGTGATCTCGTTGGCTTGCATGTGTATCCTCTGTGCCCTAGCCTGTTTTTGCGCCCCATAGGCTTGCATTTCTATGCGAGCCAATTGTTGGAGACGTTCGCGTATAGGGATACGCGAACTGCCAAATTCAGGCTAGGGCCAATACCTTTCAAATAACACTGCCGACGTATGGGCAGGTTTCAAACCTGCCCCCACCCACAACACCTTATATTGGGGCTAGTCCCCGGTTTGCATTTCCTGCGCTGCCGCCGCAATGGCGCGCCGAAAGCGAGACTTGGTTGCTTCTAATGACAACCCCAAGGTACTGGCCATCTGCTCAAAAGGCAGGCCCTCTGCAAAGCGCAACAACAACACTTCTTGGTAATGCGCCGGCAAGCGCCACAAGGCATCTCTTACCAGGGCGCGCTCTTCATGCCGGGCGTTTGGGTCAGCCAGGGTCTCATTTTCTCCTTCCAATTCCCCATCCAGAGAAATGGTCTCTGGCTGGCGGCTCTGTTTGCGATAGTAATCGGCCACCTTGTGCCGGGCCAGGGCGCTGAGCCAGGTGCGAAAGAGCGATTGTCCCCGGTAGCCCTGGATGGCCTGCATGGCGGCGATAAATGTTTCTTGTGTCACATCTTCCACCGCATCGGGTGGCAGCAGCGCGCGCAGGCGATTATAAACAGTAGACAGGTGCCGGTCACACAATAACTCAAAGGCAGCCCGCTCGCCGGCCTGGGCCAATTTGGCCAGTGCTTCGTCGGATAAAGTGTCAAGTTGTTTGCTCATCTTTATAGTCGCCAGAAAGGCTAAAAACGGGTCGTGGGTGAAAAACGGTCTCGCTTTTACTATACCATATATCAAGTTTTGCGTATAGCCCTGCATTAGCCGGGTGTATGTCAGTTTGAGGGTCAAACCTAACCCCCTGACCCCCTTCCCTCGCAGGGAAGGGGGAAATGTTCTCCCCTTCCCGTGTCGGGGAGGGGCAGGGGGAGAGGTTTGGAAGCATAACCCCAAGTTCGCCCCAGAATTGACATGCACCCCATTAACCATCATGTGGTCAACCTGCTTGCAGAAAAGTGTTTAATGACATTGTCAAGGTCATTGCGCCTATTTTATCACGATCGGCAAATAGACATAGCTTTGCTGGGCCAGATCGAAATCTTGGCGCAGGCGTTGGTCATCTTGAATCGTGATGCTGGCGACGGTAGAGATGACGTGCCCTGGCGCGCTGGCGCTGAGCGTATAGGTGCCGCTGAGCACCATCATGCTGTAATAGCCGCTGGCCGCAATGGTATAGGTCTGGAACGGCCCCGCGCTGATGGTGGCCCCTAATGGCGCGCCCGTGCCGGCCTGGCGCACATTGCCATAGATGGAGGGGGCGCTAGCCGGGTCAACCATGTAGAAAAAGATGGCCGTAAAAGGTCCCCAATCGCCCAGGTCGTTTTGGCCGCGCACCAGCGCGTAATGCCGGCCCAGCTCCAGGCCGCTGGTATCTAATGTGGCAGTTACCTGTTCGCTGGTCTCTCCCCAGGCGCTGTCGGCCGGCTGCATTGGGACGCCCGTTCCATCTGGCCCGGGGGCATCTATAAAGTATTCGGCTGCGGCGATTGGGCGGAGTGTATCGGTATGGTAGCGATGGTCGGCGATTTCGGCGCTCAACCGCACCTGCGCGCCGGCGGCGCTTGCGCCGGGCAAAACGGACAGATTGTCTGCATCGGGCCCAAAGACGGTTTGGTAGGGCGCTCGGGCGATTTTGTGCGCATAGAGCAAGGCCGGCTTGTTTTCGGCCCAAAAGTTGCGCGGCATGCCGCCTGTGCCTTCGATACAATCGTAAGGCACAAAAAATCCCCTGCAAGCGCCGCTGGTAGCGCCGATTTCGAACGTAAATGAAGCCAGCCCAAACTTGCCATAGGTCCATTCGTCGGTGACGCCATCGGCGGTGTAAATATCGCCCGAGGGAACAGCGCGGTTGTAAAAAGCCAGCTTGCGGCCAATGGCGCGCAATTGGCTGTTGTTGGGGGCGGGGTCTGGGGTGAAATACCACGGCCACAGCACCAGGTCGCTGTAGGTATGCAGGCTGATAAAAATGCCGGTGGTGGTGATGGGCGAGGCGGGGGCAAGCTCGTCGTCTCCATTGGGGCCGTTCTGGTCGCGCATCACTGTGGCAAAAAAGGTTTGAAAGGCCTGCGTCTCTGGCTCTGATCCTCGCTCTGGGCCGCGAAAGGTGTCATCGCACGGGTCCGGGCTGGATCCGCCGCAACAGCCCCATTTAAAGCTGTGGTTGCGGTTGAGGTCTATGCCTAGGCGGGCGGGGTCGGCGCAGCCGTCGTCGTCATCCAGGTTCTTGCGGCGTGAAAGAGTGGTGTCCTGCTCGTCAACACGGTGCCCATCGGGGTTTTGCATCACCAGCACGTAAATGACTTGGTGGTCTACCAGCCAGGTGACATCTGGGTCTAGCCCATAGCCGCCCTGGCCGTTATAGCCGCTGGTCAGATGCTTGATGTAGCGGATAACCAACTCGGGCACGACCACCTCGCGGGCGTGGATGCCGCTAAACAAGAAAAAGGCGGGCTTGCCTTGTATGTCTCCATAGGCCGGGTTTTCGTTAGTGATGCGCAGCACCCAGATATCGCGCTGGTAGCCGCCGTTCAGCGCTTGCCATGTGTCGCCAATATCAATCAATTCGGTGAGCGCCGGGTAGGTATTGGATACGGCGCGCATAAAATCTAGCATGTAGAGGTTGTTAGAGTTGATATAGTCCTGGTCAAAGTAATAATAGCGCGGGTCAAGCGGCGCGGCGGCTTGATACTGGGCCGTTTGTTCGGCCTCTAGCTCTAGCCGGTATCCCAGGCTTTGCAGCCACTCGATTTGGTCGGGCCGGGCCGCCACCAGCGCATAGCCGGCGCTGTAATCAACGTGCCAAATGTCCAGGCGTCCGGCCACCGCATCCAGGTGGGGCCGGTCCTTAATATAGAGCCGGATCACCGCTGGCAGCGTGCTTTTTTCGGCCAGCGCCGCGGCAGGGTGCTGCGCCCCCATCGCCAGGTGGATGCCCCACACTCCTAGCAGTGTTATTGCCACTATGGCAAGTAGAATGTGCCATTTTATCTTTATCACCAGGCCTCCTTTATTTGTAACTGCCAGACCCTAAAGGTCTTTTCCGTTACTCAAGCTGTCCATCAGCGCCGGCTTTCTGTCGCCCCAGTTACCTTCCTTGCTCGAAAAGACCTTTAGGGCCTTTATTCCACCGGTTCCGGCATTTTGCCAGGGCCTGGCTTGGCGAACAGCGAGCGATAATAGTCGCAGCTTTGCAGCAATTCCTGGTGGGTGCCTTCTGCCGCCAGTCGTTTTTCGCCCAGCACCAGGATGCGGTCGGCCTTTTGAATGGTAGACAGCCGGTGCGCCACGATGAACAGCGTTTTGCCCCGCACCAGCGGCGGCAGCGCTTCCAAAATCGAGCGTTCCACCAGGCTATCCAGCGCAGAGGTAGGCTCGTCGAGCACCAGGATATCCGGTTCTTTGATCAGCGCCCGCGCGATGGACAGGCGCTGTTTTTGGCCTTCGGATAGATTGACGCCCCGCTCGCCCACGTGCGATTGATAACCTTCCGGCAGACCGGCGATAAAGTCGTGGATGCCGGCGGCTTGCGCTGCCTGGATGACCTGTTCTTGGCTGGCCTGGGGGTTGCCATAGCGCAGGTTGTCCATAACGGTGCCAGAAAGCAGCAGCGTGCTTTGCGGCACATAGCCGATGCGCCGGCGCAGCGAGCCTAGCTCATACTCGGAAGCCGGCAGGCCATCTAGCCAGAGCTCGCCCTGGGTTGGCTTGTAAAAGCGCAAGATGAGGCTGACCAGGGTGGTCTTGCCCACGCCGCTGGGTCCCACGATGGCCACGCGCTCGCCGGGGCTGACGGTGAATGATATATCCTCCAATACTGGCTCGGCGCCATTGTAAGAGAAAGAGACATTCTTGAACTCGATTGCCCCACCGAGCCGCTCAACCTTGATGCCGGTACCCAGGTTTTCTTCTGGGACGATCTCAAACAGCGCCGACACCCGTTCTAGCGCGGCCAGCGCGTTTTGAAGCTGCAGGTTGGCCGCGGCCAGCGATTGGGCCGGGCCGTACACATAGCCCAGGTAAGCCTGAAAGGCCAACAAAGAGCCTAGCGTCCAATTGCCCTGGATGACCCAGTAGGCCCCCGCCACCAACACAACGGCGCGGGCCAGGTCTGGCATGGCGTTGATGACCAGGTTAGCGATCGAGCTGACTGTGATTTGCTCCATCGAGATTTGCCGCGCGGCCTGCAACTGGGCCATCACGCGCCCCACGGTACGATTTTCTGAAGAAAAGGCCTTGATGAGCACCGCCGCCGCGAGCGATTCTTGCAGTTGGCGTGAAACCTGGGCTTGCTGCTCCATGCCGTGGCGGCTGAGCGCGCGCAGCTTGCCGGAAAAATAACGGACACTCAGCACCAGCCCGGGGATGGCAACCATGGCGGCGATGGCCAATCTCCATTCCAGGTAAAAGAGCAGGCCCACCTCGCCCACAAAGCGCAAAATGTTGGTAAAAAGGTAGACGAGCGTGCCAGAGAAAAACCAGCGCAGCCCCTGCACATCCAAAGACAGGCGAGACATCAGGTAACCGATTTCTTTATCTGCAAAAAAGGATTGGGGCAAGCGCAAGGTGTGGTCGAGGAGGTCACGTTGGATATCGAGGATGATCTCTTGCTCAAAGCGGGCAAAATAAAATTGCTGCAGCGCGCCGGACAACATGCCCAACGCTTTGAGAAGGGCCAGCACCAACACCGCGCCAGCCAGCAGCCCCACAGCGCCGGCCGGCCGGGCCAGGATCACATCATCAATCAGATAGCGGGTGATGAGGGGTTGAGGAAGCCCAAGCAAAGAGCTAAAGAGGATGAGGAGCGCGCCCAATGCTCCTTTGCACCAGTGCTTGGTGATAAAGGGGCGCAGATTTTGGAGATTGGCCCTTGCGGGGTGGGTACCTTGCTGACCTCTTATTCGATCATTCGGCAGTGTGTGGGAAAGCCCCTGCCTTAGATAAGCAAACCATGAATTCATGAAAATGCGTGTTGAACATCAGGCTATGTTAAACCCTGTAGCCGTTAGTATCCAATAGATGAATAAGAGCCTGTGTGGTTTCAATGTCATTGTTCTCCATCGCTCTCTTGGCCCTGCTGAACACCTTCTGGTAATAGTAGGTGTAACATGATCTCTTGTATCGGCATAGTTCTGCCGGAAAGGCTTTATCGTTAAATACTTTGTTTAGCATCCTCAGACCCTCTTCTGCTTGCTCAACGTGTCCCCACTGGTGCGTCAGGCTTTCAGCATGTCGCCGATAAGCTGCGTGATGAGCATTGCTGGAATAGTAAAGTGGGTATCTAGACGCGAGGCGGAGAAACAGGTCGTTATCAGCAGATAGACCGGCGTTCTCGTCGTAGTAGTTGACTTGTTCTAAAATTTCCCGCCGCACGATGAATGCTGGCCCCAATCCATTTAATTTTGCTACGCATGGGAATGTTTCACTTGGGCTGTATTCCCGTGTGTCAGGAAAACAAGAGACAGTGTTCAACAACCGCCCCTCATGATCAATGACCCGGAACGCTGATACTGCCCATCCAATATGGGGATATTTGTCCAACACATGAACTACTAACGTTAACCAGAAGGGGCCATACAAATCGTCGGAATAAAGTAGTCCGACAAATTCTCCCGAAGCCTTTTTCAGAGCATGGTTCCAATTCTTGACCGGCCCTATATCGCTTTCGTTCTGGTAAAAGCACACCCTTTTGTCGCTAAATGCCTCGACAATTTCTCTTGTGTCATCCGTAGAGGCATTGTCGTTGACAATAACCTCTAGATTCGAATATGTAGAATCCAAGATGCTCTGTATGGTTTCTCCAATGTACCTGGAGCGGTTACAAGATGGTATGCAAACACTGACTCGACTCATTGGAAATCACGCCCGTTACTTTTATGCAGCGAATTTGTTGGGGTGCTTGATAACCAAATCGTATGGCTTGCGGCACCAGAAACGATTTTCCTGCGGCCACCAGTAGGCCACGGTCTGCTGACCGTGAATGTACTTGACCACTGAACCTTTGCCGGCAGTGAGGCTGACCTGCGCCACGCGAGGCCTCCACACGCGCGGCACAAGGCCGCTGGCGCGCAAGA
>JBGSMF010000133.1:0-18158 GCA_041740315.1 Thermoflexales bacterium
CGCTCGCCCAACACGGCCAGCTCGCGGCGGGTGGTTTCTACCCGGTCGCGCAATGCATTAGCCTGCCGCTGCCAGGTGGTGAGCTGCGCGCGCAACGCCGCTTGCTGCTCGCGTACCTGGCTGAGCTTGAGCGACAGCGCATCAAGCTCGGCTTGCTGCTGCGCCAATTGTTGCCCTTGTCCATCAGCGATGGCGCGGGCGTCGTGCATGGCCTGCTGAGCGCGCGCCCAGTGATAGCCGTACCAGGTGCGCTGCATTTCGCGCAACTCGCCGCTCAGCCGCTCGAACTGCTGGCTGCGGTCGGCTTGGCGCTGCAAGCTGCGCAGGCGCGGGCCAATTTCCGCCAAAATGTCGCGGGCGCGTTCCAGGTTGCGATTGGTCTCCTCCAGCTTGCGCAGCGCGTCTTCGCGCTTGTGCTGGTACAGGCCAATGCCGGCGGCTTCTTCAAACAAGGCGCGGCGCTCTTCGGGGCGCAGGCTGAGGGCCTGGTCTACCAGGCCTTGCCCAATGACGGCATAGGTGCGCCTAGACAGGCCGCTCTGGCTGAGCAATTCGCTAATATCGCGCAGGCGCGCGCGGCTGCCATTCAGGTAATATTCGTTTTGCCCATCGCGACTGGCGCGGCGGCCAATGACGACCTCGGAAAATTCCACCGGCAGCCAGCCCTCGCTGTTATCCAACGTCAGCAAAACCTCGGCCATGCCGGCGCGCGGGCGGGTCTCGCTGCCGGCAAAGATCATGTCTTCGGTGCGCTTGCCGCGCAGCACGCTAAACGATTGCTCGCCCAATACCCAGCGGATCGCGTCTGCTATATTACTTTTTCCCGAGCCATTGGGTCCAACAATGGCCGTGACGCCGGTGGGAAAGACAAACTCGTTCTTGCTGGCAAAGGTCTTGAAACCCTGTAATTCGATATGTTTCAAACGCATAAGTTTAGCTGCACCACAAAGATGCTGCATTTTATCACGCCTGAGCCAGAGTGTAAACCAGCGAGCTGTCAATGGCGACTGGCTGCTGCTTGGATTTGGGGCGTGGTTGTGTTATACTTCCATTCGATGAGCGCCAAAACACTTGTGGACACAACCAACAAGACCAGCTTGCAGCAGCCGCCCCGCCTGCGCCCCATGGGCGTAGCCGATTTGTTGGATGCGGCTGTGCAGCTCTATCGCAAAAATTTCATCAAGCTGATCACAATCGCCGCAGTGGTCATTGTGCCCGTTTCTATTCTAGACGCCCTCACCCGCATGCTCATCGTTTTGCCATTATCGTCGCCAGAACAGTATCTCAATCAAGACAGCTCTGTGATTTTGCTGGCGGGGCAGGGGCTTAACCTGCTCGTCTCGCTAGTCGGCACAGCCGCGCTGTACACCTTAATGATCCCCGCGCTGGTATGGGCAAGCGGGCGGAGCTATATGGGGCAAAGCTCTGGCATTTGGGCGGCCTACAAAACGGCCTTGCGCCGCTGGCCGCTGATGGCGGTGGTGGTCTTTTTATACCTGGCAGCCATTGCCGGGCTAAGCATTGCGTGGATTGTTCCCTGCATCGGTTGGCTGGGCGCCCCGGCCTTGATGCTGTTTGTCTCGGTGAACATGCTGACCTTATTGCCGGCCGTGCTGACGCTGGAAAACGGCAGCCTCATCAACTCGATCAAGCGCGGCTGGGTGTTGGCCAAGCACATTTTCTGGCGAGCGGCATGGTTTATGCTGGCGGCCTACTTTTTCAGCACGGCGGTGACCAGCGGGCCAAGCGCCATTGCCATGATTATTTTCCTTTTGCTGGCCGACAATATGGCGCTGGGCACGGCCATTAACGCCGGGCTGGGCGCATTGATGGCTGTGCTCTACATCCCCATCGTGGGAGCCGGGCTGGCCCTGCTGTATTACGATGCGCGAGTGCGATTGGAGGCATTCGACCTGGAACTGATGGCAAAAACCGAGCCTCAACCAGAGACCTATTCGCGCCACGTCCCCTGGGTAGCCAACAAAGACTGGCCCACCCTCCTCATACTGGTTGGGGTATGTCTAGCTCCCATTGTGTTGTGTACGCTCGCCTTTCTCCTCATGGCGGGGCTGGGCGCTTTTCTGGAGGCGACGGGAGGATGAAAGCCTGGCGTTGGCTGATTTGCGCGTTTGTCATCTTGCAAGCCTTGGCTGCGGCCGGGGCGGGCAATTGGCCCGTCTATGCTCAATCTACCTCGCCGCCTGTCACAGAATATTGGCAATTGATTCAAGAGACCCTGGAGGCCATCCGCCAGGCGCGCAAGCTGCCCCCCGAGCAGCGCGGGCCGGTCTTGGCTGACGCCGCCGACAAGCTAGAGGCCGTAAGCTCGGTCACGCTGCCCAATGGGCAAATTGCGCCGGTAGATAATACGGCCCTGGTGGCGGGCCTGCGCGTCAACAGCCCCGACCTGGAAAAACTGGAGCTGCGGCTGGATGCGCTGGCTTGGACCCACCGGACATGGCGACAGCCGTCGTCTGACCCGGCCGCCTTTGACAAGCTGGCGCTGGTGCTGGCCCGGCCGGAATTTCAACCCCGGCCGCAGCGGCAACCCTCGTGGTTTGATCAATGGTGGGAAAAATTTATCAACTGGATTGACGAACTGTTGACCCGCCTGATGTTCTCAAGAGGAGCAAACGCTTTAGGGCTAGACTGGATTGTGTTGATCATCGGCGCGCTGGTGCTGGCGGGGGTAGCTTTCTTTTTCTGGCGCAATGTGCGCGCCCATCTGGTGCGCGAGGCGGCCCTGGCGCAAGATGCCGCCGAGCTGAACGGCTTATCGGCCTCGTCTGCCATCAAGCAGGCCCAAACGTTGGCGGCGGGGGCTAACTATCGCCAGGCCGTGCGCTACCTCTACCTGGCGGCCCTGCTCACCCTGGACGAGCGCGGCGTGCTGCGCTATGACAAAACATTGACCAATCGCCAAGTGCTGCGCCACGCCCGCCAATCTGCCGACACGGAACTAGCGCAAGCAATGTCGCCGGTGGTAGATACCTTTGACAGCGTGTGGTATGGCTTTACAGAGGTAGACGACGAAACCTACCAGACCTATGCAAAACAAATCAGCCAAGTCACAAATGCCAAACCCAGTGTAAAGCGTGATGAATAAATGAAGCGCTCTGCCTTTTTCAACTGGAACACCCTGTTGGCCGTCATCTTGCTGTTGGCGCTCGTAATCTTTAGCACCTATAGCGCCGCGCAGCAAGGCCAAGAGCCAGAGTACCCGCCCGGCTCAATCTATAGCAACCAGCCCGATGGCGCTCGCGCGCTCAAGCTGTGGCTAGACGAGCTGGGCTACCAGACCAGCTCGCTGGAAGGCGGCAGCTCGGCCCCAACCTGGGAAACGGAAATGTTATTCATCCTGCGGCCCAGCTATTCTTTCACCAAAGTAGATGTCAATTTCCTGGATCGCTGGGTGCGCAACGGCGGAACGCTGATTTATGCCGCCGCTGACTCTTTTACAGAAGCCAATCTGCTCAACCTGTTTGAGTTGGACCTGGCCTATATAGACCAGCCAGCCAACAATTTGTCTCTAACCCAACCCTTGCTGATCAATCCGCCTGTGAGCAGCGTAACTGTAGACACTTTTATCGCGTGGAGAGTGTCGCCCACCGAATCTGTCACACACTTGCAAAGCTCTGGCTTTCCCATCCTGGTCTCGTGGCGGCACGGCATGGGTCAGGTCTTTGCCATCACAGCCCTCAATCCCTTTACTAATGCCGGCCTGAAAGAACCCGGCAATGCCGCCCTGGTATACAACCTGGCGCTGGCCGGTGCAGGCGACCGGCGCACAGTGGCTTTTGACGAGTATCACCACGGCGTTCAACAACAGCCAACCATCGGCAACTGGCTGGCAAGCACGCGCGTGGGGTGGGCCATCTTGTACAGCGCGGCCATTGTCTTTGTCTTTTTGCTCATCGGCGGCAAGCGATTCGGAACCCCGGTGCCGCTGCCAGAGCATGCCGCGCGCCGCACCACCGCCGAGTACATTCGGGCGATGGCTAACCTCAAACGCCGCGCCGGGCGACGGCAGGCTGTGCTGGCGCATTACAAAGATCGCCTCAAGCGTCACCTGGGGCGCGCATGCGGGGTAGACCCCAGCCTGGATGATGGCGCGTTTCTGTCTCAACTGACAGTGTGCCGGCCGGATTTGGACAAAGGCCGTCTTGCGCGGCTGCTGGCAAATCTTTCGCGCAGCCAGGTGAGTGAGCGCGATATGGTGCGTTTGGCCGAAGAAACTACCCAGTGGCTGACGTAGGATTCAAGATTTAAAATTGCAAATTTAAAATTACAGATTCAAAATTCCAGATTGCAAACACAAGATCAATTTGGAATCTGAAATTTGAAATCTGGAATTTTAGATTCAAAATATGAAATTGTGGAGTATAGCATGTCAATCCAAACCATCTACACCCAAATCAAAACCGAGGCGGCCAAGGTCATCGTAGGCCAGGAAGAGGTGATTGAGCAACTGGTCATTGCGCTGCTCACCGGCGGGCACGTGCTGCTAGAAGGTGTGCCCGGCACGGCCAAGACACTGATGGCCAAGACGCTGGCCCACCTGGTGCAGGCCAGCTTTACGCGCATCCAGTTCACGCCCGACCTGATGCCCTCTGATATCGTCGGCACCAGCGTGTTCGACATTTCTACCAGCCAGTTCCGCCTGCGCAAAGGGCCTGTCTTTACCCAAATCTTGTTGGCCGATGAAATCAACCGCGCCCCGGCCAAGACGCAATCGGCGCTGCTAGAAGCGATGGAAGAGCGCCAGGTGACAATTGAGGGCGAGCGATTTGCGCTGCCAGAGCCTTTTATGGTGGCGGCCACACAAAACCCGGTAGAGTACGAAGGCACCTACCCGCTGCCCGAAGCGCAGTTGGACCGCTTTATGTTCAAAACGCTGGTGGGTTATCCGCCGGTCGAGGCCGAGCAACAAGTGCTGCTGCGCTACCATCAGGGCTTTGATGCGCACGATCTGAGCACGGCCCACTTGCAGCCGGTGCTCACACCCCAGCAAATCGCCGCCGCCCGCCAAGAGATCACGCAGGTGGTGGTTGAAGATGGCGTCATGCTGTACATCAGCCGCATCGCCGCCGCCAGCCGCAAGTCGCCCGACCTGATCCTGGGCGGCAGCCCGCGCGCCAGCATTGCGCTGCTGCTAGCCAGCAAGACCCTGGCCGGGCTGCAAGGGCGCAATTACGTCACGCCCGATGACATCAAGACGCTGGTGCCGCCCGTGTATCGCCATCGCATCATTTTAAAGCCAGAAGCAGAAATTGAGGGACTAGATGCAGACAAGGCCATGGCGCGGGTGCTGGGGCGGGTAGAAGTGCCCAGATGAATTTAAAATTCGAGATTTCAAATTTAAAATTGGACAGAGGGCGCAATGCCTACCATTGCAAAATTTGAGGATTTGCCCGTGTGGCAAGCAGCGCGCAAATTAGCTGTGTCTCTGTATGAACTGACCCGCCAACAGCCATTTTGCGATGACTGGGGCTTGTGTCGCCAGCTTCAGCGCACGGCTGTTTCTGTGCTTTCAAACATTGCCGAGGGTTTTGAGCGCGGGTCAAAGACCGAGTTTATTCAGTTCTTGTTTATTGCCAAAGGATCAGCCGGCGAAGCGCGCGCGCAGTTATACATTGCGTTTGACCTGAATTACATCACCGCCGAGCAGCTCCAAAAAACTGTCACACATTGCGAGCAAGTTTCACGGCAACTAGCGGGCCTAATCGAATATCTCAAGCAAAGCGAGTTCAAAGGCCATAAATTCCGCGAGCCTCAGGCCGAGTATGAGATTGACTTGCCCCAATCCGAAATTTAAAATCTACAATTTGAAATTTTGAATTTGGAATTTTAAATCTTGAACCTGGAATCTTGAATCTCTTGTTAACTCTGCGTTCACTCTTGCTCTTTCTAATCGCCGCGCCGCTGATCGCCGCATCGGCCTATGCGCCCACGTTGCTGATCGTGGCCGTTGGCTACTTGCTGCTGGTGATTGCAATGATCATCACCGACCGGCGCGTCAGCCCGCAGCCGCGCGATCTGCAAGTGGCCCGCAAGCACGATACCCGGCTGTCGTTGGGCGCGTGGAACCTGATCCAATTGACGGTGCGCAATACCAGCCGCCAGCGCATCAAATTCACCGCGCGCGACGAGCCCCCGCACGAATTTGGGCTAGACGCCCGCGTGGTGCCCGGCGAGGTCTTTGGGCGCGACGAGGTGACGCTGAGCTATCACGCCCGCCCGCCGCGCCGGGGCGATTATGCCTTTGGCAACATCAACCTGCGCTGGCCCGGCACGCTGGGGCTGATTGTCCGCCAGGCCACCTACCCGGTGCGTGGCAGCGTCAAGGTGTACCCCAACCTGCTGGAAATCCGCAAATACGACCTGCTGGTGCGGCGCGGGCACATCCAAGAATTGGGGCTGCGGCTTTCCAGGCGCTTTGGCGAAGGCACCGAATTTGAGCGCCTGCGCGATTATCTGCCCGATGACGACTATCGCCGCATTGATTGGAAAGCCACCGCCCGCCGCCGCAAGCCCATCACGCGCGAATTCCAGACCGAGCGCAGCCAAAACATTGTCTCGGTCATTGACCTGGGGCGCATGATGCGCAGCCCGGTGGGCGAGCTATCCAAGCTCGATCACGTCATCAATGCCGTATTGCTATTTTCATACGTCGCCACACGCAAGGGCGATCGGGTAGGGCTGTTGACTTTTGCCGATACGGTGGATGTGTTCTTGCCGCCTCGGCAGGGTGTAGGGCAATTTTACCGCATGCTCGAAGTGTTGTATGGGGTACACTCGCAGCCGGTGGAACCGGATTACGCCGAGGCGCTGGCTTACCTGGGCGTGAAGAACAAGAAACGCTCGCTGGTGGTGCTGTTTACGGATCTTTCGGGCGGCCCCTCAGTGCAATCGCTGGTGACCAACCTCAGCGCGTTGTACCCGCGCCACCTGCCGCTGTGCGTCACCATCAGCGACCCAGCCATACTTGCGGCAGCCTCGGCCCGGCCCAGCGATTCCAAACTCACCTACGAGCGCACCGTGGCCGAGCACATGCTCGACGAAAGGCGCGTGCTGCGCGAATCGCTGCACCGCCGCGGCGTGCTGACGCTAGATGTGCCCGCCGACAAGTTGACCGTGGCCGTCATCAACAAATACTTGGAGCTAAAGGGAAGAGGGAGATTATAAATTCAAGATTTCAAATTTAAAATTGGGCCTGGCTACACAACGCAATAGCTGCCGGCTCATTCAATCTTGAATTTGGAATTTGAAATCTATCTCCCTGCCAATCCCAGATAGGCATACAGAACAATCCCCGTGACAATACCCACAAACAATTTGACCGGCCAAGGCAAAGACGAAGGCGATATAAAGCCCTCAATCATCCCCGCGATAACCAACAATGGAATACAGCCAATGACCAGCCGCACGGCCTGTCGCGCCGCCAGCGCCAGCGCATCCCGCCGCCGC
The DNA here is from genome assembly GCA_041740315.1 of Thermoflexales bacterium. Lineage (GTDB taxonomy): Bacteria > Chloroflexota > Anaerolineae > Fen-1058 > Fen-1058 > JBGSMF01. The sequence continues at coordinate 7,468 of JBGSMF010000133.1, forward strand.
AAAAAGCCCGGCTGCAAGATGGCCCAGCCCAACGACAGCCCCGTGCCGCCCGCCACAAAAATCACCGATAGCTCGATTACCCCATGCCCAATGACAAACGAACCCAGCTCGCCGGCCACGCCATAATGCGCCGCCAGCCCCATAATGCCGCCAAAATGCAGGCCGTTAATCACCATCACGTAAACGGTGAGCAGCCCCGCCAACGCGCCCCCCGCAAACGCCATAAACGACACCTGGATATTGTTGGTCATGATGAATGACGATGCGCCCGGCCGTTCGCTGGGGGGAATGTCAATCCACAAGTCTTTGTTGCGCATCATCACTTCTTGCTGCTCTAACCCCAGCCAGGCAGCTATCGAGGTATCGCGCGTGGCAATGGTAAACGAGGCCAGGGCAGGTATGGCCAGCATCAAAAAAGCCGCCAGCGTAAAGGGAAACATTCGGCGGTACAACTGCGGAAAGCCGGTGGTGAAAAAGCGCACCACCCGCCGCAAACTCAGCGGCTCGCCGCGGTAAATGATGGCATGGGCCAATCCCACCAGTTGATTGAGATAGGCCGCCGCCTGGTGCTGCGGCCAATCGCGCTGCGCGATGGCCAGGTCAGATGTGATGGCGCGGTACAAGCGGCCCAACTCGTTCAACTCGCTCTCGCCAAGCGCCCCCCCCAGGCCCGAACGGCTGCGATTGAGGAGCTTGGTGATGCGCTCCCAATCGGGTTGCCTGCGTGTGATAAAATCTTCCACCTTCATAATGCACAAGTATATCACGTTTGGCCTTATTTTGGGGTATAATCATCATGAAATGGAATCTGAAATTTACAGCATCGAAACGCCCGAAAATGTCACCTTTGGCTACCAGCTTGCCGGCATGGGGTCGCGCTTTTTGGCGGCGCTGGTAGACAGCCTGGTTATTTTAATCCTGCTGATGGTCATCTACCTGGCCACCATCGCTTTCCTGGTCAGCCCGCTGGGCCAAGCGTTTGGCGAAACCCTGGGCGATTGGGTGATTGCCATCTACTTTCTCATTACCTTTGGCATCTTGTGGGGTTACTATATTTTCTTTGAACTCATTTGGAACGGGCAATCGCTCGGCAAGCGCTGGGCGGGGCTGCGCGTCATCCGCACCGATGGGCTGCCCATCACGCTGGTTGAAAGCGTCATTCGCAATCTGGTGCGGATAATAGACTTTTTGCCCCTTTATTATGGGGTGGGTGTGGTCGTGATGATGATCAACGCGCAGTGGCGGCGCTTGGGCGACCTGGCCGCAGGCACGGTGGTCATCAAAGAGCGCAAAGATGTTACGCTAAAGGCGTTGGGCCAAGTGACCGTGCCCATCACCGTCCATCACCCCGAGCTGATCACCCCGCTGGGCAACCCGGCCACGTGGCCGTTCGAGCGATTGAGCCGCGATGATCTGTACGTGGTCAAAGAGTTTCTCGTCCGGCGACCAAACTTGCTCAACCGCGCGCCGCTGGCTGTGCGGCTGGCTGCCAAGCTGTGCCAGCAGCTAGACCTGCCCGCTCCCAGCACGCCCCAGACCGCCGAAACATTGCTGGAACAACTGGCCGCGCTCGACCATAATTCGGCGAATAGTGATTCGGCGAATTAGGCCCACTCCCTTTCAAATAACGACACCGACGTATGGGCAGGTTTCAAACCTGCCCCCTGCGGACAACACTTTATTTGAAAGGTATTGGAATTAGGCCCACTCTGCAAACAAAAAAGAGACCAGGAAAGCCCTGGTCTCTTTTTACTCATTGCTTGTTACTCTACTTTTCATACGGCACCCCGTCGGCGGCAGGACAAACGGCCTTGCCAATCACTCCCGCCACGGCAATCATCGTCACCAGATAAGGCGCCATCAGCAAGAACTCGGACGGAATCGGCACGCGCAGCAATTGCAGCTTGGTCTGGAGCGAATCGGCAAAGCCAAAGATCAGCGAGGAGCCAAACGCGCCAAATGGCGTCCACTTGCCAAAGATCATGGCCGCCAGGCCGATATAGCCTTTGCCGGCCGTCATCACCTCGTCAAAACGCCCCACCGACCCCAGTGTAAAGAACGAGCCGCCAATGCCGGCCACCGCGCCGCTGAGCAGCACGTTGATATAGCGCGTCCTGAACACATTGATGCCCAGCGTATCGGCTGCCTTGGGGTGCTCGCCTACCGCGCGCGTGCGCAGCCCCCAGCGCGTGTAGAACAGCATAAAGTGGATGACAAACATCAGGATGAACATCAGGTACACAATAAAGTTGTTTTCAAACAACACCGGGCCGACGATGGGAATGCGCGACAGCAGCGGGATGGAGATGGGCTGGAAAACACCCGGGTTGTTGAGCGCCTGGTATTTTTCCAGAAAGCGGCTGGATAGGTAACTGGTCAGGCCGGTAGCCAGGATGTTGATCACCACGCCGCTGATGATTTGATCTACCCTGTATTTGATCGAAAGTACCGCGTGCAGCGCCGCCATGGTCATGCCAATAGCCATGCCGGCCAGCAAGCCGATGTACAAGCTGTGCGTCACGCTGCCCACCAGGGTGGACATAAAAGCCGCCGAAAGCATCATGCCTTCGATGGCAATATTGACCACCCCCGCTCGCTCTGAAAGCACGCCGCTGAGCGCGCCCAGCGTGATGGGCGTGGCCAGACGCAGCGTCGTTTGGAGAATACCGGTCAGATTGAACGACTTGCCGCGCGCCGCCCAGGTGAGAAAGGCCGTTATAAACATCAATACCACCAGCCCCAAGATGGCCTCGGTGGTGTGCCCGAACCCGCGCGCCAACTGGTAGCCACCCAAAAACAGGCATGCCACACCCAACACAATCACCGTGAGCTGGGTGGGCAAAACCAGGGGTGGGAGCTGGATCACATCTGAAACCTTGCCCGGGTTCAACCCAAACTCGGTCTTTAGATCACCCTGCACTCCGGGCAAAAAGAAGATAAAAATCAAAAGCCCCAAAACCAGAAAAGTAATGCCCATCCCGATCATTCTGGTCTTGGAAATAATCCGCGTGCTGCCGGCGGTCATTGTTGCGGTTTCAATCGTCCTATGGACTGCACTCATCGGCTAACCTCCCCATCCACGTGTCAAGACTTCTGCGCCCGCTGTTCGCCCGAGCTTGATGCGGTATATCGAGCGTATAATGGCCGGCGCGGCTACAAAGATGATGACCAACGCCTGGATAATCGAAATGATGTCAATCGGGATGCCCGCGTGCGATTGCATGCCGGTGGCCCCACTGCGCAAAAAGCCAAACAGCAGCGCCGCCAGCACCACGCCCGCCGGGTGACTCTTGCCCAAGAGCGCCAGCGCAATGGCATCAAAGCCATAACCCGAAGAAAAAGCCGAGGCCAGGTTGTGATTAAGCCCCAGCACCTCGTTAGCGCCCGCCAGGCCCGATAGCGCCCCCGCCAAGCCCATGGCCAGCACAAAGTTCTTTGTGATATTCATGCCGGCGTACTTGGCGGCATCTGGGTTAGCCCCCACTGTGCGGATCTCAAAGCCCAGGGTGGTCTTGAACAGAAACCACCACACAAAGACAGCCACCGCCAGCGCCAGAAGGAACCCGGCGTGAAAGCGGATGGGGTCCGCAAAAAACTTGGGCAGGTAGGCCGTGGGCAAAATATCCGGGCTGATGGGGTTGTAGCCCGGGCGCATCATTGGCCCATGCAGCAACCAATCGCTGAGGCGATAAGCGATATAGTTCATCATAATGGTGTTGATGACTTCGTGCGCCCCGGTCTTGGCCTTGAGCAGCCCTGGAACCGCGCCCCACACTGCCGCGCCGAGCGCCCCCGCCAGCAGCGCCAGCGGCAAGTGGATAAAGGCCGGCAGGCCCTTGAGTGAATAGCCCACCCACACCGCGCAGATGGCGCCAATCCACAATTGGCCCTCGGCCCCAATGTTGAACAAGCCGCATTTAAAGGCCAGCGCCACCGACAGCCCGGCAAAGATATAGGGCGTGGCCGCCACCAGGCTTTCCGTAAATGGCCAGAACGCCATTCGGATTCGCTGCGCGTCGCCGCTGCCCAGCGAGGCAATCATCTCGGCCGGGTCGCCAACGCAGCTCTTGAACAGCGAAACATAGGCGGTGGAAATGCTGTTCCAAATCGCGCTCAATGCCGCGCCAGGAGCCTTGAAAAAATTGGCCAGCGCCGCCAGCACCGTCAGATCGGTCAGGGCAATGAACAGCGCGCCTACAATCAGCGCCGTGATAAGGGCCAAGAGTGGCATCAGCAACGCTTCCCCCAGGCCGCCCTGAGTCAGCGAACTGATAATTCGGGTCGAAATATTGGAGGACGGTTTCTTTTCGCTCAAGGTATTTCACTCCATCAATACCTAGTACCTGATACCGAAAACGAGATCGGGTATTAGATATTGGGTATTTGCTACAACGCCGCGCTGACGACTTCTTCGGCCTCTTCCGCCTCGTGGGCCAGGTCTTCTGCGCTCGGCTTGATGCCCGCCATCAGCAGGCCCAAATGATTTTTGCTCGTTCCCTTGGCCGGCACGGTATCAATAATGTGCCCTTTATACATCACCGCAATGCGGTCCGACAGCGCCATAATCTCGTCCAGCTCCGCCGAAACCACCAGCACGGCGCAGCCTTCGTCGCGCTTTTGAATGATGCGCTGGTGAATGTACTCTATTGAGCCAACATCCAGGCCGCGTGTGGGCTGGCTGGCAATGAGCAGCTTGATAGGGCGGCTGAGCTCACGCGCAATAATCACCTTTTGCTGATTGCCGCCCGAAAGCTTGCCGGCCGGCACGCCAATGCCGGGCGTGCGCACGTCAAACTGCTCCACCCGCTCGCGCGCGGCCGCATTAATGGCGGACGGCTGCAGCACAATGCCGCGGGCAAAGGGCGGCAAATAGTAGGTATTCAATACCATGTTGTCAGCCACCGGATACGTCAACACCAAGCCATCGGCCTGGCGGTCTTCGGGCACGTGGGCGGTGCCCAATTCGGTGATGCGGCGCGGCGAAGCATTGGCGCAGTCTTGCCCATTGATCTTGACCTGGCCGCTGACCACCTTGCGCAAGCCGGTCAGCGCCTCGACCAATTGGGTCTGGCCGTTGCCCTGCACGCCGGCAATGCCCAGCACCTCGCCGGCCCGCACCTCTAGCGAGACGCCGTCCACCATCTTGTTCATCAGGTCATCGGTAACCACCAGGTTTTGCGCCTGCAAAACCGCCTCGCCCGGCTGCCCCAGCTTCTTTTTAACGCGCAATTCTACCGGGCGGCCCACCATCATCTCGGCCAACTTGAGCTCGCTGGCCTCTTGGGGCGTAGTGCTGCCCACCACTTTGCCCAGGCGAATGACGGTGATGCGATCGGCAATCTCCATCACTTCGCGCAGCTTGTGCGTGATGAAAATAAGCGACTTGCCTTGCTTGACGAGTGAGCGCAACACTTTGAACAAATCGTCAGCTTCTTGCGGCGTCAGCACGGCTGTCGGCTCGTCCAAAATCAAAATGTCGGCGCTGCGGTAGAGCAACTTGATAATCTCTACGCGCTGCTGCACGCCCACCGGAATGTCTTTGACAAAAGCATTGGGGTCCACCGTCAAGCCGTACTGCTGAGAGATGGCAACCACTTTATCGCTAGCCAGCTTGCGATCGAGCACAATGCCATTCTTGATGGATTCGACGCCCAGCATCACGTTCTCGGTCACGGTGAGCACCGGCACCAGCATAAAGTGCTGGTGCACCATGCCAATGCCCAACGCGATGGCGTCATTGGGGCCTTTGATGTTGGCTTTTTGGCCGCGCACGATAATCTCGCCCTGGTCGGGGTCATACAGGCCATAGAGGATATTCATCAGGGTAGATTTGCCGGCGCCGTTTTCGCCCAGCAGCACGTGGATTTCGCCCTCGTTTAAAGTAAGGTCAATGTGGTCGTTGGCCAGCACACCGGGGAATTGTTTGGTGATACCGCGTAATTCTAGAATTGGAGGCATAATTTACTCCCTGACACCTGTAGTGTGCTGCATGGCGTGTATTAGACCTTATCGGAAATAGCAGGACGGGCATCCCCACACCCTGTCTGCGCCAGGCAGGCTGCACTCCCGAAGGGGCCAAGCGCAGCGCAGGTGCAAGTGTGCCAGTCCACCAACGTATGGGGATACGTTGGCTGCGTTATTTCCGATAAACTCTATTCCATATCCGTCACGCAATACACAAAGTTTCACATTTGTCGTTTTAATCTTCTGCTGCTTCTTGCCGCGCCACTTCCAACAAGGCCAGCCAGGTTTCTCCTACGCCGGCCGCATGCGCCCATTGAGAAATGCTGTCCAGGTTCAAGCGGCCCCACTGGATAACCAAAATGCCCCTCGCGTCTCGCAAATGCTTTTCCGAGCCGGTTTCTTGATATGTATGCAGTTTGGCCATGATGACATCTTCTGCGCTGGCAAAATCGGCCTCTTGGCCGCCGAGTTTGTCGTAGGTGACATGCTGCCGACGGGCAAAAAGTCCAGGACAGAAACAACGTAGGCAAACAGGTCTTTCAGCTCATCGGGAGTTGGGGGCTGAATCATAGGGTTGCCTACTTCCGTGAAAGCGTCTCCACATACGCCGGGATAACTCTTTATCCGTCAGTTCGGGATGCCACTGACGCTCAGTGCTCCAAACCACTGTCCGGGCGAGGTGCCACATTTGGAAAATGAGCGCGATTTTCTGCGCTGGCGTCATTTGCCGCCAAATCATTACTTGTTGGGGATCAAGCCGACCCAGGCAGCGGCGAAAGCTTTCCGCCAATTCACTCACAGCCGGCGGCAGTTCCTGTTTCAATCCATTCTCTCCTCAGTCGGCAAGGCAAATAACAAAAGTGGAAAGTAGAAGGCAAAAAGCTCGTGACACCTTCTACTTTCCACTTTATTCTACTCGATTACTTGAGATAATCGGCGACCTTGATCTTGCCAGACGCGATGTCGGCGCTAATCGCTTTCAGGTCCTCTTTGACCTGGGCCGGCACCTTGTCTGTGAACTTGTGAAAGTCGGCCAGGCCCACGCCGCCGTTGGCCAGCGTACCCACAATCACGCCACCCTCAAAGCTGTTAGAAATCACGCGCTGGATGGCTTGCTTGACCAACACGTCCATATTCTTCAGGATGCTGGTCAGCTCATAGTCCTGATACTCGGGCGCGGTGTCAAACCAGTCGGCATCCACGCCAATGACCATGAGATTGCGCTCTTTGGCTACTGCCGCCGCGCCCAGGCCAGCCGGCCCAGCCACGGGCAACAGCACGTCGACACCCTCGTCAGCCAATGACTCGGAAGCCTTTTTGCCGTCTTCGGCGCTCTCAAAGTTGTTGATGAACACGCCTTCCTTCTTGATCGGATCCCAACCCATCACCTCGACCTTGGTGCCATTCTTTTGATTGTAATAGCTCACGCCAGCGTAAAAGCCGTCCATAAAGATGGTCACCGGCGGAATGGCAATGCCGCCCCATGTGCCTACCTTGCCAGTCTTGCTCATCGCCGCCGCCACATAGCCGGCCAAAAAGGCCGCTTCGTCCGTCTGGAAGGTCAACCCAGCCACATTCGGGATGACCGGGTCGTAAGCATTGTCCACGATCGCAAACGGCACGGTCGGGTTCTGCTCGGCATATTTCTTGGTCGCATCGGCCAGCAGAAAGCCAATCGTGACGATAACGTTGCATTTTTCCTGCACGAACTGGGTAATGTTCTTGTCGTAATCGGTCTGCGCCTGCGATTCCAGGTACTTGACCTCGATGCCGTAATCCTTAGCAGCGTCCTGCATACCCTTCCACGCTGTGGCATTGAACGACTTGTCGTCAATGCCGCCCGTGTCTGTCACCTGGCAGGCCTTGAAACCGGCCGGGGCCTGTACCGATGCGCCAGGCTTGAGATAGTCGGCAACTTTGATGGTACCCGCGGCAATATCCTTGCTGATGGATTGCAGGTCAGTCTTGACCTGGGCCGGCACCTTGTCTGTGAACTTGTGAAAGTCGGCCAGGCCCACGCCGCCGTTGGCCAACGTACCCACGATCACGCCACCTTCGAATTTCTTGTCAATCACATTCTTGATGGCTTGCTTGACCAACACGTCCATATTCTTCAGGATGCTGGTCAGCTCATAGTCCTGATACTCGGGCGCGGTGTCAAACCAGTCGGCGTCCACGCCAATGACCATGAGATTGCGCTCTTTGGCTACTGCCGCCGCGCCCAGGCCAGCCGGCCCAGCCACGGGCAACAGCACGTCGACACCCTCGTCAGCCAACGTCTCGGAAGCCTTTTTGCCGTCTTCGGCGCTCTCAAAGTTGTTGATGAACACGCCTTCCTTCTTGATCGGATCCCAACCCATCACCTCGACCTTGGCGCCGTTCTTTTGGTTGTAATAGTTCACGCCAGCGTAAAAGCCGTCCATAAAGATGGTCACCGGCGGAATGGCAATGCCGCCCCACGTGCCTACCTTGCCAGTCTTGCTCATCGCTGCCGCCACGTAACCGGCCAGGAAAGCCGCCTCGTCCGTGTTGAACACCAACCCAGACACATTCGGGATGACTGGGTCGTAAGCGTTGTCTACAATCGCAAACGGCACGGTCGGGTTCTGCTCGGCATATTTCTTGGTCGCATCGGCCAGCAGAAAGCCAATTGTGACGATAATGTCGCACTTTTCCTGCACGAACTGGGTAATGTTCTTGTCGTAATCGGTCTGCGCCTGCGATTCCAGGTACTTGCCTTCGATGCCGTACTCTTTCATCGCATCCTGCACGCCCTTCCACGCTGTGGCATTGAACGACTTGTCGTCAATGCCGCCCGTGTCTGTCACCTGGCAGGCCTTGAACGCAATCTGCGGCGGGGCAGTCGGCGGAACGTCGGTGGGCTTGGGCGCATCGGTGGGCTTGGGCGCGGTAGTGGGTGTAGGTGTTGTAGTGGGGCCACAAGCAGACAAAACAAGTGAAAGGACCGTCAAAACGGCCAACAAAACGAACAGTGACTTTCGCATTTCTTTTCTCCTCCTAAGAGAAAAATAGTTTAGGGTAAAGTAAAATAAGCTAGTTGGTTAAATATGGGGTAAGTATGACTTGGGAGCAGACCACCTCCTCTCTGCAAAAGAATTTTATACCGCAAAATTAGCTTCTACCTGTGGCAATGCCTAGGGAATTATAACTTATTTGTCTGTGGTGGGCAAGTGCCGGTTTGCAGTCGTGGGGCAGCCAGGTGACTGGACATGACACCCGTCTTGTGGTACACTAATTATGCCAGCTAGTACTGGAGGCCGTTCCTGTTGGTCATATCCGAGGAGAGGGACATGTCAGAAGAAAAGAAAAAGGTTGTATGTGTTGAAGACGAACCAGAGATGATTGATCTAGTCAAGCTCATCCTGGGTCGCAAGGGTTTTGAACTGACAGGGGCCATGGGCGGGCGAGAAGGATTAGAGGCTATCCGGCGGATCAAACCCGACCTGGTTCTGCTGGATTTGATGATGCCCGACATGGATGGATGGGAAGTATATCAGCAAATGAAGGCCGATGATGAGCTGAAAAACATTCCGGTCATTGTTGTCACAGCCAAAGCGCAAAGCATAGACAAAGTATTGGGCCTGCATATCGCCAAAGTAGAAGATTATGTAACCAAACCCTTTGGCCCGCAGGAATTGCTGCAAAGCGTAGAAAAGGTGCTCAAACGGCGCTTGGAACAATCAGGTTAAAGTTAGGGTGTCAGGTGACAAGCTATGGAGGATAAGAAAATAACGGTTGTCTGCGTCGAAGACGAAGCTGGTGTGATTGACCTGATTCGTTTGATCCTCGATCGCCGGGGCTGGAAGGTGTTGGGAGCATTGAGCGGCCCGGAAGGGTTAGATATCATTCGCCAGCAAATTCCAGACTTGGTGCTGCTAGACTTGATGCTGCCCGGCATGGGTGGATGGGCTGTTTACCAGCACATGAAAGCCGACGAGGCCACCCGGCATATTCCCGTCATCGTCGTCACAGCCAAGGTTGAGGGGATTGATGAGGTCTTGGCCAAATATATTGCCAAAGTGGATGATTATGTCAAAAAACCATTTTCTCCCCAGGAACTCTTGGACAGCATTGACCGTGTCTTGGCTCAAAAAGCCCAGAATCCGTGATTGATTCACTCTCTTGCGGCACGCAACTCTAGCTCCACGTGATGCGCCCCAGCTTGCAGGCGCCAGCGTGGAGTTTTTATTGACCAGGCCAGTCGAGCCATTCACTTCGCCCATCCACTCAAGACACATCCAGTTCCCTTGGGAGGTTGACCTTGTTAATTAAAAACTATCTCAAAGGCCAGGCCATATGCCAGGTGACTTTTATTTTGCCCCAGGCCATCACAGCCCAGATTGCCTCGCTGGCAGGCGATTTTAACGAGTGGGACACCAAGGCCATGCCTATGATGAGAAATGAGCAAGGTCTATTTACATTGACTATCGAACTGGCCGCTGGCCGCGAATACCAATTTAGATATCGGATCAATGACGAAGAATGGTACAATGATTGGAACGCTGATCGTTATACGTCCAATCCCTTTGGCGGCGATAATTCGGTGGTGACTGTATGAAAATCGCCATAGCAGCCGACCACGGCGGGTTTGCGCTCAAAGCGCCCCTGGCAGACATGCTGCGCGCCGCCGGGCACAGCGTGACCGACCTGGGCGCGCACAACCCCGACCCGGTGGATTACCCCGACCTGGCCGAAGCGGTAGGGCG
>JBGSMF010000134.1:0-4291 GCA_041740315.1 Thermoflexales bacterium
GGCCGCCTCTTTGCGGGCCTGCTCGGTGAGCAGGGCGCTGGCATAAGTGGTGCGCTCGGGCGCGCGAATATTGCCCGGAGCCACATCGCCCTGCTTGAGAGACAACTGGCCCTGCGGCAAGACGGGGAGAGACAGCGTGACAGCCAGCCCCACCACCAGCACTCCGCCGATAAGCCAGGCTCTGGCGGTGTGCCACGCAGTTATGATGGGATTGACGGGCTTGGTGTTGCCCATTACTTGCTCAGCAGTTCTTGCACCACTTGATTGACCAGTTTGCCATCGGCCTTGCCCTTCAGGTCTGCCATCAGGCGCTTCATGACATTGCTGGTCTGGACCGGGCCGGCAGCGCCCAGTTCGGCAATGACGGCGCGGGCGGCTTGGGCCACCTCTTCGCGCGACATCTGCTGAGGGAGATACGGCAGCAGATAGTCCAGTTCGGCCTTTTCCGCCGCCAGCAGGTCTGGGCGGTTGACTTGTTCCAGTTCGGCAATGGTATCGCGCCGCCGCTTGACTTCAGTTTGGGCCACGGCCATGGCGCTGGCCTCGTCCAGCTCGCCGCGCCGGTCAATTTCGGCGTTCTTGATGGCTGCCAGCGTCAATCTTAATACGGCTTTGCGAACCTCGTTTTTGTCGCGCATGGCGGTTTTGAGATCGTCTTGTAGTTGAGCCTTAATTCCCACAACTCCCTCCTTGTGCCTGCCGGATAGGCTTGATATGGTGGAATTATAACCTTGGGCAAGCAGGGCGTCAAATGTACGGTAATGGCTCACCCTCCCGCAGATTCGAACGCTTTTGGATGAGCAAATGCAACTTGATCGGGATTGCTAGCCCACTCAGGCAGCTAAAATTCCAACCTGCGGGAGGGTAGGCTGATTAAGTGGCGAGTTGCGCATCACCCAAGTAAAGGTGGGCTGTTATTCGTGGGGGCAGGTCTCAGACCTGCCCATACATGAGACCTGCCCATACGCCAGCGGCGTTATTTGTATGCGTGACCGCAGCCGGCATAGCGCGAACGCAAAACTCTACCCCCCCCGGTCGGGCAACTGGCAAAACTTGGGCAATGTGGTAGAATAGCGCCCGTTGTGCCGGCTTTTGTTGCGCGCCTTCTTTTGCATTTGCAAGGGGGGCGCGTTGTATGTTGGGGACAAGGGTAAGAAAAGGGTTAGATTGCGTTGGGGTGAACTGCTGTACTGCTCTTGGCGAGTTGCGAAAATTCCGCGGACAGTTCGCGGACTGGGAACGATGGGTTTGGGTTATACTGGGTTCGTCTTTGAAAATCGTTTTATAAACACCCAACCTGCGGCTTGGCCGCAGGCACAATCACACAAATCAAAAGGAGTTGACAGTGTTTAACATCATTTTTGCGCGCCTGGTGCGCATCATTGTGATCGTTTCTATTCTCTTCAGCGTTGTGCCGCTTGCTCCATCTTCGGTGAGGGCGGCAGCGGGGGTGGCGGCGGTGGAAACGCCGGCCCAAGCGGTTGCCGCGAGCAGCCCACCTGCATCGGATCCAGTTCATACTATACCTCTAGATTTTAGCTTTCCATTTTCAACCTTCAATTTTCCGCTGAATGCCCAAGAGCCTCCGCCACCTGCGGTAGAGATTCTACCGCCAGCGGTAGAAGTTTTACCGCCAGCGGTAGAGCCTGCGCCGGTTGAAAGCAAGCCGGCGTTGAGCCTGGCGCTGCGGGCCGAGCCAGAAAGCGCCGCGCCGGGTGAGGTGGTGACGTTTACGCTTATTGTGGCTAACCTAGGCGAGGCGGCCATGGGCGAAATGGCGCTTGATGTGGCGGTGCCCGACAATCTGCGCTGGATAGCCGACCAAGCTGATTGGAGCTATGATGCGCAAGCCAATCGTTTGAGCGCCAAGATGGATGGCTTGCAAGACGCCGAGGCAAAACTGACCCTGCGTCTGCAAGCCGGCGACAAGCTGGACGAGTTGGCGACATTGACAGTAGAGGCCAAAAGTGGAGATGAGCTACTGGGCACTGCCAGCGCCTCAGTCTGGGTGGCGCAGCCCACCCGGGCGGCGGTTGGCCCAGAGGGAGGCACGCTTCGCGTGGAATCGCCGGATGGGCTGGTGACGATCGAGTTCCCGGCAGGGGCGGTGAGCGCCGAGACAGCAGTGACCTACCGGCGCTATGCGCCAGAGCCAGACAGTGGCAGAGGGTTGAGATTTGCCTTGGAGGCAAGCGGCGAGGCCGCCTTTGCCGCGCCGGTGACGGTGACGATACTTGCGCCGGAACTAATCTCTGTTACATCGGCAATAGGCACACGTCCTATCATTTCTCGCTATGACGCTGCGCAAAAGAAATGGACAAACTTGCATACTGTGGTGGATGCCAAGGCTGGCACACTGACAGCCCAGGTAGAGGGTGCGGCTATTTTGAGCGCCGGCCAAGACCTGGGTGTGGGCTGGAAGTTGCTATACAACCCACCGACGGTGGCGATGTTTAGCGGCGCGGCCACCTACAACTATTCCATCCAGGTGCCGGCAGGGCGCAATGGGCTACAACCTTCATTGAACCTGTCGTACAACAGCCGCCGGATAGACGGCATTTTGGGCTGGGTAGACAGTGACTGGGTCGGGCTGGGCTGGTCGCTCGAAATGATAGAAATTGTGCGTCACAATGTGCACATAGAAGACGACAGCAGCTATATTGATTATGACCCCGCCTTCAATTTGCTGATCAACGGCACCGGCCACAAACTGTACCCTGGTAGTAATGATGTTGACTATAACCACGGGCGCTATTATGCCAAGGATGCGCCTGGGCTGTATGTGCTGCGCGTGAATGATCTGTGCACAGCGCAGGCCCCCTGTGACGGCTTTATCCATGGCTCGGACAACAACTTTACCGGCGAATATTGGATTGTGCGCCTGCCGGACGGCACCAAGGTGACGTTAGGCAGCCAGCTTCTATCTGAGCAAGTGATCGCCCCAACAGTGTGCGGTTCTCCTGCTGGATGTGCTCCAAACAAGTACGGTGGGCATGAGGTGGGCACGGCGGTGTATCGCTGGCGGGCGGATAGCTTTGAGGATGTGTATGGCAACCGGATGGAAATGAGCTATGCCGAATGTCAGAGCACGAACGGCGGGCGCGATTCGGCCAGTTGGCCGACCCAGATACGCTACAATAACTATAATACTACCCAGTGGGGGACGGTGATCCAGTTCCAGGTGGATCCCTGCGGGGGGCAGCCCGGCGCGATTCCCGAGTATATCTTTGGCCGGCACGGGCGCTTGAACGCAATAGACATCTGGCACTTGGGGCAACCGCAGCCGCTGAGACGAATTGTGTTGGGCTATGAAGAGATTCCCAGGTGGTCCGACAACATATTGCGTGATCTGGTTTCGATTACTGAACAAAGCGGCGATGGCAGCCAGGCACTGCCGATGACGACGTTCAACTATACCGATTACGCGAACAAGTACATTTGCTCCCCAGCGTGGCCTGTATGTAATTGCCCAACCCCTATCACTCCCGAGTGCTTGGCAGTGCAACAATTTATACAAGAGGGGTTTGAATATCCGCGCCTGTCGCGGGTAGATAATGGCTATGGGGGGGTGGACACTTTTAGCTATGTAAACGACAATCGCAATGTTTACGATTCCAGGTCTGTGGGCTATAACTACCGGGTGATTGAGCACACCACGCGCGATGGAATCCACAGCCAGCTGGCCACACAGAGCTATGAATATGGCACGCCGTGCTATAACGCCGGGTACGGCGAGGGGGGGGGCACGCGCTGCACCTCCCCCGACAATGGCGTGGCGCTGGTTGGGTTTGACGTGGTGACCGAAACTATCACGGGCTACGCTAGCGAATGGCTAGCGAAGGCTGTGCATCGTTTTCACGTAGATGATGCGTTTCCCAACGAATCGCCCCTGATAGGAAGAGAACGCCGCACCCAGGCATTGAACGCCAGCAGCAGCGTATTGCAACAATCAGATACGCTGTGGGCCTCTATGCTATTTGGCAACAATGTGCCCTTTGTCTACACAAGCCAGGTAACAGCGACCGAGTATTCTGATGGAACATCCCTTGCCAAGCGGACGAGCTATGCGTATGATGGTTATGGCAACGTCACTCACGCGCGCGAATACGCCAGCGCCAGCGCGAGCACGCCTTATCGCACAACTCTTACCAGCTCTACTTTCGGCTAAGTTGAGTTTGTCCCAACTTGGGTATAAACTGGCCGAGTTCTCAATTTCAAGCCGGAGGACTCGATCCAATGAGCCAGCCTGTTTCCGAGATGATGACAATGTTGTGTGATGTCGTACATACCT
>JBGSMF010000135.1:0-2327 GCA_041740315.1 Thermoflexales bacterium
GAGGCCGTGGCGGTGCTTGATCTGCGCAATGTGGTTGAGGGCGAGCGGCAGATGGCCTGGGACAATCTGATTGAGCGCGAGCTGATGCGAGCGCGCTAAAAGACGCGAGAGCGGATTGACCGCCGGTGCGCTACTCTGCCCAGAGCGCCGGCAATTGCCAACGAGGGCAGTCTATCTGAAGGATTCAGGAGGATCATAGCATGAACAAGGATGTATTTGAAGGCAAGTGGAAGCAACTGCGCGGCCAAGCCAAAGAGTGGTGGGGCAAGCTCACCGACGACGATCTGGAGCGGGTGGGTGGCAAGTATGACCAATTCGTCGGACTGATCCAGGAAAAATATGGCTATACCCGCGAGCGCGCTGAAGAGGAAATTGACCGGCGGGCGGCGGAGATTAAAGCCGACTAGAAAGAGGCCGCCATCCGGGCCAAGTAATTCGACCGTCCCGCTCTTGCAAGCACGCTCAGGTTTGCACGGCTAGCGAGAGCCGGACATAGCGAGTCGTTTGAAACACTCAAACACTCAAAAAGGAGCTACACATGAACATTCTTATCTACCTTATCGTTGCGGCAGTGATCGGCTGGGTGGCGACTGAACTCATGCATGACCGCTCGAACTTGCTGATCAATATCATCGTGGCCGTCGTAGGCGCATTCTTGGCGGGGTACTTTCTTAGCCCCATCTTCAAGGTCGGGACCATCAACGACGCGATCACTGTTCCAACCATGCTGGTCACATTGCTGGGTTCCGTCATCCTGCTGGCGGTCATTCAGCTCTTGCGCGGGCGCGGCAGGTTGTTGGCGCGCTGATGGCTCAAGCCTTCAAACAGGAGAAAACGGAATGGACAATCATAACTATGGACACGAGAACGACGCCAACCAACTGGGGAGCTTTATAGCCGGACTGCTGGTAGGCGGACTGGCCGGCGCGGTAACGCTGCTGTTGCTGGCGCCGCAATCAGGGAAAAAGACGCGGTCCCAAATTCAGCAGAAAAGCATCGAACTGCGCGAGCAGACGACCGAGGCTGTGGAAGACGCGCTAAAGCAGGCCGGCGCCAAAGCCCGCCAGATCACGGCCGATGTGCGCGAGAAAGCCGATGAACTGGAACAACGCGGGCAGGCTGTGGTTGATGAGCAAAAGGAGCATTGGTCTGAACTCGTCCAAGCCGGGAAAGCGGCCATCCACAGCTAAGGATTGGAAATTAGACAACTTGCCCACAGTGACGCCGAAATACGGGCAAAACAAGCTATAGATGAGAAGTTATTTAATCCCTAGTCCCAAGCCGGACCGTCAGGTTAACTGCCACCCGGCCAACGGACCGGGTGGACATCAATCAACTATTTGAAAGGAGAAATCTAATGTTTTGGACTATTGTCATAATTCTAATTGTGCTGTGGCTGCTTGGCGCTTTCGGGCCAAGGGTATATCCCAGAATCCCCCAAACCGGCAACCTCGTTCACACGCTGATCGTCATCGCGGTTATACTCATTATATTGCGTCTGCTTGGAGTGTTGTAACCCTCTCGCGCTTTGAGGAATAGACAAGGTCAGGCACAGTTGATATGGCGTCGCCTGCGCGAGCGGATGGTTAACCAGCTCAACCAACTGGCTTGGAACAAGCTGATCGAGCAAGAGATGAGGGGAGCGCACAGATGATTGAATCACAAGAACTGGCGCAGTTGCAAGTCTATTTACACACGTTGGAGACAAGTATCGAGGAGCTAAAGGCCAAGGCAGGGGCAAAAGACATGGCCGAGTTTGTCAGGCAAATTGCCGCCTTGCGCGCCAAACAAGGGGCGCGAGGAACAAATTGCAAAGATGGGAGGGCAGCTAGCCCCAGCCGAGGTTGAGGAGCAAATTGAACGCCGGCGCTTTGCGCTGCCCAGAGCGCCGGCGCAAGTCAAGATCCAGGAGGAAAAGCGATGGATAACCCAACCCTTACTCATCAAATAGGCCAAACTGGGGGTAAATTGATCCGGCTAGAGCAGGATTTGGGCCGGGCCAAAGGGAATCTCGATGGCGCAACCCGCAATCGCATCGTTGGCGGCGTTATACTGCTGATTGGCATCATTGCTCTCATTGGACACTTTGTGGTTAGCAGCCAGCTTATTGTTGCCATTGCCGTCGCCGGTTTGTTCATTGGCGGCGCGGTGTTCGTCAGGGCGCTGGTAAAAATTGGCAACACGCGCCGCTGGATTGTCACGATTAAGGATGGAATCGCCAAAGCGCAGACCAAGCTGGCCGAACTCAAAGCGCAACCATCTATTGCGGAATAACTAGGCGGGTCGCTGCGCGACCCGAAGCAGTTTCGGGCTTTGCCCGAAACTGC
>JBGSMF010000136.1:0-7156 GCA_041740315.1 Thermoflexales bacterium
GGGTCGTAAAATCAATGTAATAGCCCGGGGGGATTTCCTTGGGCTGCCCGCCGTCTTCGGCAGCTTGGCCGCCCAGGCTGCGCGCGTTCAGGTCCCACGGCGCTTCGCGCAGCGGCTCGCCCAGGCTGCCGTCTTGCACCGAGGCGCGCAGGTACACTCGCCAGTAGACGGTATAGCCAATGTCTTCGCGCACGACTTCCATCGTGTGAGTGGGATTGGTAATGTAATCAGGCCAGATGTCAAAAGCTCGCCCGGTCACGTGCCACGAGCGGCGCGACTGGCCCGGCCTGGGCGAGTGGTTCATCGAGCGCCACGTGTCGGCCAGGTTAGATAGGTAATCATAGCCGCTTTCTTGCGTCACTCGCTTGCGCAGCGCGTTGAACGAATCGTCCACGGCGTCGCTCATTTGGAATTTCTGCTTGCCATAATCGGGCAACACGACCAGCGTAAAAGGCGGGGTGGACGTGATAGAGGTGCTGATGACCTCCATGTAAAGCGGCGGCGCTTTGAGGGGAGCCTGGCTGGCCAATTGGTTGGCAGTTTCTTCTGGGATGGGCAGATGAGACCAGGTAGGATGCCTGATGATTTCGCGTCCGCCAAAGGTCTGCTGGGCCAAGCCCCAACCATACAAGCTGGCGGCTACCAGATAGCCTTGCTCGTCGCGATTGTAGACAAAGCCCAGGCTGGTGTCGTCGGGCGAAAAAGCCGGCGAGGTGCCCTGGCCGAACAACTCGACACGCGATTCTTCGATTTTGCCTGTTTTCCAATCAAAGGTGTTGACATAAATCACCTGGTCGCCGGAGCGGCCAGAGGTGTAGGCCAACCGCGCGCCATCGTGCGACCAGACCGGGTGGTCTTCGTCGCGGTCGGGGCTGTGGGTCAGGTTGACCACGTCCTGCTCGCCGCCTTTATCTAGCGAGTAGATGAAAATATCCTTGTTGCCTTCACGGTAAGACACAAAGGCGATATATCTGCCATCGGGCGACCAGGCCGGTGAAAAATCGGGCGCGGCATTGCTGGTCAGCCGGATGGCCTGCTGACCGGTGCGGTCAATCAGATAGATATCGAGGTTGTCACTGCGATAGGTTTCAATCGCCAGCCATTGGCCATCGGGCGACCAACTGGGCGCGGCTTCGTAGGTGGCGGTAAAGGTCAGGCGGGTGACGATGCCCGAGGCAACCTCCATCCGGTAAATGTCCCAGTTGCCGTCGCGGTGGCTGGCAAAAGCCAGCTCTCGCCCATCAGGTGAAAAGGCCGGATCGCGGTCTTCGGCTGGCTCCCAGGTCAGGCGAATCAATTGTCGGTCACCCAGGTTGATGGCATAGATATCACTGTTGCCTTCTCGGCGCAAGGAAAAGGCCACCGCGCCGCCGCCGCCAAAGGGCGTGGGAACCGGCGTGGGCACGCCGGGTTGGGGTGGTTGGGTGGGCGTGAGGGTGGGCGCTCGGGTGGGCAGCAAGATGGGCTGCGTGACAGGCACAATGACGGTGGTGATAGATTGTCCGCTGAGCACCTGGAGCAAGAGCGCGACGAGCACCAACACCAGCAGCGCATTGGCTGCAATCACAGCGATGAGCATGCGCGCCTGGTTGCGTTTGAGAATGAGGACGCCGTTTGAAGCCTGGCGCGGTCTTGCTGTAAGTGTGCGAGGGGCGGGGCGTAGCCGAGCCAACTGCTTGCGCAGCCAAGCGGGTAGAGCACGCAGCCGCATGGGCAAGTTGCGCAGCCAACCAAGCATGGCTCGTAGGCGATTGATGATATGGCCGATTTTCTCTCTCACGAGGGAAACTATAACACAAGCGGCGCAAGGCTGCAAGGGGAGTTTTTACTCAGCTCCTCAACCTTGCGGCGCAGTTCGGCATTGACCAGGGCAGCCGCCAGGGTGCCGGCGGCGGCGGAAACCAGCTCTATATCTTCGGCATTAAAGGCGCTTTCCGGCTCGCTTCGGACGAGCAAGACTCCCAGCACGTATTCATTGGCGCAAATGGGGACCGTCAGAATAGATCCCCAGGTGGTAGAGTTCACCTCGACAGGAGAGCAGGTATACCAGGCATCTTTGATTAGGGTGTCGTCTAGGCTCAACTCGTCGGGCATATTGTGGCCGACCATGGCACGGCTGGTGACGACATTGCGTTTTTCAGATGGCAGCAAAATGGCCAGGGCGGGCCATTGCGTGGCGCGTTGGATAGCATCTAGAGATTGGTTTAACACCCCGTTAATATCCAGCTCGGTGGCAATATTGCTGAGGGCATAGAGCAAACCCATCCGGTCGGCCATGCGCATCATGGTGCGGAACATTTTGGCATTGTCCAGCGCAACCGCAATCTGGTCGGCGGCGCTGCTGAGGAGTTTTTCGTGCGTCTCGGTAAAGTGGCGCGGCGATGGGTGGGTCAGGGTCAGCACGCCGGTCACAGAGCCGCGGATGGTAAACGGGACGACAACGGCCGAGCGCACCGGGTGGGGCTGGTCGGGCCGTTCGACCCAACGCGGGTCGTCTTGCGCATCGTGGCAAGAGGCCAATTGTTGATTGTGAATGGCCCAGCCGGCCAGCCCGTCTTTGAGGATCATTCCGATGGTTGTTTCATTGGGCTTGGCCGGCGCATCCTGGCGGGTAAACAGGTGTTGAGCAATGCGCCCTTGTGGATCGAGCAGAAACAAGCTGCCGTGCGTTGTGTCGGTGAGGGCGGCGGTAATATCAAGGACGTTTTGGAGCATGGTTTCCAAGATGGGTTGCTGGGTGGTGGCGCGCGCAACGGCCAGCAGGTTTTCGGCCAGCATTTTTTGCTGGGCCACTTTTTGCCTGGCTGTTTTGAGGGCCGTGTTGGATTCTTCCAAAGTGACAAGCTGGCGCTCCATTTCGGCCAGGGCATTAGCTTGCAGACTACATTGATGGACGGAATTCAGCATCTGGTAGACGAGCGCCGCCAACAACAAGGGCGCCAGCAGCCAGGCAATGATTGCCAGTGGCATGGGCAGGGTTTGAATAATGGCCCAGGCCGCCAATGCGCCGGACAATACCAGTACCCCCAGCGCCGCCAAGTGGCGATGTTGCGCCAGGCGAAGCAGGCCAGGGGACGGCTCAGGCTTCATTGGGCGTTTCAACTTCGGGCGCCTCTTGTTGCATTTGGGCAATAAAGCGGTCGAGCTGCTCGCGCAGCCACGGCCACTCTTTGGGTTTGAGGTTAATCTTTTGCGATTGAGTGATGCCGCCCTGTGGGTTGGCTCGCCCGCGCGCCACGCGCACCTTGCGGGCGCCGCGCGCGTCTTCAATAATGCCTACCTGCACATACCAGCCCGCGCCCAGGGGGCGCATTTCAGAAACAATCCACTTGCTGCTATAGTCCTTTTCTTCAGATTTTTCTTCAGACATGGCTTTTGCTCCTTTCGTTATTTTAGGGCTAAGAATCAAATAGCTTGCTCATCTGTAGCTTGTTTTGCCTGTATTTCGGCGTCATTGTGGAAAAGTTATTTAATTTCCAATCCTTAGCGGATGACTTTGCGGGCGGCAAGGCGGCCCAGCTTGATTGCCACGTTGACCCCCGGCAAGACGGTGCCGATGGCGTCCGCGCCGATGTCAAACAAGGCATCATTTTCCAAAATGCGCACCACTTGTTTCTTGATCTCGCCGCTGGTAACCTTGAAATCGCCCGTGTGCGCGTCAAATTCAACCACTTGTTTTTTTTGTTTGGTCTTCCACAAATATTCTACCGCGTAGACCGAGCGGTAAAAGAGCGTCAATTGCTTGACGTCAATTCTTTCTTCGTGGATCTTGTCGGCCTGGAATGTTTTCATCAGCAGCGTCACCAGTTTGCGGACAACAAACGAGCCGCGCACTTCGGGCAGCACCACCACGCTCCCGCTTTGCCCCAGCGTCGCCAGGTCCGGCACGGTGAGATGGGGGCAATCCAAATATTTGCCCAGGTCGGCCTCTTCGCCCTTGGCCGCATCTAGAATCAGTTCGCGCTCAAGCTCTTCTACGCAGTGCTCGACCGCTTCGATCTGAAACACGTTGCCGCGGTCTTTGACGACGGGGTGCTCTTGCCCGTAGAGTGTAACGGCTTGCACTTCGGGCGCTACCTCAACGCGAAAAGCCTGCCGCCGGTCATACACATAGCGCGCCGACGCCGCCGCATGCCAAAATGGCTCCAGGCGTTTTTGGATTGCCGTGATGTCAATATCTTCGGGTTTAGGGCGTTGGAGCAGCTTGGTTACCTGCCCAAAGACATCTGGGCGCTTGGAGAGCGCTTTTTCCTGTATTTGTTCAAGCGACAATGCCGCTTGCAGTTCGACAATCCGTTCATCTCCCAAATTAATATCCACTCTACCCTCCCTGGTTCAAAGCCACGTAATTGCTCACCCTCCCGCAGGTTTGGATGCTCTTTAGCGAGCACGCGCGTCTCCATCGGTTTCGCAAACCCCAAGTCACCAAATTGTAACCTGCGGGAGGGTAGGCCGAGCAGTTACAAAGCCATATAAATAGTTTAGTATAAATTCTCAAATACGCAACTGGGGCGGCTGGCCCAAACAAGAAGCCGGGTTTCTGCCCTGGCGGTCAGGCCAGGAGAAAGAAGCCCGGTTCTAGGACCTACCCTCTCCCACTCCCCCTTTGGGGGTCGCGGGACAAGCTAGTCCCCTTCCCTCGCAAGGAAGGGGGGACACACTCTCCTCTCTGTATGGGGGGAGAGATTTTTAGAAACCCTTTGGGTCTATGCCCCCAAGCTCCCCTTCCCGCCTCGGGGAGGGGCCGGGGGAGAGGTCAACCCTTCCCCTTTGCCCCCAACCCACCCGGCAAAAAGAAAGGGCGAGCATTTGCCCGCCCTATGTGCTTTCTGGCCGTCTCAGCTTACAGATGGACAAAGCGGATCCGGGTTTCGGTCACCACCACAAAATTCCCCGCCAACTGATCGGCATAGCTTGCCAACAGCCGCCGCATGGTATCAATCTTGGTGGCGGCTCGTTCATCATCCAGACGCAACAAGATAACGCCTTTATGCGGACGCCGCTCACGGTAGACTTTTTCTCCAAAATCCTTGTCATTTGTGACCAGGATCCAATCTTCCGCACAAGCTTTCTGGATAATGTCGTCGTCGTCCATCCCGCGCGCTTGCTCGTACACCGAAAAGACAGCGTGCTGTTGGGCGCGCAACCAACCTGCCAGGGCCGGGCCACTACACTCATCCACCAGAAAACGCATCTAGGCCGTCTCCACCGCCAGCGGCATAAAGAGTGTGCTTTCGAGCGTCTGCGCCGCAAACAGCAGGCAGGCTTGAATATCCTCTTGCGCCAGCCCATCGTACTCTTGCAAAATCTCTGCCATGCTCGCGCCGCGCGCCAGCAAATTGAGGATGTATTCAACTGTCAGCCGCGTGCCCTTGATAACCGGCTTGCCGGTCATCACCTTGGGATCAAGCGTAATGCGCGCCAGCAATTGCTTTTCTTCCATCAGTTGATCACCTCCCCTTGTGATACCAGACCAAAACTCTTACCACGCTGCACAACCATTCTAGCACAAGCCCGACCCAAAAACAAGCGCTGGCGCTATAAGCGCGCGCTATAACCCAACCCCCCACCCCCTTCCTCCCACTCCCCCCTTTGGGGGTCGCGGGACAGGCTGCGAGGGAAGGGGGCGCACGCTCTCCCTGTTTGGGAAGAGATTTTTAGAAACCCTTTGAGTCTATGCCCCCAAGCTCCCCTTCCCGCCTCGGGGAGGGGCCGGGGGAGAGGTCAACCCTTCCCCTTTGCCCCCAACCCACCCGGCAAAAAGAAAAGGGCGGGCAAAAGTGCCCGCCCTACAAACTAACGGCATTCGAATTCCCGCAGTGCCTCTTTTGCTCTTGCTATGTAATGTCGGAAGTGGCGATAATGCTCACCCCATTTCGGATCCAGCATTTCTTTATGGTAAAAACGATGTAAATATCTTTCCCATTTTTCCGCTAGGCGGATGACTTCTTGCCCGAACCGATCAAGCGGCACGCTTACATCCTGCATGGCTACCCAGCGTCCAGGTACATGCAAGGTAATATACACCTTGTTGTGTGATACATCACTTCGCAAGCCGAATTGCCATGGATCGCTACCCCAACCCACTGGAGATGGTGCACCCTGACCTGTTGCCAGAACAGCAAATCCATCCAGCAAACCATTTAATATTCCCATCAGGTATCCTGATGGAATCAATTCCGCCGCATCCTGTCCATCCAAATAAACATGGAGGAACGCCAATGTTGTTGGATAGTTCGCGCTAAATTTGGAACGCTCTTCCTCTGCCAAGGGAGATTCTGGTGTAAAGTCTAGCCGAACAGCGTTAAACAAACCTGTAAATGTTTTGAGCGGTTTAGTCGGGAAAAGCATAGGTTAATTCCCCCGCCTCATTAACGAGAACATTTATCCAGCCCCATGTCTCGTGATACCAGCGATAGTGCCAGTTTTTATGAAACTCACTCCAAGTTCGATCTCCATTTTGGACTGTTTGGGTGACAAGGTCAACAACATCTCCTACTTTGAGCCGATCAGAAAAGTAAGTTGTGTATTTGTCATGAATCTCTCCTGTCAGGTGACGACCGACGATATGTCTGAGGCCAAGCTCGCGATTTCCCGCCCGGAGCACAATTTGGTTCCCAGCTTTGTCGGTCATGGCTCGAATAACAGTATCGGCACCAGCTTTGTTTAATATACCTAGAACCTCATCCCCATTCCGCGCTCCCAAGCTCAGCAGTTTCTCGAAAGCAGCATTGTCTATGTGCCGCAAATACTTGAACGAGTTGCCTGATGCGATAGGCGAAACCATTCCCGCCAGAGCCAGAACGGAGCAATCACCCTGGGCACAATCGCGTGCGGTTATGTAGTAATCGGCCAGGTCAAAAAACGATACAAGCAACTCAAATGCTTGAGCGAACTCAGCCCGTGTCCTCAGTCTCCGCTTCAGTCCATATATCACCCCAGCCGTACATCTCGTTGCATTCCGGGTCGGAATATGAAAAGCCACAAACCGGTGTGTGCCCGCTCGGGTCAACATATTTGAGCGGATTGTTGCTGACATAGCTGTACCGATTCAAACTCTGCGGATTGGCCGGGCTGGGCACAATCGTATCGGCGGACAAAAAGCGTCCCAAGACCGGGTCATAGGCGCGGGCGTGATAGTCGTACAGCCCGGTCG
>JBGSMF010000137.1:0-34858 GCA_041740315.1 Thermoflexales bacterium
GCGGCGCGACGCGCAGTTGTTGGGGGGCGTTTCGGCTGAGCGCGTGCGTGACGAGCTGGCGCAAATGTTGGCGATGAATGGCGCCGCTGCCAGCTTGCGCCAGTTGGATGGCCTGGATGCGCTGACGCGGGTGCTGCCCGAAGTTGCGTCCATGCAAGCCACTCAGCAATCCCGCCCGCACCATTGGAATGTTTTTGAGCACACGCTGGCGCTGATCGAGGCGCTTGAGCAGATTCTAAATCTGCTGCGGGGCGGCAATGTTGCGCCTGCTTTGCCTGTTCCGCAGTATGTGTGGGGCGATCTGGAGCGGACGCTGGGGCCATATCGCCAGGATGTGCTGGAGCACCTGGCTGTGGCGCTTTCGGACGAGCGCACTGTGCTTGAATCGCTCAAGCTGGCGGCGCTGCTGCACGATTGCGGCAAGCCGGCGGCGCTGACGGTGGAGGACGATGGCCGCACACGCTTTTTCAACCACGACAAGCTGGGCGCGGCAATGGCGGCGGCCCGCGCCAAGGCCTTGCGCTTTGCGAATGTGGAGGCAGAACGAGTGCAGACGATTGTAGCCAACCACATGCGCCCGCAGCAACTGGCCGATGCCGGCCTGACGGCGCGGGGGATGTATCGCTATTTTCGAGATACCGGCGCAGCAGGGATAGATATCGTCCTGCTGGCGCTGGCCGACCACCTGGCGACGCACGGGCCAGACGTGCCGCCGGAACGGTGGGCCAAGCGGCTGAATACGGCCGGCGAGTTGGTGGGCGGCTATTTCGAGCGCGTGCGAGGACGTCTGGAAGCGCCGCTGCTGGTTACAGGCGGTGAACTTATCAAGGCGCTGGGACTGCACCCCGGTCCGCGGGTGGGTGAGTTGCTGGAAGCAATCCGCGAGGCGCAGGTGGCGGGGGAAATCCACACCAAGCAAGAGGCGCTTGATGTGGCGCGCAAGCTGGCGGATTTACAGTAGGGCGATTCACGAATCGCCCCAACGAACAAATCACCCCAACGGTCGCCGCTTGGCGCGGAAAACGTTTAACGTTGAACGTTCCGCTGGTACCACTCCCAGAATTTTGCCATTGCTTCCTCTACCGGCGTGTTGGGGGCAAAGCCCAGCAGTTTTTGCGCTTTGGTTGTATCGGCGCAGGTGATGAGGGCATCGGTGGCGGGCAGCGGCGCAAGACGGATGCGGGCGGGCTTTTTGACCAACTCTTCGATGACCTGGACAAAGCGGCGCAACACAACGGGGTGGTGATTGCCCAGGTTGATGATTTCGAACGGCAGGCGCGCATCGAGCGCCGCCAAGATGCCCTGCACAATATCACCCACGTAGGTAAAATCGCGCTGCACGTTTTCGGGGTCGAACAGTGTCAGTTCGCGCTCTTGCAGGATAGTTTCGGTAAAGTAGTAAGGGGCAATATCGGGCCGACTGCGCGGGCCGACAACGTTGAACAATCGCAGGCAAGTGCACGGCAGGCCATACAGGTGGTGGTACATTGCGCACATTAGCTCGGCGGCGCGCTTGGTGGCAGGGTAGGGGGCCAGGGGACGGTCGCACGGGGCGTCTTCTCGAAAGGGGGCCGGGGTGTCATTGCCATAAACCGACGACGACGAGCCAAAGACGAAATTTTGTATGTTGCGCCGCCGGGCGGCTTCTAGCAAAACCAGTGTGCCTCGCACATTGACGTCTTCATACAAAAAGGCGCGGCCCACCGAATAGCGCACCGCCGGCATGGCAGCCAGGTGGATGACAGCGGTGGGGTGTTCCGATTCAAAGACAGCCTGGATGGTGGCCTCGTCACGGATGTCGCCTTCAACCAGCTTGAAATCCCCCGCGGTCTCTTGGATTTCTTTAATATTGGCACGCTTGCGGGCAGGGTTGTAAAAGTCGTTAAAATTATCCAGTCCTACCACGCGCTCGCCGCGCGCCAAGAGCGCCTGGGCTAGGTGGCTGCCAATAAAACCGGCGGGGCCTGTCAGCAAAATAGTCATGGTTTCCTCACTTGGCGTCGGCCCATTGCAGGTCTCGCACGTTAATCTGCAAGGTCTTGGCGCCGTTCCACTCGTTTTCTTCCAGATGGTAAGCAATATCAATGTATACCCCACGCGCCAGTTGCTTGGCGTGCTGCCCCTGCCGGAAGGCGATGGCGTCCCAGACCACGCGGCCTTTGCACAGGCGCAGCTTGAGGTGGGCGCCTTCGCTTCCAACCGTCCGGGTATCTAGCACCAGCACGCCTCGGCTGCACAAGAGCGGGGTGGGGTTGCCATAGCCACATGGTTCCAATTGTTGCAGCGCGTGGAAAACGTCTGGGTTCAGGGCATCGAGCGGCCATTCACAGTCTATGGCAAGGGTTGGGCAAAGATCGCGCTGGCCGAGCTGTTCGGTGGCGATGGCGCGCAGGCGGGCGGCTAGAGCCTGCAGGTTTTCGTTGCGCACGGTAAAGCCGGCGGCTGCGGCGTGCCCGCCGTGGCGCACTAGCAGGCTGGCGCACTGGTCGAGCGCCTGGGTGATGTGAAATTCGGGGATGCTGCGGCACGAGCCGCGGCTTTCTGCTTGGCCCAGCTCCACCACAACTGCCGGGCGGTAGAATTCTTCGGTGAGGCGGGCGGCGGCCAGGCCGACCACGCCGGCCTTGAATTCGGGCGAGGCGGCAAAGAGCAGCAAGGCGGTGGGGTCTTGGGCCAGGGCCAGTTGGCGGGCTTGCTCTTGGGTTGTGCGGGTCAGGTCTTGGCGTTCGCGGTTTGTGTCGTGAAGTTTTTGGGCCAGCGTCTGCGCCTCGGCCTGGTCGTGGGTAGCTAAAAGCTGGTAGGCGGCCATAGCATGCTCGATGCGCCCAGCGGCGTTGAGGCGGGGACCTAACCCAAAGCCAATTGTGCCGGCGTCAACAACTTGCACCCCAGCCACATTCATGAGGGCGGCAATGCCAGGGCGGGGCGATTGGTTCATCTGGCGCAATCCGTGCACCACCAGCCAGCGGTTTTCGGCTATGAGCGGAACCAGGTCGGCCACAGTGCCCAGGGCTACCAGGTCGAGCAGCTTTTCGGCATTGAGTGGGGGCAAGGCTTGTTTTACTCTGACCGAATTTTCGACGGTGAACAGAGCCTGGGCCAGCTTGAAGGCCAGTCCCACACCGGATAACTCTTTGAACGGGTAGGGGCAGCCGGGCTGCTTGGGGTCAATGCAGGCCAGGGCCGGGGCAACCTGCTCGGTGGTGGAGTGGTGGTCGGTGACGATGAGATCCAGCCCAATCTGGTTGCCAAAGGCTACTTCGTCAATCGAGCGCACGCCACAATCTACCGTCACCACCACGCGCACGCCGCTTTCTTTGAG
Source organism: Thermoflexales bacterium (assembly GCA_041740315.1). Taxonomy (GTDB): domain Bacteria; phylum Chloroflexota; class Anaerolineae; order Fen-1058; family Fen-1058; genus JBGSMF01. The sequence continues at coordinate 3,323 of JBGSMF010000137.1, forward strand.
CTTGGACAGCGCCTCGATGTTGAGGCCATAGCCTTCGTCAACGCGGTTGGGGATGTAGGGCTGCGCCTGGCCGCCCAAGGCCGATAGCGCCTCAACCAGGAGAGTTGTAGCGGTGACGCCATCTACATCATAATCGCCATAGACGGCAATGGGCTCGCGCTGGTGAATGGCCTGGCGCAGGCGGGCAATGGCTAGGTCTAGCCCTTTGAGCTTGGGCGGTTGCAAGGGGTTGAGCAGGGCCGGGGCAGGGCTGAGGAAATGCTCCACTTTTGCTGGGTCGGTAATGCCCCGGTTGTATAGGATCTGCACCACCAAGGGAGGCAGATGGTCAAAGCGTGCTATCAGATTTTCTGGCGCCGGAGGGGCAAGCTGCCAGCGTTTGCGCAGCGGCGTTGGTGCGGCTGAAATCACAGTGCTCCTATTGATGTTTGCATGTAACTACTCAGCCGGCACCCTTCGACCTGTCTGCCAACAGAGCAGGCTACGCGCCGCGCATCCTGAGCGAAGTGAAACGCAGTCGAAGGAGCGCGGCGCTCCGCTCAGGATGCTGAGTAGTTACGTTTGCATAGCTATAGGCCAGTTTCCGTCTCAAAACTCATAGGCAGGTATCCCTCCGCTACCGTATGGGGATACGGTAGCTAGGCAGGTTTTGAGACGCGAACTAGGCTAGGGGGCTATCTTAGCATGGTCTGGCGGGGGCGTCAATGGGCGTGTGAGTTCAGCGACGATTGTTTCGAGCGACTGGGATGAGCCTGCTTGCTCGGCAGCGGCGCGTTCCTGCGGCGATAGCTGTGAGCTCAAGCTGTCTAGCAGCTGCCCAGCCTGGTCTTGGGTTGCCTGCTCGCCGGAGGGGTGATGCCGAACCAGGGCCAGCAATTGGATGGCCCGGTGTGGGTTGCCTTCTTTAGCCATCAATTCGGCGATTTCTTTTAGAATGTCCAGAGCCAGCGGCGTGGCTTTTAACTCGGTGGCTTGCTGCAAGGCCTGACGCAAATGTTGGCGGGCGGGCTGATAGTGGCCCAACTCGGCATCTGCTTTGCCCAGGTGCTTGAGCGAATGGACCGCGCCGCGCTGGTCGCCTATTTCTTGTTTGATGGCAAGGCTTTGTTGGTGCAATTGTTTGGCTTTTTTGTACTCCCCTAGTGTATGGGCCACCATGCCCAGGTTGTTGAGCGAGCGGGCTATGCCCAGTTGGTCGCCAATGTCCTGGCAGATTTTCAGGCTCTCTTGATGGAGGCGCTGGGCCTCATCTAGTTCGCCAATCGCTGTAGCAATGTTGCCCAGGTTGTTTAGGGAGATCGCCGCGCCGCGCAGATCGCCAAATTCTTGCTTGAGAGCCAGGCTTTCCTGGTAGCATTGCCCGGCCTGGGCATAGTCGCCCATCATGCGGGCGACGATGCCGAGGTTGTTTAGAAAGAAGGAAACTCTCCAGCGGTTGCCCAGCTTTTTGCCAATGTCCAGGGCTTGTTCTAGCGCCTGCCTTGCTTCGGCGTACTGGCCTCGTTCGCGCAGGACCACCCCCAGGCTGTTGAGCGCTTCCGCTAGCCCCGGCTGGTTGTCTTGCTGGGTATGGAGGGCCAGGCTGGTTTCGTAGCATTGCCTGGCCTCGTCGTGGCCGTGTTGATAGAGCGCCACATGCCCCAGGGCGATGAGCGCAAAGGCCAGTTCGGTCTGATCGCCAAGACGGTCCAAGATAGCTATGCCTTGTTGGAGTAATTCACGGGCCGCTTTATAAAGCCCCAAGCGAAACGATATGCCCCCCAGCCTTACCAAGGCTTGCCCCAAGAGCCGCTCGGGCGCGCCGCCGGCCGCTTGCAAGGTTTGGACGAGTTGCTCAAAGATCTGGTGGGCCTGTTGAAACCAACTGCGCATATCGTAAAAATAGTACAGGCTGCCGATTGGCGCTTCAATCAGTTCATAATTCTCTTGCGTAATGGCCCATTGCCAGGCGGCATGCACGTTTTCAATATCGGCGGCAATAGCTTCCGCTGCCTCTTTTTGGCCAGGGCCTTGCAAGGCTTGTTCGCGCTGTTGAAGAAAAGCGGCATGGTAATGGGCGTGCCGGGCGCGGGCTGCTTGCGCTTGTTGGGCCTCGCCTAGTTTTTCTGCCGCATACTGTTGCAGCAGGTGATGGAGGTAAAATCGCCCATCCGCCTCGCAACGCAAGAGCGATTTTTGGCACAGCGCGGTTAAAAGATCGGGCGAGGCGTTTGCTACCGGCGCGGCTGCGGATTGCGTAAAGCCTCCTTTAAAAACAGACAACCCGGCCAAGACCTGACGTTCTGGCTCGGAAAGCAAGCGCCACGAATATTCGAACGTGGCCCGGATGCTTTGCTGCCGTTTGGGCACATTGCGCAGACTGGAGGCCAAAATGTCAAGCGCGCGCTCTAGCTCTTGAGCAATTTCTGCGCATGGCCGAATGCCCACCCATGCAGCCGACAATTCGATGCCCAGGGGCAAGCCCTCAACCAGTTGGACAATACGGATGACGGCGGGAGCCTGTTCTTCCAGCGAGAATTGCCGCTGCACCTGGAGCGCTCGCTGTTGGAAGAGATCAATGGCGGTGTAGGTGGTAGGAGCTAGGGATGAAGGCAGAGGAAGGAGAGGGGAAGGGTAGGTGAGTCCATCGAGTTGGTAGACCCATTCTTCTTGCAGATTCAGCCGTTCGCGCGAGGTTGCCAAAAGTGTGAGGCCGGGGGCGCAGTTGAGCAGCTCGGTCAGAATAGGGCTGGCTTTTAACAGATACTCCATATTATCCAGCACCAGCAGCAATTCACGCTGGCGCAAGTGGCTTTGTAATTGTTCTTTGGGCGCCTGGCTGCCAGAAAACTGAAGGCGCAGCGCGTTGGCGATGGCAAGGATAAGCAGATCGGTGGAGTGAACATCTGCCAGAGGCGCAAAATAGACGCCGTGAGAAAACACCCCAATCTGATTTGAGGCCGCCTGGAGCGCAAGGCGCGTCTTGCCAATGCCTCCCGGCCCAACCAGCGTAACCAGGCGGCAAGCGGGGTTGGCTAAAAGCTCGGCCAGTTCGGCCAGTTCTTTTTCTCTGCCGACAAAGGTGGTGGGAAAAGCCGGCAAGTTGTGCAATGGCTTGGGGTGTTCTAGCGTCCCTGCTCGAATCTTGCCATATAGAGCCACCGTCGCGGGGGCAGGCTCGGCCCCTAATTCTTTGGTCATGGCTTGATGGCAAGTTTCATACTGGGCCAGGGCGGCGCTGCGCTGCCCGTCGAGCGCCAGCAAGCGCATCAATTGCCGGTGGGCTTCTTCATGCCAAGGCTCTAGCCTCACCTGCTTTCGGACATATTCGCGCGCTCGGTCCAGCTCGCCCCGCTGTTCGTAATATTCGGCCAGGTTGGTTAAAACTTGAACAAGCTGGAGGCGCAGCCATTCGCGCTTGAGCAAGGCCCATTCTTCAAAGGCGCTGCTGTCGCTTATAAAGAACTGTTCCAGAAAATCTCCCCGGTACAGGCCCGTCATTTGCTCCATGCGCCGCAAACAAGGGTAGCACGCTCCCACCCGGCGGTGGGGGTGCCTGGCACATTCTTGGACAAGCGAGCTAAAGGCTGCTGTATCCAGGCGGTAATCACAGGCGGGGTCGAATTGAACAGTGTCGCGGGTGACCAGCAAATAGGGCTGCTGCGGGCAATCGCCAATGGCCTGGCGCAAGTGCGAAAGCGCCTGGCGCAGGCTGTGGCGAGCTTTGGCTTCGGGCTGGTCGGGCCACAGCAGGCCCGCAAGCGCCTCGCGGCGGTGGGGGTGGTCTGCTTCGACCGCCAGATAAGCCAAAAGCGCGCGTGCCTTGTCGGTGGCAAAGCTGACCGGCTTGCCACCTAACATTGCCTGAAAAGACCCAAGCAGAGAAATTGATAATTGCGCCATTGCTAATCCAAGATGGGGAGACCCCCAGATTATACTATGACTCTTGAAAAAGGGCAGTTTGACGTTTTTTTGACGGGAGAGTGTTACACTGAAAAACGCAGGCAGCAAAAAGCCTGTCTGAGACCGTCATGCCTGGCGGATAATCAAGAAAGGAAAAAATGATGATGGCCAAGATTAAAAAGCAAGTTTTGCTAAACGCGATACTGGTTGCCGTTTTGATGATTAGCTCGGTGACGACTCCCGCTTTATCGGGCAGCTCTGTCAATTTGGAACGAGAGCCTGATTCGCCCTTGGTTCAAGCGGCGGCCCCGGGCAAAAGCAAGCTGCCGGCCGCTCCGCAGGCGGGCGCGCTAACCCCATTTGTCCTCACGTTGACAGCGCACAAGGACACCTGGGTGGAGCAGGCGAACCCCGGCGTCAATCATGGCGCGGACCCAGAACTGAGACTGAGCAGCCAAAGCTCATATCCATCTTGGATCTTGATGGATTTTGATCTTGCCGGGTTGCCGGCCGATGCAACCGTTATCAGCGCCACTCTGTCGGCCTATTCGTTCGATGTGATGCCGGACGCATTCCTTATGCGACCTCAAGCCATTTTGGGCGCATGGAATGAAGGGACGGTGACGTGGAATAGCTTGCCGGGCACATCCCATTTGGGCGATCCGACCGTCGCGCACGTGCCGGGAGACTGGACGGTGTTTGACGTGACAAATATTGCCCAGGCCTGGCAGGCTGGCTCGGTGACCAGGAACGGCATTGCGCTAAGGACGATGGTACCCGATACTGGCGTCAGGACGTACCAGGCTCGCAACACGGCCACGCCGCCAGAACTGGTCATCTATTATACGCGCCAGGCGGAACTGACGGCGGTAGCCGACACTGAAGTTGATTCTGCCCACCCCAGCACCAACTATGGCAGCGCCACTTATCTGAGTGCGGCTAATGGGGTTGCGCAGTGGAGCCTGGTAGCTTTTGATCTTGCCAGTTTGCCGGCCGAGTTTTCGGTTTCTCAGGCAACACTGAGCATGCGCTGGATGTTCAACTTGAACGCGCAAGCGAGCAACACGCCGCAGGCAAACGACCTGTACGCAGATGTGGTCACAGAGGAGTGGGAAGAGATGGTCGTCAATTGGAATACTCGCCCGGCCTCAGACAACCTGGGCGATCCCCCCACTACTTCTGTGCTAGGCGGCTTTACCTATTGGGATGTGAGCAATATCGTCCAGAGTTGGGGAGAGGGCAGCCTGCCAAATTATGGCATCAGGGTCTGGTCTGCCCCCGGCGTTGATGGCGGGAGCTGGCATTCGCGCGAGACTTCTGATCCGCCCACCCTCGTCATCGAGTACGGCGCGCCGCCGCCCACATGCGAGCCGATCACATCTATTGACGTGAACGGTGCTATTTCCGGTCTAACGGGAGTGGACTATAGTTTTGACGTCGTCTATTTCCCGGTTGATGCCGACCCGCCTGACAATGTGAGGTGGCAGGTAACCGACTATCCAGATCCGCTGTACGGCGAAGCGGTGACGCTGAACTGGGCCACGGCCGGCGTCAAGACGCTGACGGTGGTGGCAACCCACTGCGGCGGGTCAAGCTCGACGGTGCATACGGTTCACATCAGCGATCCATCGCCCGGCTGCACAAATCCAATCACGCGCGTCGGGCTGAGCGGCCCCATGGTGACTGCCTCGGGGCAGCCGTACACCTATAGCGCCGCCGCCTCGCCATATAATGTCACGCTCCCGGTCACGTTCACGTGGGAAGCGACGGGGCAAACTCCACATGTATATAGTGTGAGCGCCAATGCTTCGGACCAACTCTACCAGTGGAGCGATCCCGGCAGCAAGATGATTACGGTGACGGCTGAAAACTGCGGCGGGGCGGTGACAGCCTACAAGGGCGTAGAGGTGGTAAATCCGGCTGACTTGCCCGACCTTGTGATCAGCACGGCCTGGAATGAAGCGGATGAGGGCCGCATTGGCTATACCATCCACAACCTGGGCAACACCACTGCGCCGGCCGGGTTTTACGTGAGCCTCAAGCAAGGCGTCACTACGGTTGCCTACGATAAATATCTCCAACCGGTGGGGCCAGGCGGTGTGGGGCTTGGGTACGTGGATTATGTTTGGACGTGCGGCTCTGGCACCATGACTGCGAGCGTGGTGGCCGACTGGGCTGACGAGATAGCCGAGGTGAGTGAAGCCAACAATGAGTGGACTGAAACGTGGGCCTGCGATGAAACCCCGCCCGAAATCCTTACCGGGCCGGACGTGGTGGACATTACCGAGACGCAGGCCAGGGTCGTTTGGACGACAGACGAAGCCTGCCAATCGCGGGTAGAGTATGGCCGGTCTCCCTATAACCAATCGCAAGACCAGGCCGGGCCTGGGACCTATATCACCTCGCACAGCATCAACTTGAGCGGGCTGATGGTTGGCAAAACTTATTATGTAATGGCCTTTTGCGCGGATGCGGCCGGGATGACGGTCAACAGCGAGGCGGTTCAGTTCGAAACTGATCCACCAGGTTCGGACCCGCCAGTGATTCACTCGTTGAGCGTGCAAAAATACCCCAGTACTTTTTACGAGTTTTGGGAGGTGAGGGTCGAAATAGAAGATGATGAGTATATGGACCGGGTGATGTGCTCGATGGACGGCACGTTGCTGGGCACCGACTATAGCGCCGACACGAGCGGGGCCTTTCCGCGTTACAGCTTGTACGTATCGCCGGCCGCATTGGGCCTGACGCGGAGCAGCTTTTTTGGCGCCCGCCACTTTGCATGCGTAGCCTACCGGCAGCACCCAACAGCTTTTAGCCTGGTTGAGCAAGATATTTCAATCTCGGGTGATGCAACCTACCCGCTCCGCATGTGGATCAACGAACCCTACAACGGCCAAAAGTTGTACATTGCCGGCAGCAGCGTGCCGGCCGGCACGATGATTGATGCCAGTGTGGACGCGGCCGCTTACGAGTGGCGCTGCACCGCAAGCGGCTTTAGTGAGGCCGACGAGGTGCCGCCGGGACTGGAAGCAGTGGATTGTGATAACCTGACGCCGATAGCCTTGGACAGCATCGAACTGTGGATTGGCGGCGTGCTCAAGGACACCATCACCCCGCCGCCCGCTACCCTGCTAAACACGCTGACGGGCGATATCGGCGGGCTGGCCGAGGGCAATTACGAGGTCAAAACGGTGGGCAAGAAAGGCTCAAGCCAGATCGAAGAGAGTCACACCCTGGTGGTGGAGCAGGGTGAACCGATGCTAGAGATCGAGCGATCTATCCGGCGCGAGGGCAACACGCTGGTGATTACGCTTGACTTGCACAACGCCGGCGCGATCGCCGTCAGCGTAAACGAGATCATGGACAATATTGACAACTTGCAGCAGGTTTACCAGAACGATCTGTCAGGGGATTATACGGTCAAAACTGCCTGGAGCGAGTGGACAACAGCGGCGCACACGCAACGCCACACTCGCGTGAAAATCGAGTTCCTAAACGTTCCTACGCTTGAGCCTGGCGAAGACTATAGCGTCAGTTACGTGGTGGTGCCCATCATACACGAGGTCAAAGTTCCCGGCTATATCGGTAAAATAAATGTTGGGGTGGTTATGAACCGGACCCCCGACTCTTGGGATGCAGAGGCGTACAGCCTGCCAGGCGAGATTGTGAACGATCCTTCGTATGGCATGCTGCCGCTGCAGGATGCCATAGATAACGCCGTGCGCCAGGCCGACTATGTGATTGTGACCAATCCAGTCCGGGTGTACAGCATGTTGATCGGCGTTCTTTCTGTGTCGCATCCAGACGCAGAAGAACTTTTTGCCAACATGGCCGAGCTGGCCTCGCTCGAAAACGGCGTTCTGGGCTATCTTTTCGAGTATAGCAACTCGGACAAGCTGGACGACCTAATTGAGGAGGACGGTTGGTGGGCAAAGGCGTTGAACCCGGTCTTTAACGAGACAGACCAGGGCTATGTGCTTATCGTGGGCGAGACCGAGATCGTCTCTTCGTACTATGTGGGAGAGGAACACTTTATCACCGGTCCCAACATTCCCGATTATGTGCACGACTCTGATCTGTGGTACGCGCATACACGCGGCGAAACCGCCCGGCCAGAGTTGGTGGTGGGGCGGGTGATCGGCAACGATCTGACCGTGCTGAACATCTACCTGGAGAACAATATCCACGCTGCCCGGGGCGATCCCGGCTATGGCTTTAATCGCTCTCGCGCCTTGTTGATCAGCGGGACCGAGTCTCGCCATAAGGACAATGTCAACTATGTGGCTGACCAGATGGACTATGAGATGGCTGACGTAAATCCAGTGCACTGGACGATCTGGGACGAGGATTGGGACGCAGCCATGCAGGCAACCAAGCCGAAAATGACCGACAATGGTGTGATTTTGTACAACGGTCACGGCAATGAGCATCAATGGTGCTACGGTGTCTCATCGTGGGACCTCGTTGGAGCAAACCTATTCTACGATCTAGGCGGCACCAATCCAGTGGTCCTGGCCGCAGCTTGCTTGACCGGTCGTTATGAGAGCAGTGACGACATGAGCGTCGCCGAGGCCTTTCTGGCCGCTGGCGCCGGCGCCTATGTCGGGGCCACCGAGTCCGTCGAGTCAGAATCCACGTCTGACGCCTTCCGCCGGGTGTACAGCCGGTGGAGCGCCGACGAGTCAATGGGGCAGGCGCTGAACCAGGTAAAGCGCGCCGTCTGGGATTTGGACTGGGGCTATGATCATCGCAAGCTATGGGCCTTTGCCAGCAATCTCTATGGCGACCCCAAGTACGGGCGACTACAAACCCAGGCAGCGGCTTTGAGCGCGCCGGAGGATAAAAGTCTGACCGTGACGATGGCACCCCAAGGTACAAGTCTCGGAGTGGCTTTGCCAGAGTTAGAGTTCAGCCAGGTGGATGGCTATGACGTGGTGCGGATACCCGGCGGAGGGGTGCTGGCCGAGCTGGGCGCTTATCCGGTGCCGGTGTGGTCTGTGTCGGTAGACTTTGGGGCAGGGCAGCGGGTGCAGGATGTGCAACTCGTCAGCCGCAGCAGCGCGGTGGTCACCGGCAACCTCAGCCTGCCAGTAGTGACAGCAGAAATTGATACTGCATTGCCGGCCCAACGCACCGTGACCGGCTGGTACCCAGAGATGGACCAGGTTTTTGATTGGTCGGTGGAAGAGCAAGCTAATGGCAACACCACCCTGAACATCGTGCTGTACCCGTTTTACTACCACGCAGCTAGCGGCGACGCGCTCTATTACAAAAAGTTCAAGCTCTCCGTCTCAACCCTCAAAACGTCTGTGGCGATTGACTCGTTCAAGGCTAACCCAGCTCAATACGAGCCGGGCGATCCGGTGAATTTTGGCCTGGTGATAAATAACGCGGGCTATACGCAGGATATCGTTGCGCAGCCCAGCGTGCGAACCCGAGGCACAAACCAAGTGTTGGGCGGGCTGCCATTAGAGACATTGCACGAGATGACGGGCACGGCCATGGTAGACCTGACCTGGGATACCCAGGCGTATGCGGCTGGAGATTATCAGCTAGTGGTTGAACTGCTAGATGGCCGGGGGCTGGTGATAGACACGGCCGTGGCAGAAGTAAAGCTGGGCACGTTGGGCGCCCAGCTCACCGGCCTCACGGCCAGCCAGGAACACTTGGCGCCGGGTGATGTGATTGAGCTGAGTATGGGCGTTATCAATACCGGCACAATGCCCATCACCGGCACGGCCGTGTTCATGATTCAAAACAGCGATAGCTTGTCGGTGACACAATTCATCACAGCGCCGGTCAACAATCTCTTGCCGGGAGCAACGATAGAAAAGAAGGTCAATTGGGATACAACCGGCGTCACGGGGCGCAGCTACCGGGTGGTGGGCTATGTCAAGTTTTATTCGCAGGCGACAGAACCATTGTCGCTGACGCTAGCTCAACCGCGCATCTTTTTGCCCCTGATTTTGCGCAATAACTGAGTTGACACAATGCTGAGACACGGACAAAAGTAGATAGGGCGAGACTTGCGCAAGCCTGCCGGGCTGTTTCCCACTCTCTCTGGTCGTGGAACTCCCTGCGGTCGCTGGTGGGCTTGCGCCCAAGCCAAATGCCCAGAGGTGGATGATTTGGGCGTAACATCTCAAAATGTGGGGGTGAGTCTTTACACTGTCTGGGCAGGGCATGCCCTGCCCTCACCCCAGATTATTGAAAAGGTACATTTGGGCTGTGTGTTGATACTAATGCTAGGAGCTTGTCGGAGAGGGCCGTTCGTAGTGCGCGCTTTAGCGCGCTGAAGCGCGCACTACGAGCCTACCAGCCCGCTCTCCGACAGCCTGCTAGTGTAGAGGAGAAAAACTGTGTTAAAAAAGCTTTTACCTGTGTGGCTAGTGTTGTTTTTTGTTCTGGCCTCGGGCTGGGCGGTGCTGAATGCTTCCGCAAGCCCGATTGGGCCAATGGCGGTGGCGCCGCCAGCAAGCAGGGTTGATTCTGCGGGATTGATGGCGACTCAAGAGATCACCGACTATCTCACCACCGAGCGGCACAATTATTGGGCCGTTGGCGGCGGCTTTGTTTACTGGTCGGCGGGCTGTTTCAATGTGGACGACCCGCCCAACCAGGCGTTCCTGCGCCGCAAGCCGCTCACCGGCGGCTCGCCCATTACCATCAAGACGATCAGCGGTTCGGCCTGCAAGACCTTTGCCAATTTGTACGCCGATGACGACGGCGTGTATTACAAAGACCTGAACACGGCTACTCCTCAATTGATTTCTTGGCCGATAGGCGCGGGCAGCCCCATCACCGTGGCTAACCTGGAAGCGGGTTTTACAAACTTTTTCATCACCTCAGACGCGGACCGCCTGTACTTTACTCAATCCGGCGGCATTTACCGGGCGAACAAGGATAGTTTTGGCGCTGGGCGCATCAGCGATGCTACCGGCCTCAACGGAATAGTGGTGGATGATACCTATGTCTATTTCTTGAGCGATACGGCCTTGCAGCGCTCGCTCAAGACCTGCACCGGCTCGACTTGCTGGAACAACAAGACCACCTTGATGTCTGGCTTTACCGATAGCAGGCATCTGCAGCGGCATGGCGACTATATGTATTTCTTTTACTACTGGCCGTCAGATGGCCTCTGGAATTTGGGCCGGACGCCGCTGGGGCCGGGCTTTCTTCACATGCACACGCTGCCGGAAGGGATGGTCTATAACGGGCCAACCGCCGTCAGCGGCGATTATCTGTTCTGGCTCGAATACCCCGGCACAACTCTTCGGCTGCAGCGTATGCCCCTGGCCGGTGGGCCGGTCAAGACGGTGGCCGAGACAGAGCCTAACGGCATTCTGCTGCAGAACACGAGCATGAGTCAACTATACGGCGACACGATTGGCGTGATTTTGCGAAAGAATAACTTTGGCCCTGTCTACCGCTTGCCGTACAACCTTCAACCAATCACGCGCGATCTGGGGATTGACGATTGGCTGGTCATCCAGACGGTCCAGAACCGCGATCACGACGCTCCGCTAATCGCCAACAAGACGACCTACGCGCTGCTCTATGGGCGGCTGATCACCGGGACGCGCGCCAACAACACCGAAGCCGTCTTGCACATCACAGATGCTCAGGGGGATGTGTACCAAATCGGGCCGGAAAACGGCGCGCTGTCGCTTGTGGCGGGGACTCAGTTCATGATCACCAGCACCACCCAGGTCTGGTATTTCCGGCTGCCCGAGTTTATGCTGGATCCTGGCAACGTGACCCTGCGCGCCGAGCTTGACCCGCGCGGCATTTACGACGATCCTAATCCGGCCAACGATCAAAAAACTCGCACGTTCACCTTTAACAAGCAGAATCCGGCTTGCGTCGTTTTTATCCCGGTGCGCACGCACAACTCGCTCCCTTCCACCGAGGATCCAAACTTTTGGGATACGATTAATCGCTACCGGCGGCTGTGGCCGGTGCCGGACGTGTGGGTCTATCACCAGAATTCTCCCGCCGAAGAATTGGAAATCTGTTGGCTGTGGGGCTTTATACCTTATCCATGCAACGGCCCCTACGAGCTGAACGAGGGCGCCAAATGGGATGACTGGGTGCCAGACGCCGGCGAGGCGCTCCTAGACATCCAGGCGCGCGAGTCGTTCAGCGACGACCCAGACGAGTGCGACGGCGATAGTTGGGCCGTTCAGTATGTGGGGATGGTGCATCCCCAGGCCAACACGGATGACACCAACGGCATGGGCGCGCTTTACTTTGACGCCGCGTGGGTCAAGATGGCGCCGCACACCCAGTACCCCACTCGTGACTGGCAGTGGCCGAAGGCAGGGGTGACTCTGGCGCACGAAACGACTCACAATTACGATCGCGGGCATGTGGATTGTCCGGTAGGCAAGCCGGAGGACATTGATCACGGCTATCCTTATGATTCGTGTATGCTGGATGACGGTCCCCTGGCCGACCCCGACACTTATTATGGCTTTGATGTAGACAACCGCCAGTTGCTCTGGCCCACCGGCGCGCGCGATTACATGGCTTATGGTAGCGGGCGTTGGACGAGCGACTATACCTGGAAAAATATGTACCACAACATTTTGGACATTGAGGAAGAATGGTTGCTCGATCGCATTGCCGGACCGTCTGCCCCCACGGCCGCCGACGAGGTAGCGGCGGCTTTATCTGTGGTGATGCTCAACGGCGCTGTCGAGCTGACGGGCGACCAGGGCAAGTTGGGTTACGCCTGGGTCTATCCCAGCGGCGCGTTGAGCCGGGGTCTCTTGCGCAAATGGCAGGCGTTGGCCGTTCCTCAGGCTGCCTATTTCAAGGCCGGCGTACAGGGACAGGCCGCGCTCCAGGCGACGGCCTTGCTTACCTATCATGTCCAATTACTAGATGCCGGCGGCGCTGTGCTGGATGACCGCGTCGTGACGCCGAGCAAGATGATGGGCGACGGCGGCCTGCCCTACACCGGCACGCAGCGCTTTGGCACGTTTGCGCTGACCATCCCTGCGCCCACCAACCCAGTCGCCAGTTTGCGCTTGATGACAGCCACTACTGTCTTGGACACACTCACGCCGGGGCAGCACTCGCCCACCATCGAGTTGTTCAGCCCGGCCGGCGGTGAGGTCTTTGATAGCTCGATGGCAATCCGCTGGCACGCCGATGACCCCGACAACGACAACCTGCTTTACAGCATCCAATACAGCCCCGACGGAGGCTTGCACTGGAATGCGCTGTTGCTGAATTTCCCATGGCCAAGCGAGGTCTACACAGCGGAATTGGCGCTCGATGACATCAGCGACATTCACGGCACCATCGGCATCACCGGCAGCCTGATCCGCGTGGCCGCCAGCGATGGCTACAACACCGTCATTGCCACGTCGCAGCTCTTTAGCGTCACCAATCGCCCGCCGGAGGCGGTGATTTATCGGCCGCAGCCAAACCAAATCTTTGAGGCCGGTGAAACAATCGCGGTCGAGGGCGCGGCCTACGATGTGGAAGATGGCGGCAACATTCCCGTCAGCGAGTACTCGTGGGAACTGGATGGCCAGGGAGTTGGCAGTTACGTGAAAGAGCTGAATTTCCCGGGCCTGGCTCCCGGCGACCACGACATTGCGCTGACGGTTGAGGATTCGCAAGGAGCAGAGGATACTATAGAAAAGACGGTGACAGTGCTGCCGCTCTACATTCCGCAGCGCACCAGCGGCATCACGATGACGCTGGACGGCCTGTGCGATGATAGCGCGTATGCTCAATTCGGCGACCACGTGTCATTGCCGCCTTACGGCGGCGGGTCGCAGGCCACCGTCCGCATGCTGCGCACCAGCACCTACTTGTGGGTTTGTTTCACCGGCTTGCAGTCTGGCCAGCAAATGTATCCCACGGCGACAGTGTCTATTGCCGGCTTGCTGGTAGATGGGAACTATAGCCGCAACGCAGTGCCGCAGACCAATGATTATGCCTTCTTTATATCAGAAGATGGCACGCCTTTGGCCAAGGCCGGCGACGGCACAAGCGGCTTTAACAATCCAGGCCCATCCGGCTATGCGGTGCAGACGAGCGGAAGCGAGGGCATCTGGAACGCCGAGATGCGCATTGATTCTACTACGCTGGGCGGATGGGACCACCTGGCGGGCTTGGCTTTTATTCACTACAACCTCTATCCCTACAATCTCAGTTTCATGCACGCCTGGCCGCAGACCGCCAAGCTCAACCAACCCAGCACATGGGGCAAGACCGCGTTAGGCAAGATGCCATCGCTAGAAAGCCTGACATCCAATACCGCGGATGTCACCAGTGGCTCACTCATCTTTGGGTTGACGGGAAAGAACTTTTCTAACGCCACCGTGCTGTGGAATGGAAACGCGCTGGCAACTGTCAATGTGGGCAGCACCTTCCTGATGGCGACTATCCCGGCCGGCTATCTGGCAACGCCTGGTCTGGCTATTGTCAAGGTGCGTAACGGAACCTCTAATGACTTTAGTTCCAACAGCCTATACTTTGTGGTGACCAATCCCGATCCGGACATTAGCAGCCTCAACCCGGCGACGGTCGAAGCAGGCAGCCCGGCCTTTACGCTGGTTATCACCGGCACAGACTTTGTCTCTGGCGCAAAGGTGTTGTGGAATGGTCAAGCGCGGACGACGACGTTCGTGAGCAGCACGCGCCTGACGACGCAGATCAGCGCCGCCGATGTCGAGACTGCGCGCTCGGTGGGCGTGGCGGTGCTCAACCCGGTTCCTGGCGGCGGCACTTCGCCTGCGCTCACCTTTGAGGTGGCGCGCAGCTACAAGAATGCTATTTACCTGCCGCTAGTGTTGAGAAATGCCCCGTAGGTGAAGGGTTTGGCCCCACTTGCCAAGTGGGGCTTTTTTGTGGTATAGGAAAGTATAAAACTTTCTACCCACAGGGGGCCTTTGGCTCCACCACTGCGAAAGCTTTGCTTTCTTGCAAACCGGGTGGGAGATGAACAATGAACCAATCACAGCGTTACCTATCTTTTCTCCTGCGCCTGTGGCAGACCAACGACGGAGAGAAGCAGGTTTGGCGCGCTTCGTTGGAATGTCCGGGCAGCGGGCAGCGCCACGGCTTTGCCAGTTTCCAAGAGTTGATTGATTTTTTGGAGGCTCAGATCGGACAAGATGAGGCAGAAGGCAAAATGCGCCCTAGCAGGCTGTCGGAGAGCGGGCTGGTAGGCTCGTAGTGCGCGCTTCAGCGCGCTAAAGCGCGCACTACGAACGGCCCTCTCCGACAAGCTCCTAGAACGACAGGATATTGCGCGACAGATAAATAACATCTTTTCAATAGATCCAACGTATCCCCATACGTTTAAGGTCTAATAATCTGGGATGAGGGCAGGGCATGCCCTGCCCAGACAGGGTAATCACAAGGATTCCCCCCACATTTTGAGCTGTTACGATAAATAAATAGAAAGGAAATCTCATGAATCGCAAACTTTATATCATTATTGTTGTATTGGCGGCTCTCTTGTTTTCGGGTATGGTGGTGGCTTTTGCCCAAGGCCTCGTTCCACCAGGCGAGGCTGCCACTCGGGCTTTAGCAATGCCGGCTTCAATTCAGGCCGCCACCTATATCACCGTCACGACCACCGAAGATGCCGGGGGCATGAGTGAGAGGTGTTCCGACGCAGGCAGGATATGCACGCTGCGCCGGGCCATCAACCAGGCGCGCCTGCTGCCGCTCGGCTCGCTGCCGGCGCGCATCGGTTTCAATATCCCCATAACCGATTCGGGCTATGATTCGGTTAACCAGGTTTGGGTTATTCAACTCGATAGCGCCCAAACCTCCGAGCCATTCATCATGCGCAATTTTGGGACGAACGGCCAGATCACCGTTGATGGCTCTACCCAGCCGGTGGGTCGAACTAGCGGCCCGCGCATCATCTTGCGCGGCGACAACAACAAGGGTATGTTTACCCTGACCGGTGGCAACAACATTATCCGCGGGCTGGCCTTTCAGGGCTTTGGCGACCGGATGGTATCTGTGCCTGGCACAAGCAATAACCTGGTGGAAAACAACTGGTTTGGCTTGTCGGTTACAGGCGATGAGATTTACCTGCGCAATCCCGAGGACCCCGAAAGAGGCAGCGGCGAGGCCGGCGTTTATGCGCAGAGCGGCGGGGTAAATAACGTCGTCCAGAACAACGTTTTGGCCGGATTCGACCAGACCGCCATCACAATGGATGGCGATGATAGCTTTGTGCTCGGCAACACGGTGGGCACGCGGGCTGATGGCACGTTCCCGGCAGTGCGCTGGGAGCGCAAGTGCCGGCCCAACGCCCGCTATTACAACTGGTTTGGCGGGGCGGGCATTCAGATTTTTGGGCACGATAACGTGGCGCAAAACAACCGCGTGGCCGGGATGTTGTATTACAGCGCCGATCCAGCCAGCACGCCCGAAGACGCCATCGCCGTCACCGGCGTTGACCACATCGTGCGCGACAACATTATCGGCCTTGACACAGATGAGCAGCCCTTTGGCGTGTGTGGCGAGGGTATTTACGTCGGCGGAGCAGGCGGCGGACATTCTATCCAGGTGGTGACCAACACCATTGTGGGCAGCCAAGGCGCGGCAGGCATCTTTGTAGCCGGCGGCGAGTTTGGCTATGACCTCAATGCCGTGACAGTTCAGGGCAACGTTATCAAAGATAGCGCGGTGGAGGCGTTTGATTTTGGCGATTTGTTGCCGTCTACCTTGCGGCTGTTCAACCCGGCTGCCGTCACCTCGATTAATGGCGCGAGCGTGAGCGGCACGAGCGGCCAAGATAGCCCATGCGCCAATTGCGTTGTCGAGCTGTTCCTAGACCAGGTGGATACGGTCAGCGAAACGCTCGAGTCATTGGCCAAGGTCGCGGCCGATGGAAGTGGCAACTGGACAGCTACACTTCCCCGCACGCTGGCCATCACCGAGGGGCTGCGCACGGCCAGCACAACCGTTGTTGACGGCCAGATTGTTAATCCAAGCGGCGTTTACAGCGCAGGCACCACCACCAAGATTTCCGCCATCTACACGCAGACAGGCGCGCCTGCGCCTGTGCCGCCGCCTGTGCCCACACCGGCAGCGCCGCTGCCCATACCACCTGTCAACTATGCAGCCCCTCCGACACCGCCTTCAGGTTATACTACCATCATCACCATCACCAGCGCAGCCGACCCGGACGACAGTGCGTCGTACACGTGCTATCGAGACCTGAGCGGCCCGCCAATGCCCGCGCCCGATGGCAAGTGTACTCTGCGCCGCGCCATTGTCGAGGCGACGGCGTTGATGGCAGACACGCCTGCTGCGCGCCCCATCTTGATTCGTTTCAATATTCCCACAACCGATACTCAATACAACCCGGCCGGCTATTGGGTCATTCAACTCTACAACACCGCCAGCTCGAATGCGCTCCCAACGCTGGGCAGCACCGATGTGAGCAAGAGCGGCCAGGTCGTCATTGACGCCACCACCCAGCCAGGCGGGCGCCCCAATGCCCCCCGCATCATCGTGCGCGGCCCGTTGGGCACTACTCCCCCCGGTTATGGCCTCGTCGTCAACGGCAACGGCAATGTTGTGCGGGGGTTGGCTTTTCAAAAGCTCCGCAACCACCTGGGGTTCAATCACGATGGCAATATTATCGAGGATAACTGGTTTGGCCTCACAGAAGACGGGAACGGAATCTATCTCCGCAATACCGGCCAGCCGCAAGAGGGCAGCGGGTCGGGTGGCCTTGTGTTCTTGGATGGGTCAGATCACAATCTTGTCCAGAACAATGTCTTGCTAGGCCTGAGCGGGGCCGCCATTGACATCAAGGGCGGCAACGACAACACTGTTGCTGGCAACTATATCGGCACGCGCGCCGACGGCACAATTGATGTGGCCGGTGTTGACCCCAGCAACATTTGCGACCCAACGGCGGCGGCCAATAACTGGTTTGGCGGCGCGGGTGTCAATATCAACGGCAAGCGAAATCGAGTGGTGGGCAACACGCTGGTGGGCTTGCTGGTTCAGGGCGGGGCGCTGCAAACGCCTCCCAACGCCGTTTCGGTAAAGATGGGTGAAGATAATCTGGTTGAAAATAACCGCATGGGGCGAGACGCCGCCGGGGCCGATGTCTGGACATGCGGGCGCGGCGTCGAGTCGTCGGTGAATTATACGCGCATTTTCTCCAATGTCATCGTCAGCAGCTACCGTGAAGCGATTTTCATCTTGGGTACGCTTACTTCGGCTAACGCCAACCAGATGCAAGGCAATATAATTTCCAATACCGTTGCCGCGATTGACTTTGCCGATCTGGTGCCAGACCCGCTCAGATTTTTCAAGCCGGTCAAGGTCACCGCAATTGACGGCGTCAACGTCAGCGGAGAAAGCGATAGCCCTTGTCCATTCTGCTGGGTGGATGTATATTTGGATGACGACGATGATGTTGTCGAAACACTAGCCTACCTCGGAACCACCAGCACCGATGCCAATGGTGATTGGATCTTTAGCTTGCCTGCGCCATTGGAAGAAGGATGGGGATTGCGCACGCTCATCACCACCCGCAACTATGGCACCATTCAAAACTTTGAAGCGGGCACGAGCAGCAAACTGTCTGCGCTCTTTACACAGGCGGAGAACAAGATATATCTACCGCTTGTTTTGCGGCAAGGATAAACTGTGGGGCGAAAACACCGATAAGGTGAACAATCAGTCTCGCTAGAACACATCTGGCGGGACTGGTTTTGTTTGCCTGTTGTGAGTATAATAATGTGTAACTCGGCTAGGCCAACCCATAGATAGCGTAGGAGGAAAAATGAATCGTAGACTAGCGATTATTGTTGTGGCCTTTACCTTGATGCTGGCTTTGTTGGCTTGCGGTGGAGGAGGCGCAGGCAAGACCCAAACGCCAGAACCCACCGCTGTGCCCAAGGCCAGCGCAACTGTGGCAGCCCAACCGACCCAAGCGCCGCCCGAGGCAACCAGGACTCTGCCCCCCAAGCCTACACAGCTCCCCAAGCCGACCAAGGCGGCCAAGCCCACCCTCACGCCTGGCACGGCGGCGGCGGGAATTCGCCAGTGGGCCATCTCGGCCAGCGCCAGCTCGGAATATGGCGACCCGAATTGGGCAGCTAAACAGGCCACCGGCAAGCCCGATACTCCAATGTGCGGCGACCACGACACGGCCTGGGCCTCGGCCAGCAGCGATGGCGAAGAGTGGATTGAGCTGAGTTACGATGCGCCCGTCATGCCCACCGAGGTCAACATTATCCAATCTTTTAATCCTTCACAAATCGTCAAGGTAGAGCTCATAGACATGGTCTCAGAGTATCACGAGATTTACTCTGCCCAGCCAGCGGCGGTGGACGAATGTCCTTATCGGCTCTCAATTCCAGTGGATGCAGATTATCAGGTGGCCGGCTTGAGGATCACCATTGACCAATCGGTGTTGGGCGTGGGGTGGAATGAGATTGACGCGGTGCAGTTGGTGGGCGTGCCAGACAGGCCGGTGATACCAGAACCGACGACCAACGCGACTTTTGAGTGGCGCGCGGGAGGCTCTGGCGATGCCGCCGATAGTATATTCACTACATTGCATGGTATGGATGCTTCCGACGGCAAGCTTTACGTGGCCGATGAAATGAACGGCGTGTATGCTTTTGACCTGGAGGGCAACCTGGAAGGGCAAATTGCCCCCGGCGAAGTGGGTTATGTCGTAGATGTCAAGGCAGATTCGTGGGGCAGCATCTTTGTGGCCGATGCTGGCCTGCATCAGGTTTCTGCCTTTGACGAGGATGGCGAATTTTATATGGTTTTTGGCGGCGTGGGCATAGCCGATGGCGAGTTTGGCTCCGATAGCCCCGCCGCCCTGGCCATTGGGCCGGTGGATGGCAATGTGTATGTGCTGGACGTAAACCAGGACGCCGATGGCAAAGACATTGTGCGAGTGCAGGTCTTTACTTCCGATACAGGCGATTTCATCTCTAGTTTTTTGATTGAAGAAGATTTTGGCGCTACGGCTATGGATTTTGGGCCGGATGACAACCTGTATATTTTGGGGCGAGCCGGCTATATCTTGAAACTCTCGCCGGAAAGTGGCGAGGTGCTGGATCGCTTGGGCGAAGAGGCAATCGGCGACTCGTACACATTGGGGTTGAGCATTGATGGCGAGGGCAACTTTTACGTCACCACTCAAGTACCTGCCGGCGCGGTCAAGCTAGATGCCGATGGCAACTTGCTAGAAACCTTTGGCATAGAGGCTACCAGCACCGATGAGGGCTGGCCCGAAGGCGAGTTCATGTTCCCGGCTGGCATCGCCGTGACAAAAGATGGCTCGTTGGTCTTTATTGGCGACACATCCGGCGACTATACTTTTATCACAGCTTTCAAGTATCCATAATAGAGTAGACATTATCGGAAATAAACGTTACCGCGTAACAAAACGCCCATTTTCATAGTGGTTGTGCCATTTCGGGCCGACCATTTCCTTATTTCCGATAAAGTCTAGTTTATCGGAAATAACGTCCTGCTATTTCCGATAATGTAACTACTCGGCCTTACACAGAGTTACGCAGAGGGCGCACAGAGAAATACAGAGAAGAAAAAAAACTCTTAATCTCTGTGACCTGAGTAGTTGCTCCATAACTATCTTTGCGGCGGTTTCCGGTAAAAAATATAGGCTTTGCGAGGAGGAACTATGCCTCTTAGTCCAGATCAATTGCAAGTCTTTTTGTCCTGGCTCAACGCCAAGGTTGACCCGCGCTGCCCCGCCTGCGGCAAGAACAAGTGGGCGGTGGGTGACATTATCATCCCCCATGCGCTGGTGGGCGGCAAGGTTGACCTGGGCTGCCCCACCATTTCAGTCTCGCCGATGGTGCAGGTAATCTGCGAAAATTGCGCTAATGTTCGCTTGTTCTCGGCTGTGCACGTTGGTATTTGGGAACAGCCCGGGCGCAGCCAGGCCTAAAGTTTTTGCGCGGCCTGGGCGCGCTGGCGCATCTGGGCGCGCAGCGTTTCAATATCCCGTGGCACCAGGTAGGCGGCTACCATAAAGAAAAGCGCGCACACAGCCCAGGCCGCCAGGCAAATCGTCAAGATGGCATTTTGCAGCGATGAGCCTACCGCAATGATCCCGGTGATCCACGGGGCCAAGGCCGCGCCGCTTTCTTCCATAAAGCTCTGAACGGCCGAGGCGGTGCTGCGCACTTCGGGCGGGGTGATGTCGTACACGGTCGAAACAACGTTGGGCGACGCGAACGGTATAAATAACCCCGTGCAACCCGTCAGCGCCACAAACAGCCACACATTTTCTATTGGCACATTGATGGCAGCCACCAAAAAGATAGCTCCCAAAAACGTGCCGGCGGCGCATACCAGCAGCCGACCGCGCGGCGTGCGCTTGAAAAAGAAATCGCCCAAGGCCCCGCCCACAAAATACCCCAAGGCCAATAATACCACGGCCACCAGCATGGTCACCAAGACTGCCTCTGACGAATATCCCCGCTCTGTTTCCAGGTAACGAAAAAACCAATAGGCGATGACGTTCCAGGGGAACATTCCAAAAAAACCCTGGATGAAAAGCAAGTACAGCGTGCGCTTGCGAAACAGCTCTCGCGCGGTTTGCCAGTTGAAGCGGTATTGGCCAATTTGCTCCAGCCCTGCTAGCTCTGGTTCGCCTTTGCCGCGCGGTGGTTCTCGCACGCCCAGCCAGATGGCGATAGACACCACAATGCCCAGTCCCCCGGTCAGATAAAAAATGTTGCGCCAGCCCATGGCATCGCGCAGTAGCAACGCCAGCGTCATCCCTGCCATGTATCCCAGCGGGGTGGTGAGCTGCAACAGGCCGTAAATCTTGCCGCGCATTTGCGGCCCAAAATAATCCGAGATCAGGCTGTACAGGCCGGGGTAACTAGAATCATCAATGCCGGTGGAGGCGCGTGTGGCCAGGAAGGTAGGGAAGGTAGGCGCAATGGCGCTGAGCCAGGTGGTTGATCCCCAGATGAACGAAGCCGCCGCCAACAACTTGGAGCGCGCGTAACGATCGTACAGATAGCCCCACAGCGGGTAAAACACCACCGCCACCAGCAGCGCTCCGGTGAACACTGCGCCCATTTGCGCTTCGTCAATGCCGAACGTTTCCATAATGGGCGTGGTGAGCGGCCCGATTAGCAAACGGTCAGATTGGTGAAGCAGCATAAAGACGAAAAAAATACCAAAAACAAGCCAGCGGTATTTGGGTGATTTCATCATTCAAAATTATACCACTATTGGCCTAAAGGACATATTCGCCCCGCGCCGGTTGCGTTCTGGTATAATGGAAGAATCACACAAGCCACAGAGGTCATTATGGCGCATCGAATAGCAAAATCGGGTTATCAACACTTGGTCGAGCGGCTCAATCGCTTTCCGCAAGGAGCCCCCCCCGGCGAATTGCTGTATGCCATTCTCAAGCTGCTTTTCAGTGAAGAGGAGGCCGGGCTTGTCTCGCTTTTGCCCATCAAGCCTTTCAGCGTAGAACAAGCCGCCCGCGCATGGAAGATGGACACCGCCAGCGCCCGGCGGGTGCTAGATGAGCTGGCCGGGCGGGCCATTTTGGTTGACGTTGACGGTGTGTACACGCTGCCGCCGCCCATGGCGGGCTTTTTTGAATTTTCAATGATGCGTCTTCGCGGTGATATAGATCAAAAAGTGCTGGGCGAGCTTTTTTACCAGTACATGAATGTTGAAGAAGAATTTATCAAGGCGCTGTTCACCCATGGCGAAACGCAACTGGGGCGGGTGTATGTGCAAGAGGCAGCGCTGTCTGATGATAATGCCTTGCACGTGCTGGATTATGAAAGGGCTTCTCAGGTGATCAAAACCGCCTCGCGCATCGGGGTGGGAGTATGCTATTGCCGCCACAAGATGCAGCACGTGAACCGGGCCTGTGATGCGCCGATGGATATTTGCATGACTTTTAACGCCACGGCAGCTTCGTTAACCAAGCATGGTTTTGCGCGCCATGTGGAGGTGACCGAATGTATGGCGCTGCTGGAAAAGGCCTATGAATGTAACCTGGTCCAATTTGGCGAAAACGTGCGCCAGAGCGTGAATTTTATTTGCAATTGCTGTGGCTGCTGCTGCGAAGCAATGATTGCCGCTCGCCGCTTTAGCCTGCTCAATCCGGTCCACACCACCAATTTCATTCCGGCGCTGGCGCAAGAGGCTTGCACTGGCTGTGGCAAATGTGTCAACGTTTGCCCGGTTGAGGCGATGACCCTGGTTTCTGCCAATGATCCGCACAAGCCCCAACAGAAAAAAGCCAAATTGAACGAGGATATTTGCCTGGGCTGCGGTGTGTGTGTTCGCGCCTGCCCCTCGAATGGCCTGCGCTTGCAATCGAGGCCGCAGCGCGTGATTACGCCGGTCAACTCGGCCCACCGGGTAGTGGTGATGGCGATTGAAAGAGGCCAGTTGCAAAATTTGATTTTTGATAATCAGGCCCTTGCCAGCCACCGGGCCATGGCGGCGATTTTGGGCGCAATCCTCGAATTGCCGCCGGTCAAGCAAGTGATGGCCAGCCAGCAGATGAAATCCAGGTATCTGGAAGCTCTGATGACCCGGCTCAAGGTGTAGCAAAGGAGTTCAAGATGAGCGAGCAAGTCCCCACGTCTTCTCCGATTGCATATCCCGCTATTCGCATCGCTCTTATCTATGTCTTTTTATCTGGGTTGTGGATAGCTTTCTCTGGCCGCGCGCTGGCCGCTTTGGTGGCCCAGCCTGCCTTGCTGGCCCCATTGCAGGCTTTTAAAGATTGGGCTTTTGTTGCGCTGATGGCGGCGCTGCTTTACCTGGAACGCTGGTGGGCCTACAAGCGCGATGCTGCCTTGCATGAGCATATAGATCGCAATCTGCGTGAAGCCGAAACCCGCTATCGCACATTGGTGGAACAAATTCCTGCGGTAGTCTATATTGATTCGACCGACGAGCTCAGCTCGGCCATTTACATGAGCCCGCAGAGCGAACCCATGCTGGGGTACCGGCCCGAAGAATGGGTGGCCGACCGTGAATTGTGGGTCAAGCTGCTGCACCCCGATGACCGCGAACGCGCCATTGCCGAAAATAACCGCACCAACCAAACCGGCGATCCTTTTTGCATGGAATACCGCCTGTTGGCGCGCGACGGCCGCGTGGTGTGGGTGCGCGATGTGGCCGTGATGGTAAGAGACCGGGCTGACCGGCCGTTGTTTTGGCACGGTGTCATGCTAGACATTACCGAGCGCCTGTCTGCCGAACAGGCAGGCAAGCAAGCTGAAGAAGAATTGCGAATCCAGGAGCAGCTCTTCGAATCGCTGGTGGCGGTGGCGCGCGCTACCGCCGAGCGTCCCACCTTGGATGCCACGCTCAAGAATGCGCTTGATGTGACCGCCACCCTTACCAACGCCGAGCATGGCGATTTGTTTCTGCTGGATGACGCCGGCCGGGTGGCTTTGAGCAGCATTGCCTATGGCGAAATGAGCGATGAGCAGCGGCAGCAAATTGTTAGCGATGTGATGGATAAAGGGCTGGCCGGGTGGGTGGCCCACCATCACCAGCCCGTGCTGATTGAGGATACCCTGCGCGACGACCGCTGGTTAAAAGTGATCGACTTGCCGGCTATACGCTCTGTGGTTTCGGTGCCCATTTTGACCGGGACGACTTTGTTGGGTGTGCTCACCTTGTTCCATTCTGAGCCGGGCCATTTTAATGCCGAGCATCTACGGCTGCTGCAAGCGGCAGCCGATCAAATGTCGCTGGCGGTGCGCAATGCCCAGATTTTTGATGCGCAGCGCCGCATGACCGATCAGAAAACGACCCTGTACAAAGTGCTCAGCGCCATGAGCAAGCAGGTTGACCCAGATGCTGTGGCTTGGGCGGCGGTGGCCGCCACGGTTAAATTTGCTGGCTGGCCTAACGTAGCTATTGCGGCGCCAGATCGTTCCGAGGCGCGCTGGACCATTCACGCTACCAGCGGCCCGCTTTCGCCTGCGCTAGGGATAGCCTGCCCCATTGACCAGGGTGTGATTGGACGGGCATTTGTTACCGGCCAGCCCCAACTAGTGCCCGATGTCGGCGCTGATCCAAGTTATGTCGCGCACCACCCCGACATCCGCAGCGAGCTGGTGGTGCCCTTGCGGCGAGGTGACCAGGTTTTGGGCGTGCTCAACCTGGAAAGCAATCGCCTCGCTGCTTTCCAGGCCGATGATGTCTCGCTGGCCGAGTCGCTGGCCGATGCAATCGCCTTGGCGTTGGAAAACGGTCGGCTGTTCCAGGCTACCAGAAACGAGCGCAGCCGCCTGGATGCGCTCATCAAATCAAGCCGTGATGGTATTGTTCTTGTCAGCATAGATCGGCGCATCCTGGTCATCAACGAGCCGGCGCTGCAAATGTTGCGCTTGCCCGGCGAGCCTGAAGAGTGGGTCAATTGCTCTGTTTGGCAGCCCCTGAACTTGCTGCGTCGTTATGCCCCGGCGATGTTTAGGGGAGTCCTGGGCGAGATGCGGCGCATCAAGCGCGGCGACGAGCCGCCCGGCGAAGGAGAACACCCGGTGCCGCCGCGCGTCATCCACTGGCTCAATTTGCCCGTGCTGACCGATACCACTCCCGTGGGGCGATTGCTGGCGCTGCGCGATGTGACCAATGAGCGGGCCGCCGAGCAGTTGCGCGAAGACATGACCCGCACCATGGTGCACGATTTGCGCAGCCCGCTGGGTTCCATTTACACTGCGGTGGAATTTTTAAAGACGGATGCCGCCGACAGGTTGCTTCCCATGCACAGCCAATCTCTTGAAATTGCCAGCCGCAGCGCCCAAAAATTGCTCAAGCTTATCAACAGCATCCTGGACATGAGCCGTTTGGAAAGCGGGCGGCTGCCATTGAATCGCGCGCAGGTCAGGCTGGAAGATGTGGTCGCCGAGGTTTTGAAAATACAGCTTCCCTTGGCGACTGCCAAAGCATTGCGCTTGGAAAATCTTGTGCCTGTCGGCTTGCCCTCGGTGTGGGCCGACGCCGAATTGATTGGGCGAGTGCTGCAGAACTTGGTGAGCAACGCCATCAAGTTCACGCCAGAAGGAGGCGCGGTGCGCGTGGCTGCCACGGCCCAAGAGCACGAGGGCCGCCCCATGTTGTTTGTGACGGTTGATGATAACGGCTCTGGCATTCCCCCCGAAATTCAAGGGCACTTGTTCCAAAAATTTGTCACTGGCCGGCAGGTGGGGCGCGGGAGCGGCCTGGGGCTGGCCTTTTGCAAGTTGGTCATCGAGGCCCATGGCGAGCGCATCTGGGTGGATAGTGCGCCCGAGCGCGGCACAACCTTTACCTTTACTCTGGCCACTTGCCCAACCGAAACCAAATGAGTTGAAATAGCGATCGACCCGAACAAGATGAGGAGAACACTTTGCAAGCAGAAATCATTAGGGTGTGTTTCATTTCATTTGAAAGAAACCAGGTTTTTTCATAAAAACCTGGTTTCTAGGCAAGTTTCAACTCATTTGAAACACACCCAAATCATTACCACTGGAAGCGAACTGTTGCTGGGCGAACTGGTAGATACCAACACGGCGTTCATCGCGCGGCGCTTGCGTTCGATTGGGCTGAACCTGTATTACAAAATGACCGTGGGTGATAATGTCGAGCGCATGGTCGAATCGCTGCGCCATGCCTTGACTCGCTCAGATGTGATTGTGACCACAGGTGGCTTGGGGCCAACCGTGGATGACGTGACACGCCAGGCGGTGGCTCAGGCTATCGGGCGCGAACTGGTTTTTCGGCCAGACTCAGTAGATCCAATTTTGGGAGCGGCGCGGGCTCCCACGCCCGCGTTTCTGCCTTTGCCAAGCACACAATGGGCGGCGTGGGAGCCGCCCCCGCTAGAATTTTGGATCTACTGAGACTTGCTAGATCAAATCGCCGCGCGCTGGAAATCACATCTGCCCCCGGCATCGTTGGCGACGCGCTGCGCGACCTGGAGTTGATTCGCAAAGCAGGCATCGAGGGACTGGAGCCAGCGTTTGAACTGCTCGAAAGCGCGCGAGGACAAAATGCCTAATGGCTTTGGACTGACAGGATCAGGAGCAAACGTTTAAAGATGCCAACAAAATCCATTTATCATACTCCCGAGGGAGAGGCCGAGATTCACGCCATCTATGACCGGCAATTGGCGCGGCTGAAACTGCCTTACGAAAGTCGTAGGGTGAATACGCGCTTTGGGCCTACTCACGTGCTGGCGCTGGGGCCACAGGCCGCGCCGCCGCTTGTCGTGTTACAAGGCGGCAACACCACCAGTCCACTAACACTCGGTTGGCTGCGAGGGCTGATTGAAAAATATCGCGTGTTCGCGCCTGATACCATTGGCCACCCTGGCAAGAGCGCGCCAGTCCGGCTCTCACCGCACAATGATAGCTATGGGCAGTGGTTGGTAGACGTGTTGGATGCGCTTGGCCTGCAACAGCCGCCGTGTCTGGGAGGTTCCTACGGGGCAGGCATACTCCTGCGCGCGGCAGTCTATGCGCCAGAACGTATCGGCAAAGCGGTATTGTTCATTCCCTCTGGCCTGGTATCTATCCCGTTTAGCACTATGGTGTACATGCTCGTGTGGTTGGGGCTTTACCACCTTGCGCCAACGCCTGAACGATTGAAGCGTCTGTTGTGGCCAATGTTCAAAGAGGAGCCGATTGATGATCAGGTGCTTGAAATTACGCAAGCCGTTTTTCGCCATGTGCGTATCGAGGCAGACATGCCGCGCAACGTGAGACGCAAAGAACTGGCTTGTTTCCAAGCGCCCACTTTAGTCATTGCAGCGGAAAAGGATAGTTTGTTCCCGGCCGACCAAGTGGTCAGGCGCGCCCGTGAGGTGTTTCCCAATTTGGCGGCGGCCGAAATAATTCCCGGCGCTACGCATTACCTGCCGGCTCGCTATCACGCTTATTTGAATGAGCGCTGCGAGCGTTTTCTAAAAGAGACGGTATGATTTTTAAAAGGAGGTTTTTATGTCAGACTCTATTCTTGTGGCCTATGCCACCCGTTATGGCTCGACGCAAGAGGTCGCCGAACGAATTGCGGCAACGCTGCGCGAGTGTGGATTGAAGGTAGAGGTCAAGCCTGCGAGGCAAGTGCGCGACCTGGCAGGCTACCGCGCCGTGGTGTTGGGAGCGCCGCTTTACATCGGCAGCTGGCTCAAGGACGCGCAGCGTTTTTTGAAACAGCACCAATCAGCGCTTGTGGAGCGTTCGGTGGCTGTTTTCGCGCTCGGCCCAACACGCGCGGAGGAGATGAAAAGCCCGGACGCGCGCGCGCAACTTGACCAGGAGCTGGCCAAGTACCCCTGGCTCAAACCGGTCGCGGCCGAGTTGTTTGGCGGCAAATACGACCCGGCCAGATTGCGCTTCCCCGATAGTTTGCTGGGCGCGTTGCCCGCCAGCCCCTTGCACAATGCGCCCGCCAGTGACATCCGTGACTGGGAAGCAATCCGCGCCTGGGCGAGCAATCTGGCGACAAAACTTGTCCCAAACGGCTAGCAGGCTGTCGGAGAGCGGGCTGGTGGGCTCGTAGTGCGCGCTTCAGCGCGCTAAAGCGCGCACTACGAACGGCTCTCTCCGGCAAGCTCCTAGAGCGTAGAGGATTAATGAATATGAATAAAATCCACCCGCTTTCGCTTGTAGTTATTGTGACGCTTTTCTTGATCGCCTGTGGCAGCATTGGTACAGCATTGCCGCTTGCCACTCCCTCGCCTGGCGCTCAACAACCCCAACCCACAGTAAAAGTAACCAACACACCAGAGCCATTGCCTCCTACTCCGACACCATTACCTGTTGCGCCGCTCTCGCCAACACCTGTAGTAACACTGCCACCCAACTATGAGATGGAGAGCGAGCAGTCTATCGGTGGCTACACTGTGCGCGTCTGGCGAGACCCGGCAGTGGATTACTTTGGCAAAGTTTTGATTCTTTCTGCATCGGGACAGCCTGATATTACGGTTGGCGATGTTTCTGGCATCAATGATCTGAGCGGCGCCGACATCACCGGCGAGGGCAATCCCGACCTCGTCGTTGAACTCTTTACCGGCGGGGCGCACTGTTGCTTTTCGACCATCGTCTATGACCTGGGGCCAACACCCACCAAGGTGCTAGAGACGCCCCTCTCGAATTGCGGTGGCCGCTTTGAAAACCTGGACGCTGACAACATTCCAGAATTCCACACGTGCGACGATCTCTTTGCCTACCGCTATTGTAGCTATGCAGCCTCTCCAATGGCTGAGGTGGTACTGCAATATCAACCGGGTGCTGGGTACGTTCCTGCCAGCCCACGCTTCCCCCAGCTATATGCCCAGGAGATTGTCACGCATACCACCTGGGCGCAAAACACACAGCCGGGCGAGTGGGGTGAGTGGGATGGAACGTCCAAGTGCGCGATTCTACCCATTGTGCTGGATTATGTGTATATGGGCCAGCCAGCCTTGGCGTGGGGTGTGCTGGAGCAGCTCTACAATTTCCCCGATAAATATCTCTTTTGGGCGGAAATCGTGCAGTCGGTATCTCAAAGCCCGTTATACACGCCGGGAAATCCGTTGCCCGCCGTCTCTTTCCCCGATTATTATATGCTCAATCTTGCGCCCGGCTGCGGCAGCGGGGATACTTTTAACCAGAACGTTGAATTTTTGCTGCCAGGGCAAGTGACGTGCGACCCAGCCGTGTTTCGCCGGGACACCTCCTGGCTTGATGTAGAACTGCGCCGTGCGGGTCTGCTAACTGAGGGCGAGTGGTTGGAAATGACGCCGCAAGACTGCAAGACCGATTGCCAACTTGGGATAGTCAGATTGGCAGACCAGGCGCGGCTAGGGACGATATACCTGGATGTGAGCCAGGGATTCCCTGGTCAAGTCTATCGCGTAGACAGCGCGGAAAGCCCCCATTGGCGCTTGCGCGGCGACCTAAGCTGGGAGCAGATTCCTTGAGGGAGATACCAGCCTGGGTGCGATGCGCCTTGTGTGGTTGCGCCCAAGCCAGAGGTGCGGGCAGATCTGGTCAAGGAAATCTTGAAGGTGGGCAAGCGCGGCAGGTTGTATGTGACTGACATTGTAATGCTGCAACAGAAAAATGACGGGTTCTGGATTGAGGTGAGGGAAGTCTAGTCCTTCCCTGATTTTAATCTGATGGGGTAAAGATAAAGGCGCACAATCGCCAGGTCCCCGCTTTGCAACTTGTATTGGGGTTGGCAACAGGTTATAACACACCAAATCGCTTTCACACCCAATGACAAGGTGCGCCAATTCGTTGAGGAATCTGTAGCATGAATTTGGAAAGCTTTCGCAAAAGCCCATCGGGGCAAGTGGTACGTTTTGGTTCTGGCGACGCGGTTTATTGGGCCTTTGCCCAATCCACTGCCGCCTGAGCTTGCGCTCGATTTTGAGTTGGCATGCACGCTTTCAAACGCCGACCGGGCGTTGGGCGAACTGGCCGGCCTGGGGCGCACAATGCCCAATCCCAATTTGCTCATCCAGCCCTTTATCCGGCGCGAGGCGGTGCTTTCGTCACGCATCGAGGGCACGCAGGCAAACCTGACCGACCTGTACACTTATGAGGCCGGACAGCCGCCACTGCCGGGCCCCAGACCTGCCCCCCTCTGAATCGGATGTGCGCGAAGTGCTCAACTATGTGCGCGCATTGGAATATGGCCTGGAGCGCGTCAACACATTGCCCGTAAGCCTGCGCCTGATCCGCGAACTGCACGCCCATCTGATGGAGGGTGTGCGCGGCGGCCAGGCCACGCCGGGCGAATTTCGCCGCAGCCAAAACTGGATCGGGCGGCCGGGCTGCACCTTGAGCGACGCCACCTTTGTGCCGCCGCCCATTCCCGAAATGCTTGCGGCGCTGGGTGAGCTTGAAAAGCATCTTCACGGCGAAAGCGTCTACCCGCCGCTAGTGCGGCTTGGGCTAATCCACTATCAGTTTGAAGCGATTCACCCATTCCTTGATGGCAACGGGAGAATTGGCCGGCTGATTATCTCGTTGCTGCTGGTCAACTGGAAACTGCTGCCGCTACCCTTGCTCTACCTCAGCGCGTATTTCGAGCGCAACCGCAACAGCTATTACGATTTGCTGCTGGCCGTGAGCGAGCGCGGCGCGTGGCGCGAGTGGCTGATGTTCTTTTTGCGCGGCGTAGACGAGCAGGCGCGCGACACGATTACGCGAGCAAAACAACTGCAGGATTTGCAATTAGAATGGAAGGGGCGGTTGACGCAAGCCCGCGCTTCGGCATTGCTGTTGCGCCTGGCGGATAGCCTGTTTGAGCATCCAGTGTTGAGTATTCCAGAAGCGCAGCGACTCCTGGGCGTAAATCAGTATCACAGCGCGCGGCGAAATGTGGAAAAGCTGGTTGAGGTGGGCATCTTGCAGCAGATAGGTGAATCTTCTTATGGAAAGACCTTTGTTGCCGACGAGATTCTAAAAATCGCCGGTGAGGACGAGGCATAGGCGTAAATTGTACTTTAAGCGCCCAAAGTACAATTTCACCCGCAAGAATTGTAGCTCTACTTTCGGCTAAGTTGAGTTTGTCCCAACTTGGGTATAAACTGGCCGAGTTCTCAATTTCAAGCCGGAGGACTCGATCCAATGAGCCAGCCTGTTTCCGAGATGATGACAATGTTGTGTGATGTCGTACATACCT
>JBGSMF010000138.1:0-27600 GCA_041740315.1 Thermoflexales bacterium
GCGGTTACTTTGACGATTTTCGCCTGGCGGCGCAGGCGGCGGCCAAATATAACGCGCGCGCCAGCGGCGTCTATTTCACGCTCAACCCCGTCAACCGGGCCTTGCTGGCGCGCTCGGCCAATCGCATGAGCGAGTGGGTCAGGCACGTCACCTCGGACGCGGACATTGTGGCGCGGCGTTTTATGCTGCTTGACCTGGACCCCGTGCGGCCTTCGGGCATCTCGTCTTCGGAGGCAGAACTGGCGGCGGCGTTGGAACGCCGTGATGCAGTCAAGGCGTGGCTCGAAGGAACGGGCGGTTTCCCGGCCGGCTTGAGCGGCCTATCGGGCAACGGCGGGCACTTGCTCTACCGCCTGCCCGATTTGCCCAACATGCAAGAAATGACCGACCTGATCCGGGCGTGCATCGTGGCGGTCAAGTCGCGCTTTGGCGATGAGATAGTCAGCGTGGACGACACGGTGTTCAATGCCTCGCGCCTGACCAAGCTGTATGGGACGTGGGCGCGCAAGGGAGATAACCTGCCCGACTATCCGCATCGCCTCTCGCACCTGGACTTGCCCGCCGCTCCGGTGATACCAGTCATGCTTGACTCGCTGCGCTCGCTGCACTGGCTGGCCGACCAGGTGATTCCTTCACAAGCGCTGCTGCCCGCCGGCCAACAAACAACCAGCAAGCGCAAGCCATATCAGTCTGGCCGCCGCCTGGATGTAGCGGCCTACCTGGCCGCATCCGGGCGCGAGTACCGCGTCCGGCAAAAGCGCAATGTGACCTGGTACAACTTGCGCGAGTGCCCCGTCCATTCCGATCCCGACGGCGACCATTACGAGTGCGGCATTTGCCAGTTCGAGAATGGCGCTATCGGCGCGGCGTGCCAGCACGACCCCAGCGCGACGTGGGCCGATTTCAAAGCAGTGTTGGGAGACACCACTCCTTACGGCTATCGCCGTCCTGTGGATTACGTGGGTGGAGACGCCAGCCTCAACGTCACGCAGGGCAAAACGCCGCTGGCGCTGCCCGTTCTTTCCGACACGCCCATTGCGCTCGTTGAACCGTCTGGTGAGCGCGAATGCACGTTAGAACGATTGTTGACCTTTGCCCGCTGCCCGATGGAGCACCTGTTGCGTTATCGAACCACTGTGCAGATGCCACCGGCCAGTAGCTTTGTGATTCAACAGACCGTGCGCTCGGCGCTGCGCGATTTTCATTCGGGCGCCAAGCCTTCCGCCCTGGCGGCTGTCCAGGCGGCCTGGCGCGCGCTGCTGGCCGAATGGGGAATAGGCCAGGTGGATGAAGCCTACAAGGCGTTGGAAAACTATGCTCTCCTGCGCTCCGAACTCTTGGTGCCGTTTTTCAAGGGCAAGATTGTCAAGCCGGACGGCAGCCGCTATCGCAACCCGCGCGCAAGCAAAGTGTACCAGCAGCAGGCTCAAGCTCGCGGATTGTTGAACCTGCAAGCCCTGGCGGACGATCAAATACCTCACCCGCGCCTGTCTTTGCGGAACGGTGAATCGCTGGCCGATGTATTCGCCGATGCCATCGAGCTTGTCCTGCGCTATAAAAAGCCTGTCGTTGACGAAATCATTGGCGTGCAGTCCCCATTTGGCGTGGAACTGCCGGGTGATTATGGCTTGTCTGGCTGGGCCGATCTGGTGGCGCGCGTGCAAGAATATGGCAAGCCTGGGGTGGCCGCCATTGTGTACGACTTTGATCAGCCTGTGTCGTGGGAAATCCTGTCGCACGATTTGCGCGTGCTGGCGCTGATCAACGCCAGCGCCGAGTTCTGGCGCAGCCCGGCTTCAGAGACCCAAGTTTCGCGCACCTGTCTGCCGACCAGTCAGGTGGTCAAGGTGCATTATCTTCGCACTAGCAATGTTGTGAGCGTGTACGGCAGCGCGGCCCCGGCCTGGGGGCGGGCGTTGCTCTCTGCGGCTGCGCACGCTGTGAACGCGCCCGGCGTGCCACGCATGGCGTATGCTCCAGGCCAGTGCAACGATTGCCCCTATTACGAGGTGTGCGCCTCGGCGGAAGGGTGGGACATATTCTCGCCAATAATAATGGGGGTAGATCGTGGCTGATCTGCGCATTGACTTTTGCCGGGTTGATAAGCATAGCGGCTGCGTCGAGTTTTGCTATCCATCCACAGATTGGAACACGGTGGATAGCCTGGGCAATTGCTACGGTGCGCCTCCTCAAGACTTTCAGGAACGGGCGGCATCTGCTGGCGCTACCGTCCTGGCCTACGGCGGCGATGGCGCCTGGTTCGCTTTGAGGCTACGTAATGACACACCCATCCGCTGAACGCATCATCTTGCCCGCCGGGATGATCTTTCCCCGCACGTTGTACGAGGTTACAAGCGAATTTGACCGGCGACTGCGAGAAGGAAACCTGGCGAACTATCGCCCCACGGCGACCGGCTTTTCGCCGCTCGACGACTATCTCGGCGGCGGGCTGCAATCCGAAGACTTGGTGCTGCTGGGCGGCCCGCAGGGCGTGGGCAAGACGGTGGCGGTGCTCCAAATGGCGCGCAACATTGCCCGCTCTGGCCGCGCGGCTATTGTCGTGTGCTTTGAGCACTCGGAAGTATATCTCTACCATCGGCTTATGGGGTTAGAGTCTGTTGACCCCACAAGCGACAACCCCCAGGGAATGACGCGCACGGCTTTGCGCGATACCGTGCTCCGCGCGCTGGAAGCGGGCGTCGAGAAAAATTTGGGCTTGGATTGGGTGCTGGCTCAAGTGCCAGGCGCGCAAAAGGCGTGGGACAACTTGTTGCCGTATTGGGATCACCTATACCTGGTGCGCGGCAGCTCGCGCCGGACAACGGTGGATGTGTTGGAAAAGTACGTCCTGTGGGCGCGCGACCAGGGGCACGATGACGTGGTGCTGTTTGTGGATTATTTGCAAAAGGTGCCCTACATCCCGCCGATTGGCGTGCCTGAGCCAGATACGCTTGTGCGCGTCGGGCACGTGATTGCCGGCCTGAAGGATGTGGCCTTGACGACCGGCGCGCCGGTGGTGGCCGTGGCCGCCGCTGATGAAGAGGGTCTGCGTGGCGGGCAAATCCACCTGGCAAACCTGCTTGGCCCCTCGCTGGTGCAGTACGAGTGCGATACGGCCATTATCTTGAATCCCGCACCTGGCAGCCCCCAGAAAGTAGTGTGGTCAATTGAGAAGAACCGTTCAGGTGCGACTGGAGCAGGAATGGTCCACCAGTTGAGAGGTGAGTTTTTCTGTTTCAATCCAACGGCAATTGGAACCAGAGGGGAAAGTTGACTGGCGATGAGAAAAACCTGGTCTCGTGGCGCGGCTTACGGCGGTATTGCTCTACTTATCCTTGTTTGCGCTTTACAACGCCGCCTGTCTATGTCACACCACTGACCTTGCTGCCGCCCTTTGCCTTGAGCACCCTATTTGCCCTTTCTCTTTTTGCGTTTTACATCACCGCCTATCTGCGTCACGCCGCTGATATTGCTGCCGCCTTCAGCCTTGATAATCTGCACAACATTCCCATTGCCGATCACATTACCATTGCCAGCAATAGATGCTGGCAAGGACGGACCGTGCTTTTCTGTAACTGCTGGTGCTTGCCACTGGATATCGGGACGGAGCCGCTGACCCGCTTGTACCAGTTTATCCAGGCATTTGTGCCGGTCGCAGTAGCTGACCAGTTCTCTGGCTTTATCCGCTTTGCCCTCGCCGGGCAAGTTTTCATAGTCTACACCCATGTCAAAGCAAAGCGTTTTCATTTCACCTGTGTTAAAGCGTGACGCGAGCAGTTCGCGCAGTTCAATCATATAGTCTTGATTCTTGTTATCATTCATCATTCACCTCACATTGATATTGGTCATTGAGAGCCTATTACTTTTCGCCCACCCTTTGCGTCACGCCGCTGATCTTGCTTCCGTCCCCTGCTTTGACCACCTGGATCACGTTGTTTTTCCCCACCGCATTCCCATCACCGGTGATGTTAATGATCTGCCTGAACATTCGCTGGCTCTGCTTGGGGCTGACCTCACGCACTTGGGCTTCTTCTGGCAACAGCTCAGTATCTTCGAACGCGCCCAGCGTAGTCGCCCCTCGAAAGAGTGATACCGCAAATGGGCCAACGCCTTTGAGGACGGTCAACTCGGGCTGCTGTTCTGCCTTGATTCGTTTGCTTACTGTTTCGCTGACCGTGTAGTAGAGGCGGGTATACAGATCAAACGCGCTGATATAGCCCCGATGGTTGACTGTACCTTGCCCACGCAGACCATTCACGAGCGCATGCGTAAAGATTGTACACTCGCCACCGCCGATATAGGATTTTTGATTTTCGCGGCAGGCGGTGATGATAATGCGCCCCTGCCCGGTAGAAAGCAACGCCGAGGCTGTTGTGTCTGGCAGGTTATTCCCAGTAGGTGCAAAACTAACATACAAACCCTTGCCAAGTCGTCATTTTTATACGTATGGCGCATATTGGACCGTATTTTGTATGTGAATTTTGCACCTGTTGGTTATTCCCCAAGGATTCTTCTTCTCCGCCAAGTGATGGCGAGATGTTGCCCGAAAGTCACGCGTTGAAGATGAACAATAATAGTACCCCGTCATCCCCTCCCTTCCAAAAGTACCGTCATAGAGATTATATGACGATTGGAAAAGATTGTCTATTGATCACGGCCACCAGCGGCCGATGTCTTGGATGGCGCGGAAGGTTTCAACTATGGCGTCTTTCTCTCCAAGAGCGGCGACGAGGGGAGACAGTGCCTGCAGGTCTGACAGCAAGCACTTACGGGTGCGCGAGGCCAGGACATGGAGTGTTTCACACCATAGAGAATACAACCTGATCGGAGGCAAGTGCATGGACAAAGGCTGGGTCAAAGCAGCTAGGGCTCCTGCTCGATAATCATCGCCCTCGATCTTCCGTGCTATCGCCAGCGCCTCGTCCAGTAGCGGATCGGGCAAGTGCATGGACAGCCCGACTAACGCTTTGGCACGGTCATCATCATTTACAGCCTTTGTCAGTACTTCTCGCAGTGATTCGCTCAGTAACAGTTCGGGCAGATATGGGGCCAGCCCAGCCAACATTTCTACGCGGTATTCCAGAACTAGATCCATCCTCCATATCTCAACCAACGCTTCGCGTGGTCCTTCACTCAGCAGAGGCCTGGGCAAATACGGGGCCAGCCCGACCAACGCTCTGGCACGGTTTGTCGCATAACTGATCTCTCGTAATGCCGTCAGCGCTTCTCGAAGTAATGGTTCTGGTAAGTAAGGCGCCAACCTAGCCAGCGCTTCGGCGCGGAAATAATCGTGCTTGATTTCCTGCACCGCTGCTAGTGCTTCGGCGGGGTAGCCCAACTTTGCTAGTTGTGGAACCAGCGCAGCTAGCGCTTCGGCACAGTCATCAGGTCTACCAAAAGACCCGCTGATTCCTCGAGCTGCCACCAATGCTTCCATCAACAGCGACTCGGGCAAATATGGGGCCAGCACGGCCAACGCTTTCGCTCTATCACAGCTATCTTCACACTTTTTCGCTTCCACCAACGCCTTACGCAGTAGCAGATCGGGCAAGTATGGGGCCAGACCAGCCAACACGCGCTCACAGTATTTGTTATTCCCTTCTCGCCGTAACCCCCAGTGTACTTGTTTCATCGCTTCGCCTAGCAACGGCTCGGGCAAGTATGGAGCCAACCCGACCAGCAATTCTGCTCTGGACGAGTCAAGGAAAATCCTCTCTGCCGCCACCAGCGCTTCTCGCAACACCTCACTCTTGAGTGGTTCTGGTAGGTGCAAACCTAACCCGGCTAGCGCTTTAGCACAGAAATAACTGGTCAGGCTATTAACCTTTAGATAATCGTCCTTCATCCTACGTGCCGCCACCAGTGCTTCGCCCAGCAGCTGCTCAGGCAGGTATGGGGACAGGCCAGCCAACGCGCTTGCTTGACGCACCGAGTCTCCAATATCTTGTACCGCCATTAGTGCTTCTCGTAACAATTCGCTCAGTAACGGCTCAGGCAGGCGCACGGCCAACTCGGCTAGCATTTCTACTCGCCGCTCTAGGTCCTCAACCTCCCGTGCTGCCCTCAATGCTTCGCCTGGCAGCAGCTCAGGCAAATATGCAGCTAGCTCGGCTAGAGCTTTCGCTCGGTGATAGCTATCCCCAACCCTCCTTGCTATCGCCAGCGATTCACTCAACGCTTCACCCGCCAGCGAATCGGGTAGGTACCGTGCCAGCCCAGCCAACGCTTTTGCACGGTCTCTTTCATAACTGATCTTTCTCGCCACTGCCAGTGCTTCTAGCAGTAGCGGTTCCGATAAGTGAGGTGCCAACTCAGCCAACACCTCAGCGCAGGCAGATGGAGCCTTTGCGCCTCGCATCGCTGCTAGAGCTACGTTAATCGCTTCATTCCGCAGCGGCCCTGGCAAGACAGAAGAGGCCAACCTGACTAACGCTTTTATTCGCATCTCCTGATTGTCGATCTTTTGCGCTATAATCAACTCTTCACGCAGTAGCGGCTCGGTTAGGTAAGGAGCCAGATAAGCTATTGTTACCACTCGGTCAAAGCCAGATTTAATCCCCTGCACAGCTGCCAGCGCAGCATCCAACGCCTCACCCAACAGTGGCTCGGGCAGATATGGAGCCAAATAAGCTATCGCTATCGCTCGGTCAAAGCCAGATTTAATCCCCTGCACAGCTGCCAGCGCAGCATCCAATGCCTCGCCCAACAGCGGCTTGGGAAGGTGTGGAGCCAGATAGGCTACCGCTTCTGCGAGATCTATCTTAGGGATGGCCTTGCGTGCCACTGTCAGTGCTTCACGCAGCGTTTCTCCCCGCAACGGTTCAGGCAAATACGGGGCCAGTCCGGCCAATGCTTCTACTTTTGCTCTCTCATAGCAGATTTCTTGCGCTGCTCCCAGCGCCTCTTGTAGCAATTGTTCTGATAATCCAGGTGCCAACTCGGCAAGCACTTTGGCGCGCCAATAACCATCAATCTCCCGCGCCACCGCCAATGCCTCAGTGGGATGGCCCAGCTTCGCTAATTGTGGAACCAGCCCAGCTATCGCTCTTGAACGGTTATCTATACCAAAAGTGGACTTGCCGATCTCCAGAGCCCTCACAAGCGCTTCGCGCAGCAGTCGTTCGGGTAGGCATGGGGCCAAGCTTGCCAAAGCTTCCGAACGAGCCTCGGTGACGGTTATCCGCCGTGCGTAGGCCAATCCCATTACAGGTGGCCAGATGCCTTTTTCTACTAGCGTTACCAGCAAACACGGCGGGATTTGCGTGGCTAGGCTATTGACCGAGGCGTTGATCAGTGCGTAACGATTCTGCAACCCAATCGCCCTTCCGCGTTCTCTGACATTCTGTGTGTTGAGGCCCGCTTCTTCGGCCAACTGCCAAGCACGTGCCACATCGGCCAAGAAACCGCCTGTATCACCAGCGGCATCTTTAGCCTCGTACCAAGAGTTGCATTTTTCATTGGTCTCCACAGCAAGTAGATGGTGCAAATCGTCCGTGCGTTTCGCCCCTTCCAGATGTGCAGCCAAGTGACGCAAACCATAGCCGCCGTCCACATCGCGTTTGGTCACATCCTGTAGCCCTGGTAGTCCAGTTTCCAGACCACCCCAGGCAATTAGATAGTGTTCAGCAAGACGGTTGTGCGCCTGCCGAGTTGCTGTTACTAGCTCGTCCACAAAAGATAGCTCGGCTGAAGTCAGATTATCTCGTGCCGCCTTGCCTTCAAAGAACTCGCGCAAGGTGGCGTGATAGAAGCCATAATGGTCATGCTCGTCTTGTGCGGCAACGACCAGGAAGGGTCGCCACTTTTCGTTGAGCAGCCGACGCAGCATTTGTTCCGGCAGTTTCACATTGGTCCATTCGGCTAACCGCTCAACCGTAACGGTTTCCTGCTCCGCTGCCAGGGTGGCCAACAAGGGCAGGTACACATCGCACCACTGTGCCTCGTCCGCATCACGCCAGCGCGCCCAGTAGCAGGCATAGTATTGTGTCATCCCATCCGGCAAAGCATCCAGGTCCAGCGGTGACCGCTCGCCTCGCTCAATCTCGTGTACTACATAGTGCAGATAGATCCACACCCCCCGGCACTTTTCCAGCAGGGTCGCGATGAACTGATCTAAAGTGTAATCACTTGACTGCAAAGCATGGGCTATGCCGGGCCAGACAGCCGTGCGTTCCAGAAAGCGGCGCATGTCGGCCCGGTTTCCGTCGCTACTGGCAGAGAGGTGAAACACACAGCGGGGTGTGGTGGATGTGTCCACCTGCAATGTCACTGGTACTGGTCGCTGTGAGACGATGATGAAAACACCCTTGGGCAAAACATTCGGCAGGCCCAACACGTTCTGGTTGTATGGCGTGCCGGCCTCATCCAGCGCGTCTACCACCAGCACGATCTTTTCACCTTCCTGACGCTTATCAGCAGCCTCTTTGAGCAGATTGAGTAAATAGTCGGGTCGCACGGCTGTACCAGGTAACACACCTTCGGCTTCCCAGGCGTTCATGTGGTAAGCCAACACTATCTGCGCGGCTAGGTTCTTGAGGCCACGTCCTATGCCTTCTAATCCTGGAGCTAACTCGACAAAGTGATGGATGTCGCCGCGCGCTTTCACAAGCCAAGCTAAGAATGTAGTCTTGCCGAGTCCCGCTTCGGCTTCCAGGATAAAGTAACCTCGGTCGTGGTCGCGTAAGAAAGCATCCACTTCAGCCAGCAGCCATTCGCGTCCTACAAAGTGCTTTAGGTCAACACGCTCAAAGATAGGCCAGGGATGCATGTAAGCATCGCGCAGTCGCTCGTAATCGCCAATGAACACTTGCTGCACAATGTTTTGAATCGTGCTGTCACCTTCAGCCTTGACCAATTGGACAATGTTACCATGCCCAACGACATTGGCATCGCTGGTGATTTCTACTTTCTGCGGTTGGTCCTGTTCGTTCATTTTATTGGTGCGCTAATCATGCCCGTGGCGCTGAGGTAATCCACGCTGATCCTTGGCAGAAGCTCCGGGGGTATTTTTAGCTGCCGCAGGCATTGGCGATAGCCATAATAGTACTCTTTCATCCCCCCTTCCAAAAGTACCGTCATAGAGATTATATGACGATTGGGAAAGATTGTCTATTGATCACGGCCACCAGCGGCCTACGTCTTGGATGGCATGGAATATTTCAGCTATTAGTCCAGGTCCACCGAGAGCGATGATTATAGGAATCAAAGCGCACAGGTCTGACAAAAAATCTTGGCGTGAACGGCGAGCCAGGGTACGAAGAAAGTCAATTTCCTCTTGCCCTCTCAACCACACGCAAGCTAGTGTTGGGCGAGGAAGCAATACCCAATGCGAGGCCAGCTTTCGTAACACTTCTGATCGATATTCTCTTTCCTCAACTTCCTGCGCCGCTGCCAACGCCTCACAGATGGCGTCGGCACGGTCAAGCTCTGGTAGATGAGGCGCCATTTGAAGCAACCCCCTTGTCCGTATGAGCCTGTCATTAATCTCTAAGACCGCCTCTAGCATCTGCCGCGCGAGATGTGCTGGCATGTGGGGTGCCAGCTTCTCCAACACCTCACCCCGTTCATGTTCCTGCTTGATGGCTTGTGCAACTGACAGAGCCTCGCGTGACACCATCTCTCTTTGTCCTGCCGGCAATAGAGGAATCAGTTCAGTCAATGCCTTTGCGCGTTCCGGCTCCCATGCCACACTGGTTGGCTTTGGCTCTCACTCAATTTCCCGGGCTGCTGCTAATGCCTGTTGGAGTGTCTTTTCTCTCACCGGTGCAGGCACAAAATGACCCAAGCAAGTCAATGCCTCTGCCCGGCCCCAGACCCATTGGATCTCTTGCGCTACCGCTACCGCCTGCCGCAAGAGAGGTTCTGTCAGGTGGGGAGTCAACTCTTGCAATGCCCTGACTTGCTCCCACCCCTCTTCCATCTCCTGCACGGTTTTCAGCGCTACCTGAAGTGCCTCTTGCTTCAGCTTGTGCGGCAAGAGGCTAGCTAGTTCAGCCAACACTTTTATTCTGTACTTTTTCTCTGGAACATTCTGAGCCACAGCCAACGTCCGCTGCAAGAGGGGTTCTGGCAAGTATGGTATCAGCTCTTTCAACGCCCAACCATAGCCTGGAGCTACTTTGAGGACTTGGTCCATAAGTGATTGGGGAAGGTGAGAAACCATCCGCGTTAGCGCGCTTCCGCGCCAGAAATCATCCTTAATCTCTCGTGCAACAGCGAGTGCTTCTTGAAAATGGCTCAACTCCGCCAATCTTGAAGCCAATCCGGCCATAGCTTCCTCTCCCTTGGCTCTTTCCCAGTGCTCGTCTCGGATCATTTGGACCATTGCCAGCGCGGGTTCTAGTAACTCTTCGGGCAGATATGGTGCCACAGCGATCATAGCATTCGCCGCATTCGCCAAATCTTTTTTATCTTGAATCTCTCGGGCTGCCGCCAGCGCCTCATGGGAAAAACCCAACTCTGCCAATCGCGAGGCCAGTTTTTCAAGCACCTCTGATTTAGCCTCAAGCGTCCGGATTGCCGCTGGCACTTGGCGCACCAGCGGCCCCGGCAGATAAGGTACCAGCCTTGCTAGTGCCCTCGCCCGCGTATGTCCATCTGTAATCGCCAGAACTGCCGTCATAGCTTCTTGTAGCATTACCTCCTTCAGTTCCTCTGGTAGGTGAAGCACGATGTGTTCCAATGACCATCCCACTGGCCGTACAACTGCCAGCAGTAGCGCTTCTCTCAACAACTCTTCGGGTAGATATGGCTCCAAGACAAATAACACATTGTTTACAACGTTGTCATCGCTAATGGCGCATACAGCCTTCAGAACTTG
Source organism: Thermoflexales bacterium (assembly GCA_041740315.1). Taxonomy (GTDB): domain Bacteria; phylum Chloroflexota; class Anaerolineae; order Fen-1058; family Fen-1058; genus JBGSMF01. Next base: position 10,820 of record JBGSMF010000138.1, read on the forward strand.
CGCAAGCATCGCTTTGGGTAAATATGGCACCATAGCGGCCAATGCCTTTGCCCGATTGTACTCCCCTTGGATATCTTGAGATGTTGCAACCATGTCTACCAGGAGTTCTTGAGGCAAAATTGATGCTATATCGACCATCGCTTGTGTGCGGCTCTCTTCATTGTCAATTGCCCGAATAGCTACCAGCACTTCCGAGAGCATTGTTTTTGGCAGATAGGGTGCTAGACAAGTTAATGTCTTGGCCCGATCATCCTTGTCGCCGACTGCCAACGCATCGTAGGACAATAATTCAGGGAAGGACATCAGATCGGCCCACTTCTTTTCTTGACTAGACCTTTTCTCGATTGCTATCATTACCTTGGATCTAGCAACCTCATCACCAATAGAGTCTGCCATCCCTGCACTTGTCAGCAATTCTTGTGGCAGATACGGCACCAGGCCAATGAACGCACTTGCCCTTGACTGATCGTCCGGCCAGATATGAAATGCCACATCGAGTGCCTCCTTCATCAATTCTTGGGACAATTGCGGCACCAATTCGAGCAATGCCTGTGCTCGTAGGTACTCAAGGGATGGCCAATCTCGGTGCCCGACCCTATCTGTCGCTTTCAACGCCTCTTTCAGAGCCTCCATTTTCAAGTCTTTTGGGAGACGCTGTGCCATGGCAGCCAATGCTTGTGCCTTCCAGTAATCGTCTCCATCTGTTGCCAGTATAGTAGCTAATGCCTGCCGCGCAGCCGGCAATATGTTGCGTGACAAATTATCCTTCAATAACGCTGCTTGAGGGTGGCATGATTCTGCCAACCTTGGAACCAGCTCTACCAATACTTTCCCCCGCACTATCATATCCTCAAAAGTTCTGGTCGCCGCCAGCGTTTCTTCCAGTAATTTTTCGGATAGATAAGGCACCAAACCAACCAATGCATTCGCCCGCTCCGGTTCCGGTTCAATTGTCCGAGCTATCCCGAGTGCGTCTTTGAGCAACTTCACAGGCAGGTGTGGGGCCAGGCCGGCCAACGCATTTGCTCGCTCCGACGCTTGTTCGATTTGCTGCGCGATTGCCAGAGCCTCTTGCAAGAGGGGTTCCGATAGGTGAGACGCTAGCTCTGAAAGTGCTTGTGCTTGTTGGGCTGGATCCGGCATCCTCTCGGCATACGCCCACCCTTGGGTTGGAGTCCATATCCTTTTTTCTACAAGTAAAGCCAGGAAAACAGGTGGAATACTCGCCGCCACGCTGTTGAGTGAGGTGGTGACAAGGGCATAACGGCATTGGAGGCTTACGCTTCGTCCAGCATGCACAGCATCTGCTGGATTGTATTCCTTTTGAGCGAGTTGCCATGCTCGCATTACGTCAGATGTATAGCCTCTCACGTCACCCCAAGTGCCCTTCGCCTCATACCAAGCATTGCGTCGCTCGCTGGTTTCCAATGCAAGCACGCGATGCAAATCCTCAACTCGCCTCGCTTCTTCCAAGTGTGCAGCCAAGTGGCTCAACTCGTATTCGCTTAGATTCACAACCGGGTTGTCCGGCAAACCTACCATTTGATCTTGTCCAGCGCCGTTTGAGCAATCTTGTCGTGATATTGTTTCAGCCTCACCTCGTCCATGAGAAAATCCTGAAAACTGGCGTGATAAACACGATACAGCGGCTCGCCGTCTTCACGCTCGTCGGTGTTCATGAATTCGCGCCACTCGGCAATGACTTCTTTGACGCGCATCGGAGCCAGCTTGGTCCACTCGGTCACCTGATCAACCGTCACCGGCTCTCGCACCGTCGCCAGGATGCACACTACCGGCTGGTAATACTTGTCAAACCGTTCGGCGTCTTGGGCTTTCATTGCACGCCAGTGGCGTTGATAGTATTCGCGCAAGCCTTGGGGCAACTTGCGAATATTGTCCACGTTGGTGGTGGTTAGCTTGCCGTCTTTGATGTCGCGCAGCACATGCACCAGGTACATAAAGTTGCCCTGGCTCTTTTCGGTGATCACGCTTACAAATTCGTCTTCTGCCACACCCCATTGCTGTATTCTGGCTACCATCTGCGCTTGATGTTCGGCCAGGTAATTCCGAATGTACTGGCGCACATCCTCCAGGTTGTGCGGGTCGTCGTCGCGCAAGTAAATGTCTTTGCGCCGGTCAACCACCAGGCGATAATCAGCCTTTTCGCGTGTGGTGATGACAAAAAAGATGCCTTCTGGCAATGTCTGCGGCAGGTACAGCCGGTTTGCGCCGGGAAACAGGCCAATGTCTTCGGATTCATCGAGCGCGTCTACCAAAATAACCGCCGGGTGCGCTTCTTTCTTTGCTGCCACCTCTGCCAGCAATTGCGAGAGAAACCCACTGTCTTTGGTGGCTTCTTCTGGCAAGAGGGAATGTTTCAGGTCGTATCGCAGGATCAACTGGGCGCACACGTTGCCCAGGAAATCCCTTGCCGAGCGGATGTTTTGTGAGGCGATGTTGAAATGGTGCACGCGCCCGGTCTGTTTGACCAGTTGCGCCAGCAAGGCCGTCTTGCCAATGCCTGGCTCACCGGTGATGACAATGTAGCCAGAGGGAGAGTCGGGGTCTTGCAACAGACCGTCAATCGCCTTGAAGATGAACTCGCGGCCCACAAAGCCCCTGGTGCGCTCGTTGACCAGGCTTTGGAATTCTCGCACGCGGATGTGCCTGGAAAGCACCGGCGCTTGGGCAAATATCTTAAAGACCACATCGCCTGCAATCTGGGTCACGTTTTGGATGGTGCCGCCATCCTTGGCGATGATGGTCTGGGCAATGTTGTCACTGCCAAGGATGTCAGCATCGCCTGTAGTATTTATTTGTGAATCTGTATGTCTATTGTCCACCGGTTCAGTTCCTCCTGTCCAGTTCTTATTCATGGCCACCAACGACCTACGTCCTGGATGGCACAGAAGGTTTCAGCGACGGCCTCTTCACCACCCAGTTGAGCGATGACAGCAGCCATGGCGCCTATATCTTGCAAAAGTTCCTTACGGGCGCGGCGGGCCAGAACGTGAAGCGTCTCACTCCAAAGAGAGGCAAGTTGTTCAGAGGACACAATAGCAAGGCACGAAACCAATTTCTCAATTTCTCCAGCACGCCATTTCTCTTGCCACCAATCATGATCAATAGTCCGCACTACTTTTAGCGCCTCCCACAACACATCCTTTCGCACAGGTTCTGGCAGATAAGGCATCAGTTCTGCAAACGCTTTAACTCGCCATTCCTTCAACTTGAGCGTTCTTGCTGTCTCTAATGACTCTTGCAATGCTTCAGACTGTTCTGGCTCTGACAAGTAAGGCACCAATGCTGTCAGCGCCGTCGTCCGCTCGTGCGCGTCGTTGATTGTCCGCGCAATGTCTAGCGCCTTGCACAATAGCGGCCCAGGCAAATACGGCGCCAAGTCTTGCAAAGCAATGACCCGCAAATTCTCAGCCTCGATTGTCTGGCTAATCATCAACGCATCTCTTAGCCCTTTCGAGCGCTCTGGGTCTGGCAAATATGGCGCTAGCCATCGCAGTAATGTTGCTTTCGGTCTTGCACCAAATTCACTTCTTTCCGGGAGCATATGCGCCATCGCTACTGCTCTTTCGAGTGCTGGACCTGTCAAGTAGGGCGCCATACCTCTTATTGCATACATCTGCTTCCACACATCCTTGATTGCCTGAGCTGCATCTAACGCTTCGTCTAACACATCCCGTGATAGAATCCCCAACAAATATGGCGTCAAGGCCGTTAATGCCTTAGCCCGGCTCGCATCATCCTGAATCTCCCTCGCCACCATCAATGCATTCCCTAGGGACGACTCTGGCAAGTGCCGCACTAGCATCGTCAATACATCTGCCCGTCGTGGTTCATACTCAATATCCCTTACCACCACAAGCATGTCTTGCAGCATTGGCTTTGACATATATGGTACCAGCTTCATCAATACATCTGCTCTATACCATTCATTCTTAATCGCTTGCACTGCTTCAAACGCTTCCCATAAAACTTTTTCCCGCAGGGGCCCACTTAAGTGTGGAATCAACGCTGTCAAGCACTCTGCCTGCCGCTGCCCATGTCCAATATTCCGAGCCGCTGCCAACGCCTCCAATCGTAGCAATTCTGGCAAGTAGGAGGCCAACTCCACTAGGGCTTCCGCTCTGCTATCCCTGTCTTCAATCACTTGCACCATCGCTAAAGATTCTTGTAGCAGTGGCTTAGGCATGTATAACGCTACTGGAGTCAATACAAATACTCGCTCCCCTACCTTTTCGATCATCCGGGCTGTCTTCAATGCCTCCTGTAGTGTCTCTTTCTGTAAGGGATTCGGCAGATACGGCACCACCCCTCCCAGGGCTTCTACCCGCGCGGATTTGTCTTCAATCGTCAGAGCTATTGCCAACGTTTCCCGTAACAGTGCCTCCGGCAAGTGAGGCGATAGCTCTGCCAGGATCTTTGCTTGTCCCCTCTCGGTTTCGACCGCCTGCGCTGCTGTCAGCGCCTGATGCAGTACGACAGACCGTTGTGGTTCTGGTAAGTGTGGCGCCACTCCAGTCAATGCTTCTGCCCGTGCCAGTTTATACCCAATTGCCTGGGCCAACACCAACGCTTCCTGCAGCAGTGACTCCGGCAGATGTGGGGCCAGCCACGCCAATATCTGCGCCTGCCTGCGCTCACTGTTGATTGCCTTTGTCGCCTCCAACGCTTGGCGTAATACTTCGAACCGTTCTGACTCCGGTAAATGCGGTGCCAGCCCTGTCAACATCTCTGCCCGATTATCAGGCCAAGCAAATTGAATCTTCAATGTTTTCTGCAAGAGCGGCTTGGACAAGTACGGCCCAAGCATTGTCAACACGGATGCTTGGGCCATCTCACTATCAATTGCCCACGCCAAATTCAGCGCTTCTTGGAGCACATCCCTCCGCAAGGTTCCTGCTAGGCGCGAGATTAACCCTACTAGAGCCTTCGCTTTCCCTATCTTGTCTTCAATCTCTTGCGCCACTCCCAAAGCCTTTTCCAGTAATACAGCATCTAGGTGCGGGGCTAACTTTACCAATACCTCTGCACGCACGATGTCGCGCTCAATTGCTTGCGCTGCATCCAGCGCTTCCTGTAGCACTTCTTGCTGGAGCGATTGCGGCAGGTAAAGTGCAATGTCCTTCAATGCCTCTGCCCGTTGAGCCAAGTCTGGCATTTGTCGAGCGTAGATTAACCCTTGGGCCTCGGTCCACACACCGTGAGCGACTAAGGCCACCAAGAATTCTTTAGAAAGATTAGCTGCCAAGCTGTTCAATGAAGCCGCCATGAGAGCATACCGGCAGTGAAGCCCAGCAGCGAATGGCAACTGATCTTCAGCGAGGTCCTTTTCAGCTAGGCGCCAACCACAAGCTACATCGGCCAAGAAACCAGTCGTATCACCAACGGCCTCTTTAGCCTCATACCAGGCATTGCGCTGCTCACCAGTTTCCAAAGCAAGCAGGCGGTGCAGATCCTCGGCCCGTCCTGATCCCGCAAGATGTGCGGCCAGGTGGTGCAACTCATATTCGGTCAGGTTCGCAACAGGGTTGCCTTGAAGGTATGCCATTTGACCTTGGCAGACGAGCTATGCTTGCGCCTTAGCTTCTTGTTCCTGTTCGGCCTCAACGAGCAAGCTGGTCGGCAGCCCAGTGATTCCCCCAGCTTCCAAGCGCCGCAGCAGGTCGGGGCTAACTGAGTGATTGATAAACTGGCCGGTGATATGTCCCTCTTCAAACCCCTCGCGCTGAAATACAAAGATATCGTGCAAATCGTAATTGCCGCCTCGCATGGGCAACATTTCGGTGATTCGAACTATCTTGCGCGTGCCATCTTCCATGCGATCTTGCTGCACAATCAGGTCAACCGCCGCGCTGACTAGTGAGCGCAGGTAGGACACAGGCAAATTCGGCTCATCCATCTTGACCATCATCTCCAGCCGCTCCACCGCTTCCGCAGGGCTGTTGGCCGTAATGCTGGCCATCGTGCCATCGTAGCCCTTGTCCATCAAGCGTAGCGCCTCGAACACTTCGGGCCCATTGAGCTCGCCAATCACAATGCGACCTGGCCGGGCGCGGGGGATCATCTGCAAAAGGTCCTTGAGCGTAATTTCTCCCTTGCCTTCCCAATCAGGTGGTTTGCGTTCGAGCGAAACAACGTGCTCCTGCGGCAAACGTAGTTCTGCTTCTTCCTCGATAGTTACAATTCGCTCATCATACGGTATCGCCTGAGCTAGAATGCCCAGCAGCGTTGTCTTGCCGCTGCCTACGTTGCCAATGATGATGATATTGAGACGCGCTTTGACGCAGGCTTGCAAAAAGCTAGCCATGTCTTCAGTGAGCGTTCTCCAGGCCACGAAATTTTCAATCGTCAACCCGTGCGGGATTGCCCTGCGAAGGGTGAGGCTTGGACCGGAAACAGCGATGGGAGGAATAAAGGCCTGTAGCCGCGTTCCGTCTGGGAAACGAGCGTCGGCGATTGGACGGTCTGGGCTGACTTGCAGATTGGGGTTGATGGCCGCCAGCAGATTGTTGATGGTATCTATTATGTGCTGGCCATCTCGAAAGCTCACCTCGGTTTTGTGCATCTTACCTGACCGCTCAATGTAGACTTGGTTTGGCCCGTTGACCATGATTTGGTAATTGGAACGATCATCTATCAACGACCGCAAAGGTCCAAAGTCAATTTCGGATTGTGTCATAATCTTTCTCCTTTTATCCGCCGCTCTTGGGCACGCTAAAACAGAGGCGGAAACCGATGACATCTTGCCTATGATCTGGTTTGCGCCAAAAACGATTATAATCAATGCGGGCAAAATCGGCGCTGTAAAACCAAGCCCCGCCGCGCAACTGGCGGTATTGCCCGCCTGGGCCTGCTTTGTCGACCAGCCACTCCCAAACATTGCCGGCCAGGTCGGCCACGCCATAGGGGCTATCGGCGGCGGGCGAATACATGCCCACCGGTGTCGTGCTGCCAAGCCTTGCCTCACGCGTATTGCAACAAGCGGAAAGGAACTGGTCGCCCCACGGATAGTGCTGTTTGGCACGCTTGCCGGCAGCCCACTGCCATTCCTCGGCGGTAGGCAGGCGCTTGGCTGCCCAGGCCGCGTAGGCTTGGGCGTCTTGCCAGTTCACCTCGACGACCGGATGCTCCAGCAAGTGCGTGGGAGCGGAACGCCCTCGCCAGTAGGGAGGCGATTTGTGGTCAGGATCGTCTAGCAAGAATAGCTCATAGGCTGCATTGGTGACAGGATAGCGGTCTATGTAAAAACCTGGCAGGCTTTCGTTGGAAGGAATATAGACCTCGTCCTGCAAGTTGTCCTGCAAAGTCTGGCATGCCTGGTCGGTATTCAGGCGATCCAACGCCAAGATTGCTTGCACCCGCACCCTGGGGACCGGGTCAGTGAGTGCCTGCCCCAGGGCGGGCAAGGCTTCCTCGCCAATCACCGCCAACAGGGCAACCACAGCGGCTCGAACGTGATGATCTTGGGCGCTCAGCGCCGGTTGAAGGATGGGCCAGATGTCAATCCCTTTGCGGCGCGCGGCCAGCGCCCAAATGTCAACCGCCGCTTGGTGCGCTACCGCCGAGCGAAATAGCATCTCGGTCTCTTCGAGGCCGAGATTTGACAAAAGCTCGCGTTGTTTGTGGATGAAAGCGAATGCTGTCTCGTCTAGCAGCCAGGTGTGCACGCGCCAGTTGGTCAGTGCCCGGCGCATGGTTTCGCGCGCTTGCTTGGCCTGCACGTCCTCTGCTGTAACCCAGGCGTGGATTTGCTCAATCAAGTGTTCGTGCGCCAGCTCATAGCGGACTGTCCCTTCCATCTCGTTGCGCTGCAACAATCTGGCCGTTACCAGAGAAGCCAGCACACATTCCAGCCGTGGCAAATCGTGGCGCTGGATCAATCGCTCGTGCAATTCGCTGTCAGATAGCGCCTGGCGCGTATTTTCGGAGGTGACCAGTTCGGCCAGGATTGCCCGGGCCAAGGGAACATCGCGGCCCAGTTTCTCCACTTCATGGCGGAGATAATCGCCTAAAATCCCCTTGACCCCACCCAGGTTCTGGTAGTGGGTCTCCGTAATGACCCTCTCACCCGGCATCAATGCCTCGTAGAGCCGGGTGCATACAATTTGCAGGTGGGGTGGTTCCATCTCATCTTTTGCCAGGTCGTTGAGCAAGCCCTCAAGCAAGGCTGGCTCAAAAGCGCGAGGGGGATTGAGGTGGTGCAGCGGCTCCCTGATGGCAGCCGCCGCCTCTTGGCGATTCATTGGCCGTAGCCAGTAGCGGTTGTGAAAAATGTGGCCCAGACGTTCTTCAAATTCGGCCAGCCCGGCCAGGTAATCGTCGCGAATGCCAATGAGAAAACGCGCTGGCAACGACTTGTCTTCGTAGCAATCGCCCAAGGTTTGAATAAAATTCTGATGTTGCTCTGGCTCGGATGGTAGGACAAAGAATTCTTCGAGCTGGTCAAAAACAATCACCATCTCCACAGTCTGGCGGTTGAGGCGAGTGCAGGCCAGTCCCAGAAATTCGTGCAAGGAAAGCTTGGGCAGCAGTTCGGGCCAGGGGCCGAGTGAAGGCGGGGCAATGGCTCGCTTGACGGCCAGGGCGGGGTCATTATAGGCGCGGGCGTAAACCGGCAGACGCCGCTCGCTAATGAGACGTGGAGCAAAACCAGCATTGAGCAGAGACGTTTTGCCGGCCCCACTGCGGGCGTGAAGGACGGTGAGCCGGTCGGCCAGCACCTTTTCGTGCAGTGCTTGTATAGCGGCATCGCGCCCAAAGTAGATGGGGGCGTCTTCAAGCTCATAAGAGTAGAGAAATTTGTAAGGGTGATGGGGCAAGGGATGCCGCAGGAGCGCCTGGTACATGCGAGCTTCATAAGCAGATACAGCCTGCGCCAAATAGTCGCACAGTTCTTCCAGACTGGAGCGGGTATAGACCTTGACCATCGTCTGGACAATGTTGCTGATGGTGCTGCCACCCTCAGCTTTAATGACCTGGGCGATGTTATCGTCACCGACAATGTTGCCATCACCGGCGATGGGGGTGGCTGTATTCCCTGGCTTGTTCATAGGCACCTCAAGCGGAGTCTTTAGCAAACCATCTTGTTGTCTTATCAAAAGTATACTACTTTGAAAGGTAACCCGCAACCGCTTTTACTTGCAAAAGGTGCCCTATAATCCCGCCCATCTGCGTGGCTGAGCCGGATACGTTGGTGCGCGTTGGGCACGTGATTGCTGGATTGAAAGACGTGGCGCTGACGACCGGCGCGGGGGGGCAAATCCATCTGGCTAACCTGCTTGGCCCATCGCTGGTGCAGTACGAGTGCGATACGGCGATTATTCTGAATCCTACGCCTGACGGCCCACAGAGGGTGGTGTGGTCAATTGAGAAGAACCGGTCTGGCCAGGCAAATGTGGAGATGGTTTACAACTTGCTGGGAATGTACTTTTGTTTCAACCCAATGGCAGTGGAGGTAAACCTGCAAGCGGAATGATGAGCTACTGTGCCTCAAGAGACTCACACCTGTTATGTCCTCAGGAGTGAGGCTCTTTTTGGGTTTGGGCAATTTGTATTGTGATAGGCAAGACGTTATAATACCACTTGTCAATAATCACGACATCGTGCGCGGTTGAGCAATCACAACATCGTGCGCAGTCTAGTGTCAAAAACAATCACGACATCGTGCGCGGCTTATCGTTTTCCCGTACAAAAATACGCATTTTGCTCCATTGTCTGGCAAAAAGGTGCGCACGATGTCGTGATCAATGAGACCACTCAGTAGCGCGCGAGGGCAAAATGCTTATCTGGCTTTATCGGCGCGAACTTTTGCAGGTGTGAAAGAATGAGTAACAACAAACCCATTCTCGTTTTGGGCGGCACCGGGCACTATGGGCGGCACATTGTTGCCAGTTTGCTGGACAAGCGAGTGCCCGTTCGCGTTCTGACGCGCAGTGCTGAAAAGGCCAAATTCCTGGGCGCTCAGGTTGAACTTGTCGAAGGGGATATTACGTCAGGCGAGTCTGTTGCCAGGGCGTTGGCTGGCGCGCGGGCGCTCGTCATCAGCGTATCTGCTTTTACCCCCAGATTGATACGCAAGCTGGAAGCCATCGAACGCGACGCCGTTTTGTCTGTTTTGGCGCAAGCAGAAAAAGCCCAGGTGTTGCGCGTGGTGTACATATCGGTTTATGACATCCGGCCTGATCTGGTCGGCGATTTGCACCTGGAAAGCGCACACATCAAGACCGAGGTTGAAGCTGCGCTGGCCCGCTCTAAGCTGAACTGGACGGTGTTGGGTGCGCCGCCTTCAATGGAGATTTTCTTTGCGATGCTGCGCGGCAATACGCTGACCGTGCCGGGCGGCGGTCCGCCAGCCCTGCCGGCAATTTCGCCGGTGGATGTGGGCGAGATTGCTGCGCAGGCTGCTTTGCGAGACGACCTTGGCAGCCAGCGTTTTCGCCTGGCCGGCCCGGAGGCGATCTCGTTTTCCGAAGCGGCGCGGCGAATCGGCCAGGCTAGGGGCCAGGCGATTGGCTTTAGAACCATCCCTCTTATTTTGCCCAGACTGGCAGCAGTGCTCTTGGGGCCGCTGGCGCCTTTTAACGACACGCTTTACTTTGTGCGCCACATGCTCAAATACGTCGAGCTACTCAATCGCTTTCCCGCGGCAGACGTAGCCGAGGCGCATCAGCTTTTGCGGGCAACGTTCGACTATACGCCAACCACGCTGGAAGCGGAAACGCAGAGAAGAATGGCTTGGGACTGAATTCAGAATATGTGGTGAGTTTCAAAAGGAGGCTTTTATGTCAGATTCAATTCTTGTCGCCTATGCCACCCGGTATGGTTCGACGCAGGATGTCGCCGAACAAATTGCGGCGACGCTGCGCAAGTGTGGATTGAAGGTAGAGGTCAAGCCTGCGAAGCAAGTGCGCAGCTTGGAAGGCTATTGCGCCGTGGTGTTGGGCGCGCCGTTCTACATCGGTAGCTGGCTCAAGGATGCGCAGCGTTTCCTAGAGCAGCATCAAGTAGCGCTCTTGGAGCGCCCGGTGGCCGTTTTCGCGCTCGGCCCGACGCGCGCGCGCAACTTGACCAGGAGATGAAAAAGTACCCCTGGCTCAAACCGGTCGCCGCCGAGTTGTTTGGCGGCAAATACGACCCGGCCAGGTTGCGCTTCCCCGATAGTTTGCTGGGCGCGCTGCCCGCCAGCCCCCTGCACAACGCGCCAGCCAGTGACGTCCGTGACTGGGACGCCATCCGCGCCTGGGCCACATCCATCGCTCAAGGCCTGGAAACCTGAGCAGGCGCAAGCACGATGTTGCCACAAAATACTGAAGCCTCTGACTGGAAATCGCTCTATGCCATTGGTGGAATCGCTGCCCTGCTGGCCGCTGTGCTCTTCCGCCGCAACATCGGCGCGGAAGTGTCGCTATTCACCGGGGTGACGGCCATCCCCCAATCGGCTGCGGAGTGGTACACCCTGTTGCAGAGCAACCCGTTTATCGGCCTGGCTTTTCTGGCCGTTTTCGATATCGTCAATTACGCCCTGGTGGGGGTGGTTTTTCTGGCGCTGGGCATGGTGTTTTGGCCGGCTCACAAAAGCGCGGCGGCGATTGCCCTGGCCTGTGGGTTGGTGGGCATTGCTGTCAGTTTCGCCTCGAATATCTCGCTTTCAATGCTATCCCTCAGCCAGCAGTACGCCGCAGCGTCTTCCGAAACGCAAAAGGCCGCCTTGTTGGTCGCCGGGCAAGCTCTCCTGGGAACCAACGGCGCACTGGCGGCTTTTCCCAGCACAGGCGCATACATCAGTTTGTTGTTCATCGCCCTGGCGGGGCTGCTGCTTTCGGTCGTCATGTTGCATTCCAACCGCGCCACTGCGATTGTGGGACTGCTGGCAAGCGGCTGTGACCTGGCTTACTGTCTGACCTTTGCCCTAACGCCTGTGCTGCCAGTGTATCTATTGTTGGCCGTTGCAGGTCTATTTTGGATGATTTGGCACTTGCTGATTGCCCGAATTTTGTTGAAACGCTCGAAGGAGTGAGCATGAGGAAAGCAACATCCACAAGCTGATCGAAGCTGATCGCCCTGGGCGCGGTCATTGCCACGGTCATCCAGCTTGCCAAGGCGCTCAACACCGCCAATTTGCCAGTGCTCGTCGTGGCGGCGGTGTGCATTGTTGCCCTGTTCGCCAGCGGAGCATTGATGGGCATGGGCAAGGCGAACTATGGCCTCATGCTGACTGTCCACAGGATTGCGCCGGCACTGGCGCTGGTAGCTTGTATGCTTGGGAGGAAACCGTGAAATACAAAAGCATTGCTGGTGTGCTATCGCTTGTCACTGTCTTGCTGATGGCTGTCTGCCCTGTTGCGACAAAGGCCAGCGCGGGACGGGGATATTTGGATCAATGACTATATCTGGCAGCGCGATGAAATACGCCCGTCTCGATAGTTCAAGCATCACTATCGCTCATCACGATTTGCTCGCACTGAGTGATGAGTTTCGTAAGCTCTGGACGATCGAAGTTTAGCCAGGTGCGCGGCGTCGGCGGGTGTTGAGTGTGCTTGTGAATCAAATCAAGAACCGCACAGGCGCGCTCGGGCTTGGCCGCGATGACCCGCTCCAAGCACCGATAGGCCAGGGCGCGCACTGGCTCGTTGGTGTCGGCGAACGCGCACAAGAGCGCCAGTACAACCTGATCCACGGGCTTGAGCCAGTTGCGGCCAAGCAACTCGCCCACATAGAACGCCACGCCCACTGCACAACTGGGCAAAGATTCATAGAGCGGCTGGAGCAGTTCGACTTGATCTGGCTGGAGCCGGTACAGCCTTTCCTCATCACTCGCGCCGCTGACAAAGGGAAAAGTGTCACACTCAATTGGCGCGCATCAGGGTCTCGCACCCGGTCAATAATGACTCGATGTCTGGGCCGCGGCTCGTGCCACTGGCCTGCAACTGTTCTCGCACCAACTGCAATCTCTGTTGCGATTGAGAACCGAAACCGGAAAGTGTCAGCTTGATCGTGCCGGCGGCATCGCGCTTGCGGCTAATGCGCGCGAGCGCGCGAATCAGCGCCGGCAGCGCAAAGGTAATATCACAGCCTTTGCGCTGGCCTTGCCAAAAGAAATCTACTGCTTGCTTGATGAGGTCGGGATGGCGCGGCGCGTGAAGCAACGCGTCAATGTGTTGCGGGGCTGCGGCTGTGAATTGGGCCTGGTAAGCTTCCATGGCTTGAGCAATTCGCCGCGCCCACTCGCGGCCTGCGGCCTGGCTTATTCGCGTCAATACAACTTCATCTTCTGAGCCATTGAACAGGTACTCGTAGGTAAAGCGCCAGTCGTAATACGTGCCGCACTCGGGACACTGCTTGAGGCAGGCGTTGGAAGAGCCTGTATCGTCGTCCATAAAGGGAGCGCCAACAATACTCAACCGGCTTGCTGCTGCGGGCAAGTCTTCCCCACGCAGTTCGCCGCCTTTCCAGAATGCAGCGCAACGATCCGAGATGCTTTGGCAAATCGAACAGCGCTGGTGGCTGGCGTTTGGCTGCGCCGGGGGGCGCTTGGCTTGCTTCTTGTTTGATTTGACCATCAAATATTCCTTTTGTCTGTACCTTGCGTTTCCTCTTTTTTTCTACGTTCTTATCCCAGTGTAATCAAGGCCATGCGCATCAGAAAAAGCCTGTGCTGCTCACTAGATTTTACCATGCGCTGGCAGCTTTGGTTTGTGTAGAGATGGGCAAGACGTTATAATATCATCAGTGGCAGGTGCGGCGTTTATGCCACAACCTGGGAGGTGGGCGTGAAACAACAAATCAAAACACCACTGGAAGAATTGGCACAACTGCGCCAACTCCTTGTTGACCACTATAGCGAAGGCGAATTGCGCACGCTATGCTTTGACCTGGGCGTGGATTACGAAAGCCTGCCTGCCGAGGGCAAGGCCAATAAAGCACGTGAATTGGTGGCGCATCTCGAACGACGTAACCGAATCCATGAATTGATCGAGATGGGTAGACGTTTGCGCCCGACTGTAGATTGGTCACAAACTTATTTGGACGACCGCATGGCCGACTATCGCGCCCGGCGAGATCAGGCCGACCAGCTTCGTCGCGAGCGACGCGAGCGCCAGCGCGTGGTCAACCTGCGCCCGCTGGATGTGACGCACACTTTCAAAGATCGCGTGCGCGAGATGCAAGAACTCTCCACACATCTGGCGCAAAGCAACGTGCGGCTGGTCAGCATTGTCGGGCGCGGCGGGATGGGCAAGACGGCCCTGGCCAGCCGCGTATTGGCTGATTTGGAAGACACCTGGCTGTTGGAGAAAAATCAGGTGTCTGGCATCCTCTACCTCAGCGCGCGCAGTACCGGCCTCAGCCTGGAACGCATCTATGCCGATGTTGGACGCATGCTCGGCGAGCCAACTGCAAGCCGCCTGGCGGCGCGCTGGGCCGGCGGGGAGATTCCGCTGCTTGCCAAAGTCGAATATCTTTTGGAAACGATGCAAGATGGGCTATATGTTATCTTGCTGGACAACCTCGAAGACCACCTGTCCCCAGATGGCACGATTGCCGATGAGGGTTTGCACTTGTTTGTTGAGCACTGCCTGACCCAACCCGGCGGCGCGCGGCTAATTGCGACCTCGCGTGAGCAGGTGCAGGTCGCTTCTGCCGCACTGCGCAACGCGCGCAGTATCCCTCTGCGTGATGGCTTGCCCGAAGATGAAGCTATGGCCCTGCTGCGCGAGCTTGACCCATCGGGCGAGCTGGGCTTGCGTGATGCGCCCGAAAGCGATTTGAGCCGCGCCGTGCAGCTCACCGGCGGCATTCCACGCGCTCTCGAAATCATTGCCGGCATTTTGCAGGCCGATCCCACCACCAGCCTGCCGCGCTTGTTGGCCGACAAGAGCTTGTTTGGCGAGCAAGTTGTCGAGAGCCTGGTAGCTGTCAGCTATCATCGCCTGGGAGAGAATGAACGGCATGTGATGGAAGCCTTGGCCGTTTTTGATTGCCCGATAGAGGAGACCGCAATTGCTTACCTGCTGTACCCCTGGTATCCAGGTCTGGATGTACGGGGATGCCTGCGGCGATTAGCCAATGGCTATTTTGTGAGCGTCAATCGCGCCACTGGCGCGTACAGCCTTCATCCAATTGACCGCGAGTATGCGTATAGGCACTTGCCTGATGATGAAGGGCCGGACCAGTACAACCAGCACAACCTGGAATTGCGTGCAGCCGATTTCTATGCCAGCATCCGCAAACCTGAAAGTGAGCTGAAGACGATAGAGGATTTAGCTCCGCAGTTGGCCGAGTTTGAGCATCGGGGCAAAGCAGAGGACTACAATGGCTCTGCGCGAATATTGGATCTTGTTGATTTCAAGTATTTATTCAAATGGGGGCATTATTCCAGACTGGTTGAGTTCCGCGAGAAACTTCTGCATCAGCTAACAGATCCAATCCTACAGGCAAAAAACCTAGGAGGGCTTGGTAATGTTTATCGTGTTTTAGGAAAAGTCGAGCAGGCCGTCAAGTATTATGTAGATGCGGCGGTTATTGTCCACAATATGGGCGATTACCGGCAAGAGAATATTTGGCTGGGTTTCTTGGGTTCCACATATCGTATGATGGGGCGATTTGAGCTGTCAGTTGAGACATGCAAACGTGCTCTAACCATAGCTCATGACATAGGTGATTATGCAGAGGAAGGTCGGCATCTGGGTAATTTAGGCAGTGCATACCGTGCATTGGGACAGATGGATATCGCTATAGACTTTTATCAAAAGGCAATAGCAATTACTCGTGAGATTAACAATCGCCAGTACGAGGGGATTTGGTTAGGCAGTTTAAGCGACGCCTTGTATGCATCTGGGAAAATTAGGCAAGCTATTGAAGCATGCGAGAAAGCACTATCAATTGCGCGCGAGACTGGAGCCCGATGGAATGAAAGCAGTTTTCTTCGCACTTTGGGTTTTATTTATTATGCGTTGGGAGAGATCGAACAGGCCAGTATGTTTTTCCAACTAGCCTTGGACATCGCTAGTGAAATCAGAAACAAACTAGAAGAAAGTTATAGTTTGTTAGGATTGAGCCTAACCTCGTTGGTTGCAAAAGATTTGTCTACAGCTCAATTGTACTGTGAACAGGTCATAACGATGGATATGCCTCGGATCAGCAATAAAGCAACTCTGGTGCTGGGTACCATTTTCTTGCATCAGCAAAACCTGGGCGCTGGAAAGGCATTTGCCAAAGCATCTGCTTGCTATCAATCTGTGTTAAGCAAATCGGCAGGTTCATATGCAATCCATTACGCACTGGCAACAGCCTTGGTAGGCCAAGCCATCTGCAGCCCACGCTGGGCCGATGCCAGCCAGCGCGCCGAGTTGCTTGCCCCCGCCTTGGCTGAATATCGCCGCGCGTTGGAAATCACCTCTGCGCCTGGCGTTGTAGGTGACGCCATCCGTGATTTGGAGTTGATCCGCAAGGCGGGCATTGAAGGATTGGAGCCTGCCTTTGAATTGCTTGAGGGCGCATTGCGCGAAAAGAACGCTCACTGAACCAGGAGAGAGCTTTGCACATCACAGCTTTGGGCGGGGCGGATGAAATTGGCGCCAGTTGTCTCTGGCTAGACATTGCGGGCTATCACATCGTAGTGGATTGCGGCGTGCGTCCCAACGCGATAGGCTTGGCGGCCTTGCCAGCAATAGAGGCCTTGCCTGCGCCCGATCTCGTTTTGGTCACGCATGCTCACCTCGACCATAGCGGCGCGTTGCCAGTGCTGCGCCGGCGTTTTCCATCAG
>JBGSMF010000139.1:0-5339 GCA_041740315.1 Thermoflexales bacterium
GAGTGGTTTCGTTGCCAGCCACTTTTCTGGCTGCGGTGTTTTTGACCAATGGTTTCTGGGATTAGGGGCGGCCCTACTCTCAGATTAACGTTAGAATAGTTTCCGTCTCAAAACCCATAGGCAGGTATCCCTACACCTGCACTTGCGCCAAGCGCCAGCGCAGGTGCAAGCCTGCCCTGGGCGGGCAGTCCAGGGTGTACCTGCCGCTACCGTATGGGGATACGGTAGCTACGCAGGTTTTGAGACAGGCACTAGGCTCGCATGGAGATGCGAACCTACGGTTGGAGATGGCAAGTGTCATACCGCATGGCGCAGCGCGCGCCAGACTCTTTCTGGCGTAAAGGGCAGCGAGCGGATTCGAACGCCGGTGGCGTGTTGTATGGCGCTGGCAATGGCTGGGGCGACCGCGTCTTTGGGAATTTCTGCCACAGCTTTGGCCCCATAAGGACCGCTGGGTTCGTAGGTTTGCACCAGAATGACGCCCAGTCCGGGCATCTCGTTGGCCGCAAAAATCTTGTAATTCCTGAGGTCGGTTGTCAGCAGCCGCCCGGCGCTATCATAGGCCATCTCTTCACACAGCGTGTACCCCAGTGCCTGGGTCACACCGCCTTCAACCTGCCCCGAAGCAGTGATGGGATTGATGACCGTGCCGCAGTCTACGGCAATGACCAGCTTTTTCACTGTGACCTGGCCGGTTTCTACATCCACCTCGATCTCGGCGTACTGGGCCGAAAATGGCGGCGGGCTTTCATAGCTCATGTGGCTGGCCGAAGCCATAATTTGATGCTGTTCGGCCTGGTGAAGCGAGTGAAGCGCCACCTCTTGCAAGCTCACCGAGCGGCCATCGTGCGCCCAGACCTGGCGCTCTTCCAGGTGCATTTGCTCTGGGTCGGCACCCGTCAAAAGATGCTTGGCGGTGTGATCAGCAATTTGCCGGCGGACCTGCTCGGCCGCCTTGAACACCGCATTGCCGCTGATGTAGGTAGTGCTGCTGGCATACGCGCCAGTGTCGAACGGGGTGAGGTCGGTGTCGGAAGAATAGACAATAATATCTTCTAGGGGCACGCCCAGCGTTTCGGCGGCGATTTGCGCCAGGATGGTATCAGAGCCGGTGCCCAGGTCGGTTGCGCCGATGGTGAGGTTAAAGCTGCCGTCGTCATTCATCTTGATGGCGGCCGCGCCCATATCCATCCCGGCAATGCCGCTGCCGTGCATCCCCACGGCAAAGCCCAAGCCGCGCCGGATGTGAGGGCGCTTGGGGTCAATTTGCCAGGCAGGGTCGTAGCGCCGCTCCCAACGGATGGCGGCCGCGCCTTGTTGCACGCACTGTTCCAGGCCGGTCGAGCGCACAAACTGCTGGAACCCTTCGCGCCCCTCGCCCATAACTTTGGCCATGGTGATTTCGTCGCCTTCTTTGACCCAATTGATGCGTTTGAATTCAATCGGGTCCATCCCCAGAGCCAGCGCAATTTCTTCCATGTGCGATTCGAGCGCAAACAAGGCTTGCGGCGCGCCATAGCCGCGATACGCTCCCGGAGCCGGTTTGTTGGTGTAGACCACCTGGCAATCGAACTGCAAGTGAGGCGCTTGGTAGGTGCTCAGCCCGCGAAAGCCGGACACAAATTGCACCGTGAGGCCATGAGAGCCAAAAGCGCCCTTGTCGGCAATGATGTGGAGCTTGATGGCTGTGAGCGTGCCGTCTTTTTTGACGCCGGTCTTGTAGCGCAGAATTTGCGGGTGGCGCGAACGGGCGCTGGTAAAGCTCTGTTCGCGGGTGTATTCCATGCGCACCGGCCGCCCGGTGGCGATGGTGAGATGCGCGCACAAGTCCTCGATCAGCATCTCTTGCTTGCCGCCGAACCCGCCGCCAATGCGCGGCTTGATGACGCGGATGCGCCGCACCGGCAGGCCGACGAGGGGGGCCAGCATGCGCCGGGTGTGAAAGGGGGTCTGGGTGCTGGTGCGCACCACCAGCCGGTCGTTCTCGTCCCACCACGTAATGCAAACGTGCGGCTCGATGTGAGCCTGCTGAACCTGGTGAACGCGATACTCGTGCTCAAAGATATGATCCGCTTCGGCAAAGCCTTGTTCTACATTGCCGTGCGCCACGTGGAGGTTGTGAACCAGGTTGTGGGCGGCGTCGTGGATGCTGATGGCGTCTGGCTCGTCGTGAATGACAGGCGCGCCATCCTTCATCGCCTCTTCGGGGTCAAAGACCGCCGGCAATAGCTCGTAATCTACCTTGATCAGCTTGAGCGCCTCTTGAGCGATTTCTGGCGTCTCGGCAGCTACCACGGCTACCCGGTCGCCTACATGCCGCACTTTATTATCCAGGCTCACCTGGTCGTAGGGAGGCGGGTTGGGATAGGTCTGTCCACCTGAAGCGTACATCACGCGGGGCACATCTTTAAAAGTCAACACGGCGTGCACGCCGGGCAGTGCCTTGGCCTGGGTGGTATCAATAGCGCGAATGCGGGCGTGGGCGTGTGGGCTGGTGAGCAGCTCCGCATAGAGCATGCCGGGGAGCGTCATATCGTCGGTAAAGACGGGGCGGCCCTTGGCCAACTGCACTGCGTCTATTTTTGGCTCTGGCTTGTTGATCACCTTGGTTGCAGTAGCGGCCGGCGCAAGCACAAGCGTAGAAATGTGGGTGCGGGTTTGGGTCAGCAGGATTGGCCCGCTGGCCGGTTCAGGCCCAACATATTCTTCGGCTGACGGCCCATGGCCATAACCATAATCTGTATCGGGGTCAAGTTGAATTGGCTGGCCTGGCGTTGGCGGTTCTGCCAGGGCGCCCTTGGCGGCGCGCAGCACGGCTTCCACTGGCTTGACATAACCGGTGCAGCGGCACAGCACTCCGGCCAACGCCTCGCGCGCCTCGGCTTCGGTGGGGTAGGGGGTTTTATCTAGCAACAGTTTGGCGGCCAAAATCTGGGCCGGGCTGCAATAGCCGCACTGAATGGCCCCAGTCTGGACAAAAGCTTGTTGGATGCGGTCAAGCGCGCCGCGTTGCCCGGGTTCTTTAGGGGCCAGGCCCTCAATGGTTGTAATGATGCCACCATCTGCCTGGGCTGCCAACATGGTGCAACTATTGACTAGCTTGTCGTTCAAGATAACGGCGCACGCGCCGCACTCGCCGGTTTCGCAGCCGTGCTTGACGCCATAATTGCCCATCTTGCGCAACGTGTGAAGCAGCAGCTCGCCTGGCTCTATCGCCAGGGTTTGTTCTTTGCCGTTGATGGTCAGGTGAATATTCATGCTGCCCCCCCTGCGTTTTCAATCGCCTGGGCCAGGGCGCGTTGGGCCATCATCGCTCCCATCTCGCGTCTGTATTCGGCCGAGCCTCGAAAATCTGCGCACGGTCCGGCGGCGGCAATCGCTTGCGCAACGCTTTCCTTGGCTGTCTCGGCTTGAGCCGCCTCGACCAGCAGATGCTTGTTTGATGCTCCCCCAATGGCGATGCGAACAATGCCAGGGTTTTCTGCCACCACAGCCACGGCTGCCACAATGGGATGATCGGCAGGGGTGCGGGCCACGCGGGCCAGCCCACCGGCGACGCGCTGCGACAGGGCTATTTTCACCTGTGTCACCAAACCGTCCTCTATCGCCGCGGCAGGATCAGCCACGAGCTGAAAAAGCGGTATGGTAATGACCATCTCCTCCGAGTGCGTCACTGCTTCGGCCGCCAGCGCCAACATCGCCAGGATAAATTCCGAATCCACCGGCGCGACCACTATAGTGCCGCCGACCGTGGCGGCATTGCGCACATTGACTGTGGCGTCTTGTTGAGCCGTTTGGGCCAGCACACCGTTTGCCAACAAACGACAGGTCTCGTCTTGCATTACATCGGCCAGTGTGGCCATTGCGCCTAAGCGGAGAGTATTGGTATTGAGCTCGATTTTGTTCAAGCCCAGTTTACTCAAATCTACCACTGCATCTGCCGAAACCGCCTGGCCCAGGCGCGGGTTGAGCCAGGTGCCGCCGGCTAGTGGCACAGTGCGCGGCGTCTTGCGCTTGAGCAGGGCCAGCGCCGCTGGCAGGTCAGCAGGTTTGTGAAATTCAGTCAGGATTGGCATAAAGGTTGTTCCTAGTCTTGTTCAAAAGGCAAAAAGGGCATCGAGGTGACCAGGCCCTTGAGAATTATATACATTTCTGCCGCGCAAGCCAGCGATAGCTCGCCTGAAAAGATTTCGTCAAGTTGCATCGCCTTGATCTGAAAATCGTCCAGTGAGATGGTCAGGACTACCCGCCCATCCCGGTAAGCAACCGTATCGCCACTGCCGGGCCAGCTCAATTGGGACTCTTGGCCGTTTTCGCGCCGCTTGATGACCCAGCCGCCAGCGCGCCTGGCAATGTAGAAAGCGTTGCTATTTTCTAATTCAAAATCACTCTGTTTGAAAAACAGGCGCGGCTTTTCTGTATAGGGCTTGCCGTGATGAACGCAAAAAGTGGCGCAGTTGCCACACTCGTTACAGAAATCATCCACGTGCACAATTTGCCGGCTTTGCAATGCCTGGAATTCTTCTGTGCTCGTCATCGCCAACTCGCCGTTCCAGCAAGCCAGCCGTGGCACTTGCCAGTTCACCGTCGAGATGATGTAGGTAAAATTGGAACGGTTGGGGCAAACCTCCACGCACTTGTCGCAAAAGGTGGCGCATTGCAAGCAGCGCAGCGCCTCGGCGCGGGCGGCCTGCTCGGAGTAGGTGGCTTCGATAAGCTCGTTGCCACGGCGTTGGATCGGCGGAATCATGGCAGGCCTGGTTTGCGCCTCTTTGCGCGCGCGCATCCGCTTGACGGTGTTAATGTCTTGCTCAGAAAGCGTCGCTGGCAGAGAAACCAATTGCTCAAACCTGATGCCAAATTCTTTGCAGATGGCTTGGGCGGCCCGCCGCCCGTCGGCGCAGGCGGCGATGATGCTTTCTGGCCCTTCAACTACATCACCACCGGCGTAGATGTGAGACACGCCCGCCAGCCCGTTTTTGCTGTTGACGGCGATTGATCCATTCTTGTGCAGCGATACGTCGCTGCCGCGCAGGAAATACAAGTCCGGGGTTTGGCCCACCGCTACAATGATGGAATCGGCCTTGATCCTGAACTCGCTTCCTTCGATGGGCGCCGGTCGCCTGCGCCCGTCTGCGCCAGGCTCGCCTAGGCGGTTGCGCAAACATTCCAGCGCCTCCACTCGACCCTCTTTCAAGCTGATCCGGATGGGCGTCACCAGTTCTTCCAAGAGTGTGCCTTCTTCAAAAGCGCCTTCTCGTTCTTCTTTGTTGGCGGGCATCTCGTGGCGCGTGCGCCGGTAGACCAGCGTGGCCGGGTTGCCTGTGAGCCGCCGCGCC
>JBGSMF010000140.1:0-3295 GCA_041740315.1 Thermoflexales bacterium
ATTCGTTTTGATGGATTGGGCATTGACCAGCGTGATCGCGTGCGCCTTGAGCTTTTCGCCGTCCGGCGTGGTGGGCGTGAATGTGTCACGGAGAAATTCGAGGAATTTGTCTCCTTCCGGCAGCGCCGCAATGTCGCCCAGGTTTTTGCCCTTCCAATCGGGATGAGAATGCGGGCCGAATGGCAGCTTGAAAGCTTTGGCCGTGATGATTTCCATGGTTTCGGTGGTTGGGGCCGGATGCGTATCTGTCGCCGTGGCGGGTACACCGCCCTGGGCATTTGTAGTTTGCGAAGCGTCACCTTGCTGCGCCGCTTCCTTCGGCCAGCGCCAGCCTGCCGGCTTGTGACCGTGCGGATTGCCATTCTTGCCATTGCCATTATGCCCATTCTGCCGCAGCACAGCCAACTGCCTCGCGCACTCTTCGGCTTTGCGGCGCGTGGTGGGGCGACCGCCCAGCAGAGCCAGCGCCTCATCATAGTCCTCGGAAGGCACACTCAGCCCTTCCAACAACTGCTCGATCTTGCGCCACTGCTCCTGGGTAGGCGCGTTGGCACGCGCCAGAACTTGCGTAATCTGGGCTTCCACCTCGTTGCGCAGCACCACACACGCCCGGTCCCCTGTGGATACTGCCTGGGCAATCATTTCGTCCGAGGCCTCAGCCAGCACCACCACACCCAACTCTATCGTCGTGTAATCCTCGCCAATCTTGGCGGCCCGCCGGTAGGTCACCGACACGGCAGGCGTTGTATCTTTTTCTTCTTGTGTCACAGTAAGCATTTTTCCTCCCAGTAGCCGATTACTGCCCCAGGATCTCGCCGGTTTCTGGATCAACCACCAGGTCGCTGTCCGCGTCTGCGCCAGGATTGATGGCCCACGCTTTGCTCCAGGGCAGCGCCAGCTCTCGCCATTGGGCGCACTGCGCGCGCAGCGGCTCGGGCACAGCAGCCTTTTGCAGATAGCCCTCGTCAATCGTTTCCGGCAAGACCGCCACTGGCAGCGCCACCGACTTGCGATGTCCGTCCGTGCCGACCGGAATAAAGCCCTTGTCGCCACTCACCACGACCGAGGACGTGAGCTTGAGCCAGTAATGGTACAACGGGGGCTTGCCGCTGTTGAGGTTGTTTGCAACCAGGATGACGTTCTGGAAGAAACTGGACATGACCTTGTCCAGCGCCCGCGACCGTTCGCCCTTCACCGAGATAATGATGGGTACCGGCACGCCCATGGCGGCGCACAAGACCTGGAGTTGCGAGCGCAAATCTCGGCGGCCAGAGGCTTGAGCATCGGTATAGTAGACGGTAGGCTTGCCGGACTCGGCCTTGTTGAACCAGCGCCGCCGGCGTTGCAGCAGCGCGACAAAAATCTCGTTGGCGGCAAAGACCGCTTCGGTCTGGCCGGTTTCGAATGTCCAATCCAGGGGGCCTTTCCACGTGCCCGTAATCTTGGCGCCTTCCGGCAATTTCGCTGCCGGCAGCAGCAAGCCGCCAGTGTAGGGCACGCCGCCGGCGGCCTTGTTGGCAATCGCGCCGTTGTGCCATTGAGCGGTTGGGTATTCAAGCTGAAAGTCGAAGCCGTAATCATAGTCGCCCATAATTTGCTCCTCTATTTTGAGAGACGGCCAGCGGAAACTGGCGGCCTCAACGGATAACACTAATGAACCAATTGCTTGACAAAGAGTGGAATGCCATTCTTGCCCAGGCGGGGTAGGATGCTGTGCAGCTCGCCCTCGACATATAACTGGCGCGCCAGACTGGCCCATTCGCCGGCCAATTGCCTGGTGCGCCGCGCCGGCAATCCCACGATCAATTTATCCGGGTACATTGCGACCCACACGGCGCCGGCCAGTTTGGCTTTCAAGCTCTCTAGCGATTGCGCCGCCAGCAGCGCGTTGTGTTCGGGGAAAAAGTTGGCTAGCTCGGCAGACATTGGCGTGAACATTGGTCTCGCTCCTATGCTGCCAGATTACAGACGCGGTAGCCTTCGCGGAGCTTGCGATCCACGTAGGCTTGCGAGTAAGCAATGAGACTCCCCCCTTGCCGGTTCGTCATCCGCACAGGGATGAAAACGGGCTTGACCGGTTTTGCCGCTTTGCGCAGCCGCGCTTCCGCTGGCGTGAAATCGCTGCGCAGCTTGTCCTTCAGCCGGTCCAGGGGACGCAGGCCAACCGCAGCGCATTGCCCCTCGTCAAGCATCCAGGCCGGGGTTGCAGCGTCAAAGGCCGCCACTCGCTTGACCAACTCCCCAAGCTGTTCAGCGGTCCTGACTTTGTCCAGTTTGGCCCGGATTGCCCGCGCCTCGGCCTGGCTTTCCTTCAAGCGCGCAAAGAATTGGTCGCGCTGCCGCGCAGCCAGCCGCGCTTCTGCCTGCTCCAGATCGCCCTGCACCTTGTCGGCCAGGCAGTCCAAAGGGCGCAGGTCAAGCGCGGCGCACTGCCTGGCGTCGAGCATCCAGGCCGGTGTGGCCTGGTCGAATGTGATCGCGCGGCTCGCCAAGTCGTAGAGCTGCTGCCGGTTTTCAACTTGGCTCAATTGCGCCCGGATTGCTTTTGCTTCGGCCTGGCTCTCGCTCAGGCGGGCAAAGAACTGGTCGCGCGTCCACCGGGTAGCGCAATGCGTTTCCACCTGTTCAAAATCCGGCAGCAGCATATCGTCCAGCCGGTCGAGCGGGCGCAAGTCAAATTCTTGACATTGCCCAACATCGTGCATCCAGGCCAGTGTTGCCGCATCAAACTCGCCGGCTTGATTGATCAGATCGTATAACTGCTGCCGGTTCTCGACCTTGCCCAATTGTTCGCGGATGGCTTTCGCCTCGGCCTGGCTCTCGCCCAATCGCGCAAAGAAGGCCGAGCGCCCGCGCTTGCGCTGCGTTTTGGCAAGGCGATCCTCAAATGTGGTAAAGGCATCCTCGTCGTCATCCCACATACCGGTCGAGCAGTCCGCTGGTATGTCTTCAATCTCCACAAACGTCTTGGGTTCGCGAGGGCCGGATACAAGCTCCATCTCATCCTGGGCCTCAAGCGTTGCGTATTCCAGGGCGGCTCTTTCTGCAATGACCCGCGCCCCCAAGAACCCATTGAAGCGCGCTTGCTGCGCTTCCACATCCTTCAAAATATCATCGGCCAGGCGATACGTCATCTTGTTTTTGTCTTCCGCTAAAACAGTGCTTGCTTTGACTGTTGGTGAATTTTTGCCAGGCATTGTGTTTCTCCTTTCGATCTCCAAATCCGATTGCTTTATGCCAGCCAGCTCTGCACGACCGAGGTGACCGGCTGCGACATGTTCAGAAGCGGCTCCAA
>JBGSMF010000141.1:0-12591 GCA_041740315.1 Thermoflexales bacterium
CGTTTTGCGTTCATAGATTTGCCTCAGCATCCATAATCTCGGACATGCTCCGCGGATGCTAAGACTCTTATACCACAAATTGTGTCTTGTTGGAAATCCGATGCTTTGGGCGAAAAAACGCCCAAACGGGAAAGTCTATAGATGGGCAAGTTGAAGAAGGAGTAGATGTGGCAGTAGCCAACCTGCTGGATTTGGAAGGCGTGGTGAATGAAATGATTGAGAGTGGCAAGTGAAAGACAAACGCGCCTGGGGAATGATGTACGGGCTGGCCTGCGGTGACGCGCTGGGTTGGCCGACCGAGTTTAAAAAGTTGGATGAAATCAAGCGCGTCTTTGGGCCGGCCGGCATTCAAGACTTGCCAGAGCCTGCCGTGTGGACCGATGACACGCAAATGACGCTGGCGCTAGCGCGCGCGCTGGCGCAGGCCGGCGAAGCAGACTTGGAAACGCTGATGGCTGCCGTGACGCGCGAATTTATAGATTGGCTGAACGACCCCACTACCCCACAGCGAGCGCCCGGTGGGGCGTGCCTGCGCGGCGCGCGCAAGCTTGCTGATGGCGCGCGCTGGCAAAAAGCTGGCGACCCCGGCTCAAAGGGCTGCGGCAGTGTGATGCGCGTGCTGCCGGTGGGCTATTTGTATCAGCACGACGAGGCCCGGCTGCGCCAGGTAGCCGATGCGCAGGGTTTGTGCACCCACGCGCACCCGGCCGCCCGGGCGGCCTGCATCGGCGGGGCGTATATGCTGAGGTTGGCGTTGGAAGATGTGCCCATCAAAGAGTGGCTGCGGCGAGCCTGGGATTTTGTGGGTGAGCTATCGCCCGACTATGACCAGGCCATGGCGCGAGTGGGGCACGTGATCGGCTGGACAAATGAAGAGCTCTCGCTAACCCACATTGGCGAAGGCTGGGTAGGCGAAGAGGCCCTGGCGCTGGCGCTGTATTGCGTATGGCGCTACCCCGATGATTACGTGGCGTGCGTCCGGCGCGCAGCCAATACCAACGGCGATAGCGACAGCATCGCCTGCATCGCCGGCGGGCTGATGGGCGCGCGGCTGGGCCTGGGGGCCATTCCCCCAGATTGGGCAGCCCGGATTGAAGCCAGCGCGGAAATTGGGAGGCTGGCAGACAAGCTAACTGACAAGCGCGCCAGGTTGAAACAAGTGGCATAGTCCATAATACGTGCTACAATAGTTAATTGCCTCACTTTTATACTGCGGAGTAAATTTATGATTCGAGTGATGTTTCGCTCAAGCAAAGGCGCGCTGACGCTAGATTATCCGCTGGACAAGATTGGCGCCGCGCTGCGCGACAAGGGCGGCATGCTGTGGGTTGATTTTCTTACAGCGCCGCTGGATGAATGTGAGCCAATCTTGCGCGACGTGTTTGGCTTTCATCCGCTGGCTATTGACGACGCGCTGCGCGAAGAGCACGTGCCCAAGATAGACGATTGGAGCGAATATGTCTATATCGCCCTGCACGGCATCAACTTTAAGCGCGAGTGGGACGCGCTGGATACCGACGAGCTGGATATTTTCCTGGGACGCAACTTTTTGGTGACATATCACTTTGACCCTATACCAGGCATAGACCGGGTATGGAACGGCTGTGACCGAGATAGCCGGCACGTGCGCGGCGGCCCCGACCATGTGCTGTACGAAGTCATTGACGCAACCGCGGCAGACTATATGAACGTGATGGACGAGCTGGACGAAGCGATTGACGTGATTGAAGACGAAGTATTTGACGCCCCCACCCCCAAAACGCTGCAACGCATCTTTGCCCTCAAGCGCGCCGTGCTGCGCTTGCGCCGCATCCTTTCGCCGCAGCGCGAGGTGCTCAACAAGCTGGCCCGCGACGATTACGCCGTGATTGACGCCAAAGACCGGGTCTACTTTCGCGATGTGTACGATCACCTGGTGCGCCTGTACGACCTCAACGAGAGCCTGCGCGACCTGGTAGGCGGCGCGCTCGACACTTATCTGTCGGTCACGTCAAACAACATCAACGTCATTATGAAGACGCTGACCATCGTCACCGTCTTGTTCATGCCTATTTCGTTCTTGTCCGGCTTTTGGGGAATGAACTTTTTTGGTCCCATCAACGATCCGCAGTGGGCCAATCCACTGGTGTTGACGGGACTCTTGGCGGTCATGATCGCTGTTCCACTAGGCATGATCTGGTGGATGCGCCGGCAGAATTGGTTATAGAGGAATACACTTTGAACTATGACCACAAAGTACACTAGGAGCTTGTCGGAGAGGGCCGTTCGTAGTGCGCGCTTTAGCGCGCTGAAGCGCGCACTACGAGCCTACCAGTCCGCTCTCCGACAGCCTGCTAGGGACACAAAGAACAACAAGGATACAAAGCATGGAAGGCAGTTATTTTTGCCTTTTGCTTGGTGCCCTTTGTGTCCTTCGTGGTAGAAAATCACCCCTGACTAGCAAGTTGCATAGAGGATACACAGTGTTTGAATCAAATCGCCAAAACGGAATCACTTGCGGGTTGGTGGCGCTGCTGGTTGTGGTGGGGCTGTGCTTTGGCGGACTGGGCGGCGCTATAGCGGGCGGAGCAGTGGCCTACAACATTGCCAGCGCCAAAGCGCCCGCGCCAATCCAGCTTCAAGCCACCCCGTCTGTTACAGAGCTACGGTTAGAAACATCCTCGGCAGTGGTAGAGGCCGTGGCCCGCGTGCGCCCGGCCGTGGTCACCATCATCAACACTCAGCGCGCGCAGCAAATCCTCACCTTTTGGGGTGTGCAGACTATCCAGCCAAAATCATCCGGTTCGGGCGTGATTATTTCGCCACAAGGCTACATTGTCACCAACAACCACGTGGTAGAAAACTGGCAAACGCTGCAAGTGGTTTACGCCGACGGCAGCAAAGCGGAGGCGCAGCTTGTGGGGGCCGACCTCTTTGCCGACACAGCCGTCATCAAAGTAGGAGGTTCACTGCCCGCCGTGGCCGAGTTTGGCGATTCCACCGTCTTGAAGCCTGGGGAAACCGTCATTGCCATTGGCAGCGCGCTGGGCGATTTTAAAAACACCGTTACGGTGGGCATGGTCAGCACGCTAGAGCGCAGCCTGGATACCGGCAACGGCTATTCGCTGGAGGGGCTGATCCAGACTGACGCGGCCATCAACCACGGCAATTCGGGCGGGCCGCTGGTCAACTCGCTGGGCCAGGTGGTTGGCATCAATACCGCCATCGTGCGCAGCGATCAATCCTCCGGCGATGTGGCCGAAGGTCTGGGCTTTGCCATTCCGTCGGCGGTGGTCAGCGACATTAGCGCGCAGCTCATCCAAAAAGGCTATGTAGACCGGCCTGACCTGGGCATCCGTTATGTGGCTATCACGCCGGAAATAGCCGGCGCCAACGGCCTTCCAATCGAATGGGGCGTGTACATTCAGAGTGTGACGCCCGGCAGCGCGGCGGAGCAAGGCGGGCTGCAGCGCGGCGATATTATTACGGCCATCGGCGACGATGTTATCAGCGCCGACATGTCTTATATCAACGCGCTCAATCGCCACCTGGTCAATCAAAAGGTGACCATAAGCTACTGGCGCAGCGGGCGCGCGCTGACCACCGAGGTCACGCTGGGCAGCAGCCGCAGGTAAATTAATTTTGCACAGGAGGAAAAAATGGCTTTAGACACAACCATCACCGCTGTTGCAGTTTATACCGACCGGGCGCGGGTGACCCGGACAGGCGCAACAAAATTGGAACCTGGCAACCACAAGCTAGAGATAACCGAATTGCCCCTGGCGTTAGATCCCGCCTCGGTGCGAGCCGCCGCGCGCGGCACGGCGCGCGCCCGCTTGTTGGGAGTAGACGTGAAACGCAGGTTTTACGCCGAGACACCCACCGCCACCGCGCGCGAACTGGAGCTCAAGATCGAAACTCTGCAAGACGCCATCACTAGCCTCGACGCTCAAATTGCGCTGCTCAAGGAAGAACGCGAAGCCACGCGCAAGTTGACCCAAGCCACCGAACACTATGCGCGCGGCCTGGCCTGGGGCAAGACAACCGCCGCCGATCAGATGACGTTTATGGATAGCCTGCGCCAGCGCGCCGGCGAGATTGACAGATCGCTCTTGGCGCTGGGCATCCAGCGGCGCAGCGCCGAGCGCGAATTGCAAAAGCTGCAACGCGAGCTGAACCAACTGCGCGGGGCCAAAGCCCGCGAGCGATACACCGCCATTGTCGAGGTAGACGTAAGCGAGGCCGGCGACTTGGGAGTGGAATTGGTTTATATGGCCAACAATGCCGGCTGGACACCGCTGTACGACCTGCGGCTGCTAGAAAACGCCACACTGGAAAGCAGCTACCTGGCTCAGGTGACCCAGCAAACGGGCGAAAACTGGAACGATGTGGCATTGACGCTCTCTACAGCTCGCCCAGCGCTGGCTGAAACGCTGCCTGAACTTGACCCGTGGTATATTGGCCCCGTCTACAGAGCAGAAAGACATCGCGCAGCCCCCATGCCCGCCCCGATGCAAGCAGTCGGCGGGATGTTGTCCGCCGCGACGGCGGCAGACGAGATGAAAAAGGAAAAGTTTGCCCAGCTTGAAGAAGCCGATGCCGAGGTGGTCACCGCCACGGTCGAATCATCGGGCGCGGCGGTCACCTACCATGTGCCCGGCGTGGTTTCTGTGCCGCCCGATGGCACACCGCGCAAAGTGACAGTGGCCCGCTTTGAGCTGGCGCCCAAGCTAGATTATGTTTCGGCTCCCAAGCTGGTTGCGGCGGCCTACCGGCGCGCCAAGGTCAAAAACGATAGCCCTTACACGCTTTTGCCCGGCCCGGCCAATCTGTTCGATAGCGATGAATTCATTGGCGCGACCGAGCTAGAGCTGACCGCCCCCGCCGGCGAGCTTGAGCTTTACCTGGGGGTAGATGATCGCGTCAAGATTGAGCGCGAGCTCAAGCGGCGCGACGTGGACAAGAAATTCATCGGCAACAAGCTGCGCCTGAACTATGGCTACGAAATTCGCCTGGAAAACCTGCTAGAGGCCGAGGCCAAGCTCACCTTGCACGATCAGTTGCCCGTCTCGCGCCACGAAGAGATCAAAGTCAAGCTGGAATTTGCCGACCCCAAGCCGACCGAGCAGACCGAGCTGGGGCTGGTGCGTTGGGAACTGACGCTGGCCCCTGGTGAAAAGCGCGCGGTGCGCTTTGATTTTTCGGTAGAGCATCCCAAAGAAATGCAGGTAACCGGGTTACCCTAATCATATGGGTGTGTTTCATTTCAGTTGAAAGAAACCAGGTTTTTTCAGAAAAACCTGGTTTCTAGGCCAAGTTTCAACTCATTTGAAACACACCTTAATCATATTCTCAACTTGTCCTTGCGAAGGTGTCCGACGCTTTGCGTCGGCTGAACCTTCGCAAGGGTGACAAGACCTATGCGCAAAAATCTTGGTGTCCTTGCCGTAACCGCCTTTCTCAGCGGCTTTTATCAGAGCATGGTGCAGGTGGTGTGGCAGCCCTATGTGCTGAGCCTGGGCGCTTCAATGTCGCTGCTGGGGCAACTGAATAGCCTGGGCGGCTTTGGCGGGCTGGTGCCTTCGCTGGTGCAGCCTTTTGGCGGCTGGCTGTCTGACCAGCGCGGCCACAAGCGATTCATCGAGCTGGGCAGCGTGGCAGCCATGGCCGCGTTGGGCTTTTACTTTATGGCCGGGCAAGCGGGCAGTTGGGCCTTGCTCGTTCCCGGTGTTATTCTGCTGGGCGTTTCGGCCCTGGCGCGCCCATCGCGCAACGCGATGGTAGCCGAAGCTTCCAGCGCGGGCAGCCGGGGCAGCGCTTACAGCCTGATGATGGTGGCAACAGCCCTTTCGGGCATTGTCGCTCCCCTCCTGGGCGGGTACATTGCCGACACGCTGGGGCAAGGACCAGTATTTCTAGTGGGGCCGGTCTTTGAGGCTTTGTCGTTGCTCATCATCATTGGCTGGCTCAAAGAGTCGCGCATCCTCCAGGCCGGGCGGGCTACACTGGCGCAATTGGGCAATGTCTTTAGGCGGGCCATTTCGCAGCCGCCCCACTTGGGCATTTTTCTTGTGTATTGCAGGCGATTCGTTTGTGTGGGGACTGACCTTTGGCGTTCTGTTTGGGGCGCTCAACAAGGCTTATGGGTTCAGCAATTCTCAACTGGGCCAATTGAGCAGCGCCTTTTCAGCCGTCACAGTCATCTGTCAAATGCCGCTGGGGCGCTTGGTTGACCGCTACGGCACCAAGGCCTCGCTTGTTTTGTCTGAAGCAATCGGCCTCCCCCTCATCATCATCTGGCTCACCCAGACGCGCTTTGAGTGGTTTTTGGCGTCATTTGCCCTGTTTGGGCTGGTGGGCGCGACCTGGGGACCGGCAGTGATGACCTACCTGGCCGAGCACACTCCCGCCGGCTCGCGGTCTGAAGCCATCGGCCAACTCTCGGCCTTTCGTGGGCTAATCGCCTTTCCATCTCCGGCCATCGGTGGGCTGCTGTATGAATATGGTGGCCTGCGCGTGCCGGTCGCAGTTACCTTGGTGGGTGTGGTCATTTTGATGCTGGCGCTGGCACTCTTTCTTAAAGAAGACAAGGTTAAGACAACTTGCACAGCAAACACGTGACCCTGTTCGGTTGCCGTGCCTGTTTGCCTGTGATACAATTCGGTCAAGCAGTGATTCATCAATTGGTAACCGAGAAAACAGTGATCAGCTAAAGTAACTTTCGCCTACCCTCCCAACACAAAGAGGGTTCATTTTTTCTCATTCACAATTAACCATTAGCAAGGAGGTAATCAGTGAAACTACACGAGTATCAATCCAAGCGGCTGTTTGCCCAGCATGGAATTCCCATTCCTCAGGGCGAGGTAGCCACCACGCCAGACGAGGCGCGCGCCATTGCGGAAAAATTTGGAAAGCGGGTTGTTATCAAATCGCAAGTGTTGGTAGGCGGGCGCGGCAAGGCCGGCGGCGTCAAGCTGGCCGACACGCCCGACCAGGCCTACGAAGTGGCGTCCAAGATTTTGGGCATGGACATCAAGGGCCTGACGGTGCGCAAGGTGCTGGTAGATGAAGCATCCAACATCCAGCAAGAAATCTACCTGGGCGTGGTCATAGACCGCGCCGCGCGCCGCGTAACGATGATGGCCTCGGCCGCCGGCGGCATGGAGATTGAAGAGGTAGCCCGCACCACGCCGGAAAAATTGCTCAAGGTGCAAATTGACCCATTTATTGGCATGCGAGATTACCAGGCGCGGCAAATAGCTTATTTTCTCAAGCTGCCCGCCAACCTCATCCGCGATTTCACCACCATTGCGCGCGGGCTGTACGAATGTTTTGCGGCGTGCGATGCCAGCCTGGCCGAAATCAACCCGTTGATCGTTGACGGCGATGGCAAGCTGCTGGCGGTGGATGGCAAGATTGTGGTAGACGACAACGGCATGTTTCGCCACCCAGACCTGGCCCCCATGCGCGACCTGGACGAAGAAGCCTCCGCCGAAACCGAGGCGCGCCAGTACGACCTGAGCTATATCCAGCTGGATGGCGAGATTGGCTGCATGGTCAACGGGGCGGGCCTGGCCATGACGACCATGGACATTGTCAAGCTATACGGCGGCAGCCCGGCCAACTTTTTGGATATTGGCGGCGGGGCCACAGCCGAGCGGGTGGCGGCGGCGCTGCGCATCATTTTGGCCGATCCAAACGTAAAGGCAGTGCTTTTTAACATTTTCGGCGGCATCACTCGCTGCGATGAAGTGGCCAAGGGCATTGTGCAAGCATTGTGCAAGCATTGCAACAAGTGCCAACCAATGTGCCAATGGTGGCGCGCCTGGTCGGCACCAACGAGGCCGAAGGGCGGGCGATTTTGGCTAAAGCCAACATGCAAACGGCCGGCACGCTGGTTGAGGCGGCGCGCAAGGCCGTGGCGGCAGCCAAGGGCGAAGAATACGCGCCACTGCCCGCGCCAGAGCCGATTGTCTACCAGCCGCGCAAAAAGGCCAAGAAAGTAGCGCCCAAAAAGGCGGCAAAAACCAAAAAGCCTGCCAAAAAAGCCGCGCCTAAAAAAGCGGCAGCTAAAAAGCCCGCCAAAAAAGCGGCTGTGAAGAAAGCTATTAAAAAGCCTGCCGCCAAGAAACCGGCAACCAGGAAAAAGTAACGGAGAAAACCATGAGTATTCTAGTTAACAAAAACACGCGTTTGATTGTTCAGGGCATCACTGGCCGCGAAGGCGAATTTCACACCCGCCAGATGGTGGAATATGGCACCCGGGTGGTGGGCGGTGTGACGCCAGGCAAAGGCGGCGAGTGGGTGGCCAATGTGCCCGTGTTCGACACCGTCAAAGAGGCGGTCGAGGCCACCGGAGCTAACGCCTCGGTCATTTATGTGCCGGCGCGCTTTTCTGCCGACGCCATCTTGGAAGCCGCCGACGCGGGTATCCCCTTTATCGTGTGCATCACCGAAGGCATGCCCGTGCTGGATATGATCCGGGTGCGGGCCTACCTGGATACCAAGGGCACCCGCCTGCTTGGGCCAAACAGCCCCGGCCTCATCACCCCCGGCGAGTGCAAAGTGGGCATCATTCCGGGGCACATCACCGCCCCCGGCGGCATTGGCGTTGTCAGCCGCAGCGGCACGCTGACCTACGAAGTGGTCTATGCGTTGACCATGCGCAACATGGGGCAAAGCACCTGTGTGGGCATTGGCGGCGACCCCATCAACGGCACGAATTTTATTGACGTGTTGCAAATGTTTGAGGACGACCCCGCCACCGAGGCCGTGATCATGATTGGCGAGATTGGCGGATCGGACGAAGAAAAGGCCGCCGACTATATCAAGGCCAAGATGAGCAAGCCGGTGGTCAGCTTTATCGCCGGGCGCACCGCGCCTGCGGGCAAGCGCATGGGCCACGCCGGGGCCATCATCGAGGGCGGCTCTGGCACCGCCGAAGGCAAGATCCAGGCGTTAGAAGCCGCCGGTGTGCGAGTGGCGCAGCACCCAGAAGAATTGCCTTATTTGCTGGCGGAAGCGGTCAAGTAATTCAAGATTTCAGATTCAAAATTTCAAATTTTAGATAGATTTCGTCTGCCTCAAAAGGCAAGGAAACAGGGAGACAAGGGAAACACGCCAAGGGAACCTTGTCTCCCTATCATTGTATGACCCTACTGCAAAAATGCGCAAAATGGCCAAGGCAGGTGTTGCATGCCATGCAACAAAATGTTGTGGACAATGCAACACTATCCTTTTTGTATTCAACCAATTTGCCAGGAGAATAAAATGTACACAAATCGAATGTTCAGATTGCTTGCAGTTGCAGCTCTAGCTTTGGCTGGAGTGCTTGCTTTGCTCATCGTTCTGCCGGGCAGCTCGCCAGACGCCATACAGGCCAGCGAGCGCGGGCCCTTTTTGAGCTCGTCCGCCATCTATGCCGCGCCGATAGCTGTGGACGACAGCGGCCTCGGCTTTACTACCGATGAAAACACCGCCTTTACCACAACCAACGTGCTGACTAACGACACCGACCTCGATGGCGACCCGCTCTCGGTGCAGAGCTTTGATGCCACAGGGACACTTGGGCTGGTGTTCCCTGCCGGGGGTGGAGAGCTAGATATTGAAGGCTTTGGCGCACCCAATGGCTATGTGGTCACTACATTCAATTTAGGTTGGTATAATCCCGCTCAAGACATCGCCATCCAACCTGATGGCAAACTTGTTGTGGCAGGATATGCCGAGAAATTTAGTGACGATGACTTTGCTGTGGCGCGCTACAATCCCGATGGCAGCCTGGACACCTCCTTTGATGACGATGGCAAAATCATCACCGATTTGGGTTTTTGGGACTATGGTCGAAGTGTCGCCATTCAACCTGATGGCAAGATTGTTGTAGCTGGCGCTAGCGGGCAGTATCCCAACTATGACTTTGCCGTGGTGCGCTACAACTCTGACGGCAGCCTGGACACATCCTTCGATGGTGACGGCAAAATCACCACCGACTTTGGCTCTAACGACGATGGTTCGGATGTCGCCATCCAATCCGATGGCAAGATTGTTGTGATAGGGTATACAGAAAGCAGCCCCACCACCAACTTTGCCATAGTGCGTTACAATCCCGATGGCAGCCTGGATGCCACCTTTGATGGCGATGGCAAGGTTACTACCAACTTTGGTGGCCACAGTTATGGCTTCAGTATCACCATTCAGCCTGATGGCAAGATTGTAGTAGTGGGGTTTGCCTCTGATAATTTTGCTGTGGCGCGCTACAATCCTGATGGCAGCCTGGACACATCCTTTGACAGCGATGGCCTGGTCACCACTGACTTTGGCGACATAGAGTATGGCCTTGGCGTTGTTATTCAATCCGATGGCAAGCTCGTTGTGGTAGGCTATACTGGCCTCCCCTATAGCAACAGCGAATTTGCTCTAGCTCGCTACAACACCAATGGCAGCCTGGACACATCCTTCGATGGCGATGGCAAGGTTATCACTAACTTGGGTGACATCAGTAGAAGCAGCGATGTCGCTCTTCAATCTGATGGCAAGATTGTTGTGGTGGGATCTGCCATCAATGAAAATAATGAAGACTTTGCCCTGGCGCGCTACAACCCCGATGGCAGCTTGGATACCTCCTTCGATGACGATGGCCTAGTCACCAGTGATTTTGGACATGCAACGTATGAGCATGCTTACGGTGTTGCCATTCAATCGGACGGCAAGATCGTTGTAGTGGGAAGCGATTATGACTTTATCGTAGCACGCTACGACACCGGCGGCAGCATCTTTACTTATAACCCCAACGACCAATTTGAATGGCTGGCGGCGGGTGAGGTAGCAACCGATACCTTTACCTATGTGGTCAGCGATGGCACCCTGACCGACACGGCCACCGTCAGCATCACCATCATCGGCGTCAATGATGCGCCGCTAGCCGTGGATGACAGCGGCCCCGGCTTTACCACCGATGAAGACACCGCCTTTACCACGACCAGTGTGCTGACCAACGACATTGACCTCGATGGCGATCCACTAACTGTACAAAGCTATGACACCAGCGGGATGCTTGGCCTGGTATCTCCTGGTGGAAGCGACGACATTTTCACTTACAATCCAAATGGCCAATTCGAGTGGCTGGCGGCGGGCGAGGTGGCGACCGACACCTTTACCTACGTGGTCAGCGATGGCGCTCTCACCGACACAGCCACCGTCAGCATCACCGTCATTGGTATCAACGCCGCGCCGATAGCGGTGGATGACAGCGGCGCCGGCTTTACCACCGATGAAGACACCGCCTTTACCACGACCAGTGTGCTGACCAACGACACCGACCTCGATGGCGACCCACTAACTGTACAAAGCTATGACACCAGCGGGATGCTTGGCCTGGTATCTCCTGGTGGAGGCGACGGCATTTTCACTTACAATCCCAACGGCCAATTCGAGTGGCTGGCAGCGGGCGAGGTGACAACCGATACCTTTACCTACGTGGTCAGCGATGGCGCTCTCACCGACACCGCCACCGTCAGCCTCACCGTCGTCGGCGTGAACGATGCGCCAGTGCTGGGCACGATTGGCGACAAGAGCGTTGCCGAAGGCATCCAGTTGACCTTTACGGTGACAGCGACCGACGTTGACTTGTCGAACAGCCTCACCTTCACGCTAGACGCAGGCGCGCCGGTCGGGGCCAGCCTCACAGCCGGCGGCGAATTCTCGTGGACGCCGGACGAAACCCAAGGCCCAGGCATCTATACCGCCACCCTCCGCGTGAGCGATGGTGTGTTGGACGACGCCAAGACCATCACCATCACTGTAGAGGAAGTGAACACTGCGCCAATGCTCGGCTCGATTGGCAACAAGGCAGTGGACGAGTTAGCCACGCTAGTCTTTACGGCCACTGCAACTGATGGCGATATTCCAACGCAAACGCTCACCTTCTCACTCGACGCGGGCTCGGTGGGCAGCATCACAGCAGGCGGCGTGTTCACCTGGACACCTCAAACCGCAGGTAGCTACACCGCCACTGTGCGCGTGAGCGACGACGGCATATTGCCGCTAGATGACGCCGAGACTATCACCATCACGGTGAATGAAGTGGGCGCTGCACCGGGAGTGCCTATTTTGCTCTGGCCCGCCAACGGCACAGTCACCACCACCCAAGCCATCACACTCACCTGGCAAGCCGGCCCAGGCGACCCACCCATCGGCTACAACCTGCTGCTCGATGGCGAGCTTGTGACAACCAGCGCAACCTTTTCAGCAACCATCCTCCCGTTTGGCGTGCACACCTGGACAGTGCGGGCATACAATGCCGAGGGCTATTCCAATTGGGCCAACCCGGCCTGGACAGTTGAGATCATTCAGCATCGCATCTATTTGCCCATCGTGCTCAGGTAAAAAGTAGGCGAGGAAGCAGGGAGACAAGGAAAACGAGCAAAGGGTGTCTTGTCTCCCTATCACGTTAATAGAGTTTATCGGAAATAACGTAGCCAACGTATCCCCATACGTTGGCGGACTGGCATGGGGATGCCAGTCCTGCTATTTCCGATAATGTCTAATACATACAAGGAGAAAAAATGTATACAAATCGAATCTTTAGATTGCTTGCAGTTGCCACTCTAGCCTTGG
>JBGSMF010000142.1:0-6425 GCA_041740315.1 Thermoflexales bacterium
CATGAACAGGCGTGGCCTAACACTGCATGCACCCGACCGCCCATACGCTGCGAGTTCCAGGGCTACTTTCGCGTGGTCGGCATCTTTCGGGGCGCGAGCGTTCCTCGTCGCACCCTGGTCGGCGGGTGATGCTTCCGTTAGGCGGCCCGACCGAATAGCATCAAACCGAATCAAATCGAATGAAGATACCAAATCTTGAAGAATCACAAAAATTGCTCTCTGAAGCCGAAAAGCTGAACCCAGGCCCTTGGGTTCAACACTCAATCTATGTGGCTCAGGCCGCAGAGGCTATCGCTAAACTCCATCCTGGTCTTGACCCTATCGTGGCTTACATTCTGGGCCTACTACATGATATTGGTCGCCGTGTAGGCATAACAGATTTGCGTCACCTGCTTGATGGTTATCGTTTTCTATCCTCCAGAGGTTTTGAAGATGCTGCCCAGATAAGTTTGACACATGCTTTTCCAACAAAAGACATTCGCGTCACAACTGGCGAGTGGGATTGTTCTGTGCAAGACTTCGATTTTGTGAAAGCCTATTTGTCGCAAGTTGAGTATTCAGATTACGACAAGTTGATTCAACTTTGTGATGCTTTGGCTTTGCCTACTGGTTTTTGCTTGATTGAGAAGCGTTTGGTAGAAGTGGCTTTTAGATATGGAGTAGGCGACTACACGCTTTCACGATGGAAAGGGTATTTTGCCCATCAGCATGAATTCGAACGAATAATCGGAAGGTCAATCTATAGCGTTCTACCAGGCGTGATAGAAAATACATTTGGGTTCGATCCGTGTAATCAGGTGAAGGAGGCCGCCTAACACTGCATGCACCCGACTTGCCTTACGCGCCGAGTTCTAAAGCTGCTTTCGCGTGGTCATCGTTGTTCGGGGCGCAAGGGTTATGTGTCGCATCCTGGGCGGCGGCTTATGCTTCCGTTAGGCCGCTTAGCCTAGCACCGTTATACTAAGTACGCGAGCAATTCACGCAAGTGCTCATTGATGGAAAGGAGATTCAAGGTGGTTGTGGACGAACGCTTGTGGAAAATAATGCAAAGACATCTGGGGTATACTGACGAAGAAATAACAATTTTCAGACAGAACCCCCGCAACGAGGAAGTTCTGGCCAAGACTTCTATCTTGATGAACAAAATCATCATTCTCGAAGTTGTGGAGTCCCACGGCTGCAATAGCCATCACAGGGTGGGTGATAAATTTTATTTTGATGGTGCAGGCAATCTGCTTACCGATTTGAGTCCGAAGAAGATATGTGTCTTTTCATTGAGTTCAGCTGCGACGCTGGTCTTTACAGTCAGCGAAATGGTCTATGCTGGCGTTGACCCTAACGAGATTCGTTTCAAGCGAGCCAGTTGTTTTGATGTTGGTCTTCCGTGCGGTGGATGGGGACGAATCGTGTTTGAATTACGAGTAGAAGATCATTCACCAAGTTGAGTTCTATGTCTGAGAATATCTACGCTGCCTAACACTGCATGCACCCGACTGTCCTTACGCGCCGAGTTCCAGAGCTACTTTCGCGTTGTCATCGTCTTTCGGGGCGCGAGGGTTATGCGTCGCAATCGGCCAGCGGGTGATGCTTCCGTTGGGCGGCACAAAATAGTCAAAGGAGATTGAAAGCGATGATGATTGCACTATTGCGCTGGTTGACATTTGCTGCATTCTTGTCTATTCCGTTAGTATACTTCAAAGGAGGAATAACACTATACAAAGACATTCTGGTTTCGATCAAGTCAACGGGGTCTTATCGAAGTGCAATATTGCTCATACTGATGTTTGTGGTTGGGCTATTCCTCGTGGGAAGCCAACTTATGATCTGTTTGGGTTATTCTCAGACTTTCGCCTGGGCCGAGAAAATGTGGGTGGTGACACTAGGAACGTTTCTGACTCTGCTAAGTATCTTGGCAATATACTGGTTTCGCTTCGGATACTTAGGGCGCTTCTGGTCTGGCAGTATACAAGTACAACCATCCCATGAGATAATCGAAGTGGGTCCGTATCGAGTAGTACGTCACCCACTCTACTCAACTGCCCTGGTGATGTATCCGGGAATAGCGATAGGCTTTGCGACTTGGTGGATTTGGTTGGCTTGTGGGTTACTAGTCATCGGCTATGTTCTTGTTACAGATTATGAAGACCAATTCTTGATGGACAAACTACATGGATATCGAGAATATCAGGAGCGCACGCGATATCGGCTAGTACCTTGGGTGTGGTGAGAGGAATTGCTGATCAAAAGTCGAATCTTCATCAAGGTGATAAACGAATGGTGTGGCGGAGACACCTGGCAAGGCCGCCCAACACTGCATGCAGCCGACTTGCCTTACGCGCCGAGTTCCAAGGCTACTTTTGCGTTGTCATCACCTTTCGGGGCGCGAGGGTTACGTGTCGCATCCGGCAAGCGGCTGATGCTTACGTTAGCCGCCTCAGCAAGGCAAAGAACCAATCATTATGCAACAAAAATTAACCTATCCAGATAATGTTATACCACCGCTTCGTTTCCAATTCTGCCCTATGTGCACCGCGCAATTGACACGCGAGGTCATCTTTGATGACAACATTCCTCGTGTCAAATGCCCTGCATGTGGCTGGATTCAACTCTCTACCAATGCGGTGTCAGTTGTTGTGGTAGCCAAAAGCGAACAAGGGATTGTGGCTATTCTTCCCCCTGGTGAACAGGGCGTCGGCCTTCCCGCTGGTTTGGTTGAGTATGGAGAGGACCCCGCCGAAGCTGCTCTCAGGGAAATTCATGAGGAAACAGGTCTGGAGGCCAAAATAGTCAACTGTCTCGGTTGGATTTTTGTTGACCACACGACTTGGCCTGGGCCAATGATCCAAATCATATATGAAGCGGAGATTATTGGTGGAGAGGTAAAAGGCAGTGATGAAGGCGCTGCCCAGATATTTCCTTTGAAGGAGTTTCCACCTATCTCTCAGCGTCGTACAGGAAGTCAAAGAGCAATGCAAGCTTACCTTGCGAAAGTAGGCGGCTAACACTGCATGCACCCGACCGCCCATACGCCGCGAGTTCCAGAGCTATTTTCGCGTGGTCATCATCTTTCGGGGCGCGGGCGTTTCTCGTCGCACCCTGGGCGGCGGGTGATGCTTACGTTAGGTGCGCTGGGTGATGAGCAGGGTTTGATAACAGGAGACAATCCATGGCTTTCGATAACAGCGGATTAGAGCGATATGCCAAACGGTTTATCTCAATGCGCTATTGGTTGCTAGGCAAGAGCTACTATCTCGCGCTTGAAGCATTGGAATATGCAGCCAAGATACACACCGGAACTCGCAAAGATGGAGTCACACGGGAATACGCCCATCAACTTGAAATAGGCCACTATGTCAAATCAATCTCTACCAGCTTGGAATGTCCAGAAGAAACCCTGGCCTCAGTGTTCTTGCATGACTTATGTGAAGATTATGGGATAGGGCAAGAAGAGATTGAGGCCCGCTTTGGCCCGGTGGTCAAGCAGGCGACCTGGTTGTTGACCAAGAAATTTCGGGGCTATCTCAAGCCAGCCGCAGAGTATTATTGCGAAATAGCCGAGAATCGGATTGCTTCAGTTGTGAAAGGAGCGGATCGTATCCACAATGTCCAAACGATGATCGGCGTATTTACCTTGGAGAAGCAAGACGAGTATATTGCTGAGACCGAGGAGTACATCTTGCCCGCGCTCAAAGAAGCCCGGCGACGGTTCCCGCGCCAAGAGCCGGCGTATGAGAATATCAAGCATATGTTGGGAAGCCAAATTGAATTATTGCGGGCAGTCCATGATGCTTTGCGAGGAACAAGTGGGAGAGCAAGTAAGCAAAAGCGCACCTAACACTGCATGCAGCCGACTTGCCTTACGCGCCGAGTTCCAGGGCTACTTTCGCGTGGTCATCACCTTTCGGGGCGCGAAGGTTATGTGTCGCAACCGGCAAGCGGCTGATGCTTACGTTAGGCGGCAGAAAAGGTCATGCAAATCTCAGGAGGTAATATGGCAAACAAGGCTCCTAAACTTACAGTGTCACGAGAGGATATCGAGTCAAAATTTGAAGAACTTCTGAGAAAGGCAAACTCGCTGCTCAAAGATGACAACGAGCGATACAAAACTGATGAACTGGTCAGAGTTCGTGAAGTGCGAGTTAGTGCATTGAACTTGCTTGGTCGTCTCGGCGGCCAAAACAGCATTTACTATCAAGAATTGATAAATGCCGACTTTACAGATCTTCTTGCCTTGCATGGCATCCTCCTGGCCGCACACACCGACTATTTACAGGGTTTTATGGCTGACGCCAAGTTGTTAGTGTCAGCAGAAATATTCGCTGATTTACTTACTCAAGCAGAGGTGCTACTTGATCACGATTACAAGGATGCCGCTGCTGTGCTCATCCGGGCTATACTGGAAGATGCACTACGAAGACTCGCTAAAGCTCATAATATCGAGCCCGGACCCAGAGACACTACTCAAGCCTTGAATGACAAGCTTTACAAAGAAGCTGTCTACACGCTGCTACAGCATAAGGAAATCACAGCGAAGACCCAAATTGGGAATGATGCAGCACACGGACATCCCGAGAAATACAACAAAGCCGATGTCCAAGCATATCTGGACTTTGTCCAAAGGTTCCTCGCAGAATACCTGAAGTAATGAGGGACAACACAGACGGAAGTTGTAGAAAAATATCGAATCCAATTTAGTTGCCGCCTAACACTGCATGCACCCGACTTGCCTTACGCGCCGTGTTCCAGAACTGCTTTCGCGTGGTCATCGCCTTTCGGGGCGCGAGCGCCGTTCGTCGCAATCGGCAAGCGGGTGATGCTCCCGTTAGGCGGGTAAGCGCATGTCGTGTCGAATCAAATAATCAAATCTATCACAAGCGAGTCACCATGAGTTTAGAGCAATATACCACTGTCTTACAAGAATTGAGTCACAAGATTGAGTCACAACCCAACGACAGCAATAACTATCTTCGGCGGGGAGTGATCTATTATCAACTTGAAGATTACAAGACTGCCCTATCTGACTTTATTTGTGTCGTTGAACTACAACCTGATAAAGGCGATGGCTATGGTTGGCGAGGTGCAGCTTACTATGAGTTGAAAGATTACAAGGCTGCCCTCCTCGACTTTAATCGCGCCATTGAGTTACAGCCCCATAACAGTATGGCTTATAGCTGGCGGGGATTAACTTATTATGAACTGAAGGATTACAAAGCTGCTTTACATGACTTTGTCCGTGCAGCCGAATTGGAACCTGACAATGGTCACAACTATCATTGGCAGGGACGGACTCATTATGAACTGCAAGACTACGTTTCGGCCGTGAATAATCTCAACCGCGCCATCGAATTACAGCCTGACAATAGCGACAACTATCACTGGCGAGGGCGTGCCTATGAAGAATTAAAAGACTATGCCCACGCTTTGCTTGATTTTGCCCATGTCACCAAACTACAGAATGAATCGGAGGAACCCGCCTAACACTGCATGCACCCGACCGCCCATACGCCGCGAGTTCTAGTGCTACTTTCGCGTGGTCATCGTCTTTCGGGGCGCAAGCGCCGCTCGTCGCACCCTGGTCGGCGGGTGATGCTTTCGTTAGGTGCGGAAAGCACCTTGAGACTCGATGACTGAAATGGTCTGTACAGAAACTATCACAGCTACAGGAACAGGGACTTGGTACCTAGCATACGAAGTGTCGCTTGCCACAATTATAAGCCATTTTCGGAGCAGGTATTCACCCAACGAAATAATTGTCGTCCGTTATGAATTGCGCTTTAGGAAACCTGGCGAAATACAATGGAACCATAGGGAGTTTAACACTGACACCGAGCGAGGCAACTTCATCCAGCAAGCATTCTCTGAACTTGCACTGCAGCCCAACACAATGCCAGCACCAATGCCTTGTGG
Source organism: Thermoflexales bacterium (assembly GCA_041740315.1). Taxonomy (GTDB): domain Bacteria; phylum Chloroflexota; class Anaerolineae; order Fen-1058; family Fen-1058; genus JBGSMF01. The sequence goes on from JBGSMF010000142.1 coordinate 5,908, forward strand.
GCACTTGCTCTCTCCCCTTGTCGGCGAGCAACTCAGTTCTATTACTTTCGTGATGGATTACCTCCAGATTCATTTCAACCAGCATCGCTTCAATGCATATGCTTGGCCAGTAGTATGGGCAAATAATCAACGTTATGCCTACGGAGAAGCCGGCTATCGTGACGCAATATGCTCGCTGATTGCTAAAAGCGTAACCCGTTTTGAAGAATACCTGGATGCAGGCCTAGTGTTTGAATTTGGTGATAGCTACTCATTGGAAATACCTATCTCTGACCCTACGGGGAAAATGGTCGAAGTTGCAGAGTATCACAGACCTGATGGAGTGTGGACGGTTTGGGGTTGATGGTAAAATTGTAAGGTAGGCGCACACATTCGCGCCTAACACTGCATGCAGCCGACTTGCCTTACGATGCGAGTTCCAGAGCTACTTTCGCGTGACCATCGTCGTTCGGGGCGCAAAGGTTAGGCGTCGCATCCGGCAAGCGGCTGATGCTTACGTTAGCCCGCTCGTTGTAATC
>JBGSMF010000143.1:0-4018 GCA_041740315.1 Thermoflexales bacterium
GGCGCTCAACGGCGCGGCCTGCATCCTGGGCGTGATTGGCTCGCTGACTGGCAACGCGTTGCTGGCCCAGGGCGCGATGGTCGGCGGCGTGTTGTTTCTGGCGGCCTTGTTCCCCCTCGGTTGGGGGTTGTGGAAAGCGAGATAATGATAAAGACCTTTTTCGACCGTCTGACCAACACCCTCGGTTTTACCGGGCGTTTCGACCACCTTTGCACCGTGGGCATTACCACGGCCAAGTTGGGCAGCCGTCTATCAATCAACAAGCAGCTATAACCTTGGATTCTAAGGAGAGAATTTCTATGAAACCCAAGACAATTGGAGTTATTGCTACCATTGCTATCGTAACTAATATCTTGTGGATAATCTTGATGATAGCAATGGAAGGGGATGCCCCGATATTCAACACCGTAGCAGATCGGATTAGCTTTATAGAAGCTAAAGCATTTCTTTATAGAATCTCCTACATCAATGCTGCCTTCCTGACGGTCATTGGAACACTGTTCATGACCTCGCTCTATCTGTACTCAAAGAAGAAATATGAGTTTTGGTCTACAATCGCATTTGTCTTCGTTCCTATTTATGCTGTACTTAATCTGTTTTCCTATCTTTCACAAATCATAATCGTGCCGCCGCTACTAGCCCTTTACAGCACACCGGAAACAAAAGTGCTGGCTCGACTTTTGCACCTTAAAAAGTGAATCCTAAAGCAGCCGAAGTAGGGCAAATCCGATGTGGGGGTTCCGGGCTAGGGCAACACTCGACCTACCCACACCCATCAAGCGATGAGTAGGGTAGCCACCGCTCGTCTGCCCGGTAGATTATGCCGCGCAGGTAGCGCGGAGGAGCGGTGTCATAACGGCGCGCAACGTCTGACCCTGGGCCAAGCCGGAACTGATGTAGAGTGCCAGGCTCCACAGGCATTGGGCTTGAGTGGCTCGACGCCAGAACGGGACGCTGCCTTCAAGATCCAGCTTGAGTTGACGTTGAAGCTTGTATCGGAGGGCTGGGTCATGTTGGGCGGCACGCAGTAAGCTGTAGACTGTGGCGACCAAGGCAATGTGTCGTTCAATTGCATGAAAGTCCCGCAGTTGATACTGGTCGAGTCCTTCGGCTTTACCCTCTTCATGATAGACTTCAACGGGCCAGCGGTGGCGTCGGATACGCGTGATGCCTGGTGCTTGCCAGTGCAAGCAGTTGGAGATGAAGAAGATCGGGTTGTCAGTCAAGTCGGCTTGGGTGTGGTTGATGACCAGACGTTGTCGGCCAAACGTGTTAATGCGGTGCGTGGCACAGTAGCTGTAGTAGCGCTCTTTCTCACCTTTGTAGCGAATGGTAATCGGTTTGAAGGTGAGCGCTCTACCACGTTTCACTGCAGCCAGATGTTCTTGTTTCAGATGCTCGGCAAACTGGTCCAAGCGTTGGGAGCCGCTTTTCAAGGCGACTTGGTCGTTATCGGCCAGTGTCCCGACATAGGGCAAATGCAAGGTCTCATCCAAGTAGCGACAGAAAGCCGGCTGAGTGTACCAGTTATCAAAGACAACCGGCAACTTGAGTTTGGGATGGGCTTGAACCCAGTCCTGCAGCAAGTGCTCAGCGATGATGAGTTTGCTCTGATACAGAGCGGCTACCTCGGGTTTATGCTGGTTGCGTCGCCATACTCCCTGCAAGTAGTTGCGCCACTTGTGGGGCGCCTCGGTTTTCAACCCTTGCTTGCTGTCTTTGAGTCGGATGCCAACTGCCAGCAGTCCTTGTTCCAACTTGTCCACATCCGTTGGCTTCCATAACTGGAAACGCGCTGGATAGTCTGTGTCATCGTCGCTGTAATGCAAGTTGACCAAGTTGTGCGCCCACACATAGCTCTTCGTCGTCGGGTCCAACAGATACGCGATTTGGTCAAAGTGATCACCGTAGTGGGTTAGCAGCGTATCATCCACGCTCATCACACCGTTGCGCTTGATCTGGGTCCCAGGCAAACTCTCCATCAGCGTCAAGCGCGCTTGGTTCAAGTCCGTCAGCAAGAAAGGACTCTCTGTGAGCAAGCGATTCAGACTGCTCTGATTGCGGCTCTCAACAACAAACAGCCGGTTGATGCCATCAACCGTTTTGTTCTCTGATACGATCAAGCCGCTGATGTACCGCTTAAACTGAATGAACGCTTCAGCCGAGAAGACTTGTTCAAAGTAAGGCGCGTAGTGTTGCACCAGTTCGGGAAACTCGATCAGGGGAAACATAGCTCACCTCCATGTCTGGAATTTGTTATATCCCAGATTGTACACATTTCTCCCCTGTTTGCCCATCGGCCTGCTTAAGGTTATTCACTTGTCAAGGTGCTGCAAGACTGGGCCACGCCAAGTCGTGGCCGAGCTTGTAGGCGCGGAATATTCCGCGCCAGGAACCTATGCGCTATAGGAAGCGCAGCTACTATATACTGTTGATGGTGCAGTTATCTGCTGCAAAAGCCGAGCTGGTAGTCGCTAGCGTATCACTCATCTTGATGGGCGCTATTCTGTTACTCATCTGGGTTGTAGAAATTACGGGCCGCGGCGTGCGCCGGCTAACGAAGCGGCCCCCGGACCCAGCCATGATGATACTCAGCCCAATGTGCGATGGTCGCCCCGTCCAATACGAGGAGAGCAAGGAAAGGATGGTTCGCCTCTTGATGGAGCAACTCTATATTTCGTCAGAAGAAGCTCGCGCCAAGGTGAACCAATTGGAAAAAATAGGCAAGATTGTCTATCTGCCAAATGGCAAGTGGGCACGGGGTGAGTGACAAAAAAGTAAAAACCCTTGTCAATACCCTAGCCACCAATCTTTGCGCACGCGCGGATCCATAAATGCGCCGCTATCACGAATTGCAACCCCAATAGTGCCACTGGCGCGAACCCGGCCCAAAGCCTGACCCGCTCTTAACGCAGGCAAGGCATGGCGACCGGCGCTATCCAAGGTTTGGTACAGAGCCAGCAGGTTCGGGTCCACGCAAATGTTTTCCAGGTGTAGGGTATACCCCCAGATGACATTGTCTTCGCTGGTGTATTTGAGCGTCAGCCGTTCGGCGCTGGCGTACAACACCAACACCTCATAGCCACCGCCAATTTCATAGCCAGAGGGGGGCACGTGGACCGTTTCGGTAGGACTTGCGGCCAAATCAGCCAGCGTCACTTCCGGGTCAGTGATTGGGTCGCCCCGGCAATCACAATCCCAATCCCAGTTGTTAACCCGATAAGCGGTGGTAAAGGTTGGCGCGTGCGGAACGGCAAACAGCCCTGCCAACTGTGGCGCATTTTTATCCTCAGGGCCGCCCACATCAATCAAGCCCAGATAAGCAATGGTAGACGAATAGCCTCGCAGCGCCAAGTTTAAATCGCCATGCAGTTCGGCCAGCCGCTCAGGCTCAACCCAATTAGGAATTGCCAAGGAGCCATAATCAGCCCCCGCAATGGGCAGGCATTCCCCCTTTGGTTTTGAGACAACCGGCAGATAAACGTAATGGGTAATGGTACCAGTTGAGTAGATAGTATCGTTAACTTGATGATCGCGCAAAGAGGTAGATGTAGTGACGACTTGATCGAGACCCTCGATAGCCGCCGCCTGGATAGGCAAGCTGGAAATTAAAATCCCCAGGCTGAGCTCTAACAGGATTATGGCAAAGAAACAAAGCCTCAATTTGAACGTGACTGGCCGAGTTTTTGCAAACATTTCATGTTCCCCCTAGGAGCTTGTCGGAGAGGGCCGTTCGTAGTGCGCGCTTTAGCGCGCTGAAGCGCGCACTACGAGCCTACCAGCCCGCTCTCCGACAGCCTGCTAAGCTTGGCATTGGCACGATTCCACCCTTGCAAAGGTTCTGAAACCTTAGTGTCAACTTAGGGCGTTCCCGCCACAGCCTGCCTGGCGGCAGCTATCCATTACCCACATCTTTTTCCGTTGTGGGATGCGCAAGTTGCCAAGTTTCGGCCATATCATTCAAACGCTGCCAGCCGCGCCACAGGACTTTGGCGCCGGGTTCGCCGTCGTGCTTGCG
>JBGSMF010000144.1:0-21857 GCA_041740315.1 Thermoflexales bacterium
TCTCGAAACACCATCTCGCTCTCGTACAACTCGCGCCCCATGTGCAAATAGTGATCCCCCACTCCCGCAAACATCATCGCCACCGGACGGTTGCGATACGTCTGGTGCAAAGACAACACACGCTGAGGATCGGACATGGCAAGCGATTCAGCAGCATCGGGCGCGCTGTGACAAACCAACATCCGACGGTAGTTGAATTCACCGCGACCGACCTGGAGAGTATAGGCGACATCCGCCAAGTTGCAGGTTGAATTGCTTTGCAAAAACGTTGTCAAATTGGATGTCATGGCCTCTAACGTGGCTTGTGTTTTTGCAGACAAAAGCAACAGTTGGTGCGGTCGAGACGGACTGGACGGATCCAAGGAGGGCGCTTCTTCCAAAACAACATGGGCGTTTGCTCCTCCCAGACCAAACGCACTCGTCCCTGCTCTTCGAGGCCAAAGCCCGTTCGACTTCCACTCTTGCAACTCGGTATTAACGTAAAAAGGGCTGTTACCCCAATCAATTTCCGTGTTGGGCTTTTCAAAGTTAATAGACGGCGGTATTTGTTTATTTTGAAACGCCAGTGCTACTTTGATCAGATTGACTACCCCCGCCGCCCGATCCAGATGGCCAATATTCGGTTTCACCGAACTAACAGCGCAGAAACCTTTCTTGTCCGTATTTTGCCGAAAGACCTTGAACATGGCAGACAATTCAACCGCATCGCCTAATGGAGTGCCAGTGCCGTGCGCTTCCACATAACTAATGGTCTCTGGATCTATTTTGGCATTGCCCAAGGCCGCCGCGATGACGGCCGACTGGCCAAGAACGCTGGGAGCGGTAAAGCCGGCTCTGGCAATGCCATCATTACTGGCAGCTGATCCACGGATCACAGCATAAATGTAATCGCCGTCTCGGACCGCATCTTCAAGACGCTTGAGCAAAACGACTCCCAGGCCGTTACTCATGATGCTGCCATTTGCATTAGCATCAAAAGCCCGGCACTCGCCATCGGGCGAAGGAATTCCCCCTTCCATGTACCAGTAGCCGGCTTCCAGCGGAAATTGGAGCGCCACGCCGCCTGCCAAGGCCATATCACAATCATAAGCTAGCAGACTCTGGCAGGCAACGTGCACCGCAACCAGAGATGTCGAACAAAAGGTTTGAACCGAAACGCTTGGCCCTTTGAGATCCAGTTTGTAAGCAACCCAAAGCGGCAGCGAATCTAGTTCATTGTTGATCCCGATTTGTAACTCGCCGACCAGATCTACCAGATCCGGATTGGTTAGGATATTGTGTGTCCGATACCCAGACGAGGCTTTTCCGGCAAAGACGCCGATCAGTCCCTCATACCTATTCGGATCATAGCCAGCCTCCTCGAGCGTCTCCCACGAGCATTCCAGAAAAAGACGCGACTGGGGATCCATGATCTCAGCCTCACGGGGTGTAAAGCCAAAAAACGACGCATCGAATAAATCTACGTCTTCGAGGAGTGTTCCGGCTTTGACGTACCTGGGATCTTGGAGCTGCTCAGAGGTTACGCCGACAGCCAGCAATTCATCATCCGAAAAAAAGTGGATGGACTTGACACCATTCGCCAGATTGCGCCAAAAGTCCTTCACATTGCTGGCGCCTGGGAATCGGCCCGACATGCCAATAATCGCAATAGACAATTCAGGCAAGTCTGCAGTCATGATTTCCTCTACCTTCTGGACAAGGTGTCCCGCCGGCGTTGCTGTAGACGCTGACGGCGTTCTTGGCCGCGAGCAAGACGGTCTTCGATTGTCGCTATCTCTTCCGTCTGATCCTGCAGCACAAACTTGGCTAACGCGCCCACGGTTGGCGCTTCGTAAAGCACATGCATGGGTATCGTTTCCTGCTCCAGAGTTTTGCGCAAGTGCGCCACCAACTCCAGGCCAATCAGGGAATTGCCGCCCAGGTCAAAGAAATTGTCGTTGAGGCCAATTTCAACAATACCCAAAACGCTCTCCCACGCAGCGGCAATCTTTTTTTCCAGTTCGTTGCTTGGAGCGACATAGGACGTACCCAAAACAGGTCGCGGATATTTTTGGCTTTGTTTCTCTTGGAGAGTGTGGCCCCAATTCATCACCCGCTCAATCGTAAACGACTTGGTTGACTCTGCGAACGTGCGGAAATCTTGCGGACACACTACTACATGCGGCAAGCGGCGCGATAAAATCCTCTGTAAAGCTTCCGCACCTTCTTCAAAGTAGATGCCAAACCGCTTTCGATTTTCCCGGAAATAGGTCTGGGCTTCTTTATGAAAGCCTTCCAAACCGGCGTCCCAAGCATTCCATTGCCATTCGCTCCAATCAATGGACGTGGTTAGCCGTCGTTCTCCTGAGCGATTGAGAGCATACGCGTCCAAAAATGCGTTGGCCGCGCAATAATCAACCTGACCCGGGCCGCCGCCGGTAACTGACGTGATGGAGGAGAACAAGACCAGAAAATCGAGGGGCTGCTCCCGCAACACGCGCTCCAAGATCAAGGTTCCCTGCAACTTGGGCGCCAAGACGCACCTGGATATCTGGGGCGTTTTGAGTTGGATCAGGCCAGCGCCAGGCACCCCGGCGGCATGGATCACGCCATGAATGGTCCCGAACCGGGCTAGGGCCTGTTGCACAGCCGACCGAACCTGGGCCTCGCGCGAAACGTCTGCCGCAATAACCATGACCTCGGCTCCCAGTTTCTCCAACCGTTGGACGCGACTGATCTTGTACCCTAACCCAGCAACTTCCCCTTGCTCGGCTAGGATACGCGCCCATTGATCCCGCGGCGGCAATTCGGAGCGAGCCATCAGAATCAACCTAGCCTGCAGCCGGCGGGCCAAGTATTCGGCCATAGCCAGACCGATGCCGCCCAACCCGCCAGTGATGAGATAAACACCATTCGTCCGCAAGTTGGATGGCTCGCCATCCTGGACAGACAGCAAAGGTATTGCCTCAAACGTCTGGATCCAGCGCTGATGCCCTCGCAAGGCGACCACGCTATCCGTCGCCGGCGATGTCAACTCACCCATTAAATTGGAGACCAAAGTCTTTATTTGCCCATTGTTTGCAGGCGGAAGAGCGATATCAATAGAGCGGCAAGTAATCGTGTTATATTCCAGTGGTATGACCCGGCACGGGCCCAGACAGAGGGCCTTCTCCGGGCAAATATGTTCCTGAGCAGTCACCGCTTGCATATGCGTCGAGACAATAGAGATCTCGCACGAGGCAAGCTGAACTTCTTTGATTGCCTGGGCCAGAGCCATCAGACTGTAAAAGCCTGTGGTCAAGCTTTGCTCCCAAGTGTTGTTGTCATAGCTTCCGCACTCGTCATTGGTCACGTTCCACAAATGAACAACCTTGACAGACTCGAGGCCGCGCCGTTTGAGTTCTTTCAAGAGCGCCTCATAGTCGTCGCGCTGATCAGGACGAACCTGATACCAGCCTTCAGAGATCTGATTAAAAGACGAGCCGACTTGCACAGTAATGACTGTTTGGTTATGCTCTGCAAGCCATTCGCGCACTGGTTCATCTAGACCACCTTGATCTGCAAACAGCAACCACGCAATGGCGCTCTGACCGATTCTCTCGGGCGGCAATTGTAAAACCATCTGTTTCCATGAAGGCAGATAGAACCAATCCTCTATTTTCTGCCGAGGCAGATCCGAAATGTTCCCAGTTTGGCCGTCAGACCGGTTGACAGTCAATGGCTCACCCAAAGGTTTAATGTTGGGTTTGATCCAATAGGGTTGCCGTTGAAAAGGATAGGTCGGCAGCGGAATGCGATGACGTGTCTCGTTCGCGTAAAACCCGCCCCAGTCAGGTTCAACTCCCAACAACCACAGCTTGCCCAATGTGCCCAGCAAGTACGCCTCGTCCGACTGCCGCTCGTGAACCGCCCGCAGCGTTGATACAATCTGCGCCAGTTGCTCCCGCTCACACCTCGGATGCTGCTTGGCAAACGACCCCAACGCCTGCCCTGGCCCCACTTCCACCAACACCCGCGCCTTTTCTCCCAATAACTCGCCCAACCCCTCGTAGAACCGCACCGGCTGGCACAGGTGCCGCCCCCAATACGCCGGATCCGTCGCCTCTTCCGCCCGTATCCACTCGCCTGTCACGTTCGACACATACGGTATCCGCGGCGCCTGCAATCGCACCGTCTGCGCCAGCCGCGTCAGCGGCTCTACCAGCGGCTTCATCATGCTCGAATGAAATGCATGCGTCGTCTCCACCGCCCGGTACGCCACCCCCTCCGCTTCCAGCCGCCCCGCCACCGCCTCAATCGCGGCCGGCCACCCCGATAGCACACACGCTTGAACACCCAGATGCCCGGCTAGGCACACCTCATCCGACAACAGCGGCTGCACTTCTTCTTCTGTGCACGATACCGCCAGCATTGCTCCCCCCGGCAAGCCCTGGATCATCTGCGCCCGTTCCGCCACCAGCCGCAACCCATCTTCCAACGACAGCACCCCCGCCACACACGCCGCCACATACTCGCCCAGGCTGTAGCCCACCAACGCTTTGGGTTGAATCCCCCAACTCTGCAGCAAACGCGCCAGCGCATATTCGACGGCAAATACCACCGGTTGCGCCACCGCTGTCTCTTGCAGCTTTTGCGCCGCCCCAGTGCGAACCGGCGACGCTGCTAACCACCCCCTCAACGCTTCTCCCGTTTGACCCTCTAAAGTCGGTGGACTCGCTTCTGGCGGATAGAGCAGTTCGCGCACCGAACAGCCCAGGTAGGGCTGGAGCACCCGGCTGCACTGCTCGATCGTCTCTCGAAACACCATCTCGCTCTCGTACAACTCGCGCCCCATGTGCAAATAGTGATCCCCCACTCCCGCAAACATCATCGCCACCGGACGGTTAATGTCCGGCTGGTAATGGCTCACTAACCGGCGCGGATCCTGCGATTCTAGCACTTGCAACGCCTCGGCCGCCGTGCCACACACCGCCATGCGCCGGTACTCGAAAGGATGTCGTCCCACTTGCAACGTATAGGCCACGTCGGCCAAGTTAGCCTCAGGATGCTGCCGCAGATGGTCGGCTAGGTTAGCCGCAGCCATCTCTAGGGCACTCTCCGTACGCGCCGAAATCAGCAGCAGTTGCGCCGGGCGGGAAGCGCTAGAGGGTGCCTGCACCGGCGGCTCTTCGATAATGACATGAGCGTTGGTTCCCCCCAAGCCCAAAGAATTGATGCCAGCGCGGCGAGGCACTCCGTTCTGACGCACCCAGGGCAACAAACGATTGACTACATAGAAAGGGCTGTGAGCAAGGTCAATCTCTGGGTTGGGCACCTCAAAGTGCAACGAAGGAGGGATCAGCCCATGCTTGATGGCCAGCACGGTCTTGATCAAACCGGCCACCCCAGCCGCCCGGTCGAGGTGACCAATATTGGTCTTGACAGACCCCAAACCGCAAAAGCCAACCTTATCGGTGTAGTAGCGGAATGTCCGCGTGAGAGCAGCCACTTCGATCGGATCGCCCAGTTCGGTGGCTGTACCGTGAGCCTCGATGTAGCCAATGGTATCAGGGTGAACGTCACTCCCCTCGAGCGCCATACGGATTGCTTCGGCTTGTCCGATAACGCTAGGAGCGGTGTAGCCCACTTTGAGTGAACCATCGTTATTGATGGCAGAGCCTTTGACGACAGCATAGATGTTATCGCCGTCGGCCAAGGCCTCTGCCAGGCGCTTGAGCACGACAATGCCTAGCCCATCGCCGAACATTGTACCCTGCGCTTTGGCATCAAAGGCTCGGCAGTGGCCATCGGGCGATTCCATCCTCCCTTCCTGGTACAAATACCCTTGCTTTGTCGGCACCTGAATAGAAACACCTCCGGCTAGAGCAATGTCACTCTCGCCATTGAGCAAACTTTGACAAGCCAGATGAACCGCCACTAGCGATGTGGAACAAAAAGTTTGGACGGCAAAGCTAGGTCCTCTCAAGTTGAGTTTGTGAGAAACAGTAGTAGACAATGAATCTTTGTCGTTGCCGATAGAGATCTGATAAAGATCAACTGCCGCCCTCATCTCCGGGTTAGTGTACCAAGAGAGCAAATAGGTGCTGATGTTGACCCCAGCCATAACGCCAATCAGCCCCTTGTATTGCCTGGGCGAGTACCCGGCCAGCTCCAATGCTTCCCAGGCGCACTCTAAAAAGAGGCGATGTTGAGGATCCATCATGCTGGCTTCACGTGGGCTATAACCAAAGAAAGCTGCATCGAATAGCTCAATGTCATCGAGAGCGGGACGCGCTTTGATATAATTCGACTGGCTGAGGAGTTGGGGATCTACCCCGGCTTGCAGCAACTCTTGATCGGTAAAGAATGAAATGGCTTCCTTGCCCTCACACAGTTCTTGCCAGAACTCGTCAACGTTCTTGGCGCCCGGGAAACGCCCATTCATGCCGATGATAGCAATCCCCTGATCGTGGACAGTCTGACGCGCACCACGGCGCCTTTCTATCAGCGCCATCGTTTCTCTATCCTCTTCTTCCTCTTGAACGGGCTGTAGATACTTGGCTAATTGGCTGATTGTCGGCGCTTCAAACAGGGCCACACCAGGAACCTGCACCCCAAAGGCTTTCTGGATTTGCCGGATGACTTGCATACCAAGCATAGAGTTGCCACCCAGGTCGAAAAAGTTGTCGCGAATGCCAATGTTTTCGATGCCGAGAGCGTCTTGCCAGATGGCAGCGATGCGTTTTTCATAGTCCGTGGCTGCAGAAATAAAAGACGTCGTCAAAATGGGGCGTGGGTGAGCAATTAGGGTCCGGCCAGATGTGGAGGCAGGCATTTCCAGTTTCACCCATTGCCGGAGGCGCGCATCCAGGTCACCTGTCGAATTGACCAAATGTGTTGAGCCGCTTGTCAAAGCAAGAACAAATGCGCGCACGCCTTCAGTCGGCGTCATATTGTACATAGCCGCCGTGGCCGTGCCGGTGAGAATGTTGGCCGCTCGGCCGGGCGCCAATTCCCAATTGTCCCAGTTCACGCTCATCCAGCGGGATTCCCCGGCTTGATTACACGCGTGAGCATAGGCATCCATAAAGGCATTCGCAGAAGCATAGGCAGCAAATCCCAAACCACCCAGGATGGCCGATATGGACGAAAACAGGAGACAAAAATCTATTTCCTTTCCATCCAGTACCTTGCGCAAAACATAGAGACCGTATACCTTGGAGGCAAAGTGCGCCTCACAAACGCTGGACGTCATATCTTTGATCCCCACGAACACGTCCGAAGAGACCATGCCGGCAACGTGAATCACTCCGTCCAAACGGCCAAAACGCCGATAGATATCATCAATCACGGCTTGCATGTGAGCCTCGTTGGCAACATCTGCCGACACCACAGCGACCTCGGCGCCGAGCGCTTCCAACGCTTGAATCTGGCGAATCCTGGCGCTCGTGTTATCTCCGGCGTGGTGACGCTCGAGCCAACTCGACCACTCGGCGCGCGGAGGCAGGCCAGAACGACTGGTCAGGATAAGCCGCGCCTGCCAGTGTCCCGCCAAATAATCTGCCAACGCCAGGCCAATGTTTCCCAATCCGCCGGTGATCAAATAGATGCCTTTGGGGCGCAATCGCGATCCGGACGCATGATCCAGTATCCGTCTAGACCTGAACCGCTGGACATAGCGTTTTCCATCCCAATACGCAACGGCGACATCGGCAATGGGTGTCAGCAATTCCTCTCGTAGCTGCACCAAAGTTTCGTCCATGCCTTGCGATGAGATGGGCAGCAAAACATCAACGATCCGGCAGCGAATGCTTTGATACTCTTGCGGGATGACGCGACACACGCCCACCAGCGTCGCCTGTTCGGGATGGATCACCCGGTTTCCTATGGGCTGGACACCGTTCGTCAAAACAGTCAGTTCGACGAGATCAGCCATTCGTTGCTTCCCCAGTGCTTGAGCCAGACATAACAAGCTGTAAAGACCCACCCGTTGAGTTGTCTCAAAGAGCGTGCTGTCCGATCGCTCCGTTTCACCATTGTCCAGGCTCCACGCATGAACAATTCGGGTAGGGAGCATACTCAATGAACGCTGACATTCATCAAAGAGTGCCTCGTAATCAGCGAGCACATCGGGCCGCACGGTAAACAGGTTGCTCGCAAGTCGGGCAAAACACTCGCCGGCCTGCGCACGAACAACGGTGGCTCCCCCTTGGCTCAAATACTCTGCGATTAGTTCGCCCCCTCCCTGGTGAGGCTCGAACAGCAGCCACAACGCAGTTGTATGACTCTTGATATTAACAAGAGGCTGGGCTTCCCAAGTGGGTTCGTAGAACCAATCGGCAATGTCGCTTCTCTTGCCAGGCAATTGGGAGCGATGGGAGGGCATGGCTTCTGTCATCAGCGAGGGTCCGATCCGGTAACATTGTCGTTCAAATGGGTAAGTGGGTAAAGGAATGCGTCGACGGCGTTCCTGCCCATAGAAGCTTGCCCAGTCAATCGAATGGCCTGTCAGCCAAAGTTTGCCTAGTGTTTCGAGCAGAAAAACCTGGTCTGAGCGCGCGTCGTAAGTGTAGCGCAGCGTGGGTAGAATGAGCGCAAGTTGCTCGCGTGCACAACAGGGATGTTGCTTGGCAAAGGAACTTAGTGATTGGCCTGGCCCTACCTCCACCAAAACGCGGTTGGGTTCTCCAAGCAATTCATCCAGCCCTTGCCCAAACTTGACCGTCTGACACAGATGCTGCACCCAATAGGCGGGATCGGTTGCCTGAGCGTCCGTTACCCACGTTCCCGTGACATTGGACAGATAAGGGATGATGGGAGGGCTGAATGCGAATTGCTCCAGCAGCGCAGTAAACTCGTCTATTATGGGCGACATCATGGATGAATGGAAAGCGTGACTGGTCTCTAGCGTTCGATAGACGATCTCTTCTTCTGCTAGGTGCGTTTCCAATTGCGTCATGGCTTCCACGGGACCGGCCAGCACACAAGCGCCCGGTCCATTGATCACCGCTAAAGAAACAAACGAGTTCAAGAAAGGCTGAACTTGAACTTCTGATAAGGGAACGCTGATCATCTTCCCTTCCGGCAAAGTCTGGATCATCTGGGCGCGCCGGGCTACCAGGGTCAAGGCATCCTTTAATGGCAAAACTCTGGCGACACAAGCCGCTACATATTCCCCCAAACTATAGCCGATCAGGGCATCTGGGATAATGCTCCATTTTTGCAACAGTTGAGCCAAAGCATATTCGATGACAAAAACTGCCGGCTGGGCAAGGCTAGTTCGATCAAGCAGCGATTCAGATTTCAGAGCGTACGGCCGCACCATCTGGCGCAAGTTCAACTCTGGTTCGCTAACACGTATGTCTGCATCAGCTGGATAAAGCACAGCCCGCAGGTCCAGGCCCAAAATCGGTTGAAGAAATTCACAGCAATAATCCACCGTCTCACGGAACACTGGCTCAAGCTCATAAAGCTCTCTGGCCATATGAACATAGTGGTTGCCCACTCCGGCAAACATAAAGGCCACCGGGCGCTTTTGGGCTGGATTCGAGCTGCAAGGCAAGAGCGAGATATCGCCCCGCAAGATTCTGATAGCGTCGTCACGCCCTTGGCTGACGAGTATGCGCCGATGCTCAAAAGCTTTACGTCCAATCTGTAGGGTATAGGCCGCATCAGCCAGGTTAATATCTGGATGTTTCTCCAGGTATTCCGCCAGATTCGTGGTGCTCTTGTCCAACGCCTCACTGCTGCGGGCAGAGAGTAATAGCAGTTGCCAGGCGCGCGCAGCCTTGTCGCTCGGTTGCGCTTCAGCCTCTTCAACGATGACATGGGCATTGGTGCCTGCCCACCCAAAAGAACTCACGCCAGCCAATCGTCGTCCCTCAATAGGCTGCCAGGGCGTCAGTTCAGTGGGAACCCGCAAGTGACCTCGGCCCCAATCAACATTGATATTGGGGTTGAGTTGTTGCAGGTGCAAGTGCGGTGGAATAAATCGGTTTCCCAACGAAAGGATGGTCTTGATCAAGCCGGCCACGCCAGCAGCGGTAGCCAAGTGGCCCAAGTTAGTTTTCACCGAGCTAATATATAAAGCTTGTTCCGGCGAACGATCTTGGGCCAGCACTTGATACAAGGACTCGACTTCTATCGGATCGCCTAACGGAGTGGCTGAACCGTGCATTTCCACATAGCTTATGCTCTGTGGTTCGATCTGGATGTCTGCCAGCACCTTACGTATCAAAGCCTGCTGGGCCAATCCGTTCGGCGCAGTCAGGCCGTTACTACGCCCATCTTCATTGATGGCTGAACCCCGAATAACTGCCATTACGTTGTCGTTATTTGCCAATGCATCCTTCAAACGCTTTAGGACGACCAGGCCGCATCCCTCGCCCAAGCAGAATCCATCTGCGCGAGCATCCAGTGTTTTGCACTGTCCATCGGCCGACAACATGCGCATTTTGCAATAGTTCACCAGGGTATCAGGCGTTGTTACAACGTGCGTGCCGCCGGCAATGGCCAAACTGCACTCCTTGTTGCGCAAACTCTGACAGGCGAGGTGAATAGCTACCAACGAAGAAGAGCAAGCTGTATCCACGGCAATGCTGGGGCCTCGGAAATCGAATAAATACGATAACCGTCCTGCCGCAGCATTGCAGGCACTGCCGATGACGAAATGGGGGTCATTAACGCTTTCCGCCTCGTTCACCAATTGCCGTTGGGTATATCGGTTATCCATGATCCCAACAAAGACTCCAGCGGCACTTGCCGCCAGTTGGTCAACTGCCTGCCCGGCATTTTCCATAGCCTCCCAGGCTACCTCCAGCAGCAATCGGTGTTGTGGATCCAGACGTAGCGATTCGCGAGGAGAAAGGCCAAAAAAGCCTGCGTCAAACAAAAAGGCCTCGGGCAAAAAACCTCCCTGGCGGGTATACATCTTGCCTGGCGCGTCAGGGTCAGGATCATAATAAGCATCAATATCCCATCGGTCCGCCGGTATTTCCACAATGCCAGTCTGTCCATTTTTCAACAACTCCCAATATTTATCGAGTGTGTTGACATCACCAGGAAAGCGGCAGGCCATTCCAATAACTGCAATGGGATCTGGCCCCGGGCGCAATAGCTCGGCCAAAGTCGCACGTTTTTCGGGACTCAGTTTTCTAATCAAATCCAGCAAGGCATCCGATTCTTTCATTCTCTCAAGGCTCCATTTAGCGGCCAACTTGTAGCAGCATCGCCAGTTGTCATGGGCGCCAGCTTATTGGAAGTCAAACTTGCTATTAAGCCGAAGTGCATCTAGCCGTTTTTCAGATCAGTTGAGGTGAATCTACAGGTGCAGGGCTTCAACTAGGCTAAAACCCCTAGTCCCTATGCCGCCGACTGACTTTGAAGACCTCTAGGGAGAATTGCCTAGAATTTGCGACAAATCAGTATCTGAAAACTGTTCTGCTAGACTCAAGACTTGCAAGAGATCGTCCTCAATAGCTTCCACCTCGACTCGTGACAGACTTTCCTGCTGAAAAGCGGCCGACTCTGGCTTCATCGTGATACCAGCAAGAATACTCAGTTTGCCGGCGATGTGTTCAGTCAAGGCTTCTAATGTCAGATAATTCCAAAATACTGTGGGTGAGAATTTGATTTCAAACGCTGCTTCCAGACAGAGCTGCAATTCAAGGGCCATAATGGACTGGAACCCCAACGTAGCAAAAAGAGTATGGCGCTCAATACGACTGGAAGCGACATGTAAAATGCGCGCCAACTGCATCCGCAGATATTTTTCGATCAAGAGCAACTGTTCTTTAGGTGGCAGATTGGACAAAGTTTTCCTTATCGAACTTGTCGTTAATCCGGCAAGGTTCATTGCAGATGGATTATGGACATCTTGAAATGACTGAGGCCGGAAAGGCTTTTTCCCCTGCTCCATATAAGCACATGTCTCATCATTCGTGAGCCTCCCCTCGCTCAATCCACTCAGTTCAACTTGATAGAGATTTTCCGACAATGAAGAAATGCGCGCCCCGCTGGGGCACAGACTCGACCATTTCACTTGCGCGCCCAGTGTGTAAAGCTGGCCGAGTGTTCTCAACAAAGTCAATCGTTCGGGTTGTTGTCGGCGCAGCGAGGGAAGCACGATCCCAGGTACGCGGGAGAAAGTAATGGCTTGTTCGATACCGACCGAGACAATTGGATGAGGGCTGATTTCCAAAAAGGTATCATAGCCTTCCGCCAGTAATTGCCCAATCACCTTGGAGAACAAGACTGTGTGCCTCAAATTGCGCACCCAAAAGGCTTCGTCATATTGGGTGCCGGGGGCCCGCACTGCAGTGATGGATGAATAGAGAGGAATAGTTGCGGGGTGGGGAGAGATTCCCGTTATCATCTGCCGAAAATCGTTCAGCAACGGATCCATCATTGGACTATGGAAGGCAAAATCGGCCTTTACCCATGCGTTGAAAATGCCTCGCTCATCCAGTTGCCTGGCAATCATCTGGAGAGGCGCACGCGCACCAGAGAGAACAGTAGATGTGGGGCCATTACTAATAGCCACGGCGACACTTTCAATACAATTCGCAATGACCTTCTCTGCCTCTTGGAAAGACAAGTTGACGAGGAGCATGACGCCTTGTCCACTGATGCGTGCAAGCAATTGGCCCTGATGACACACTACCCTAGCCGCATCCTCGATAGAGAGGGCACCAGCCACATGGGCAGCAATTGTTTCGCCCAGACTCTGCCCAACTACTGCATCTGGTTCAACGCCCCAAGAACGCCATAAGGTGGCCAGGGCGACTTGAATAGCAAGAAGAATAGGTCCAGCGACATCAGCTTGCGCTAACCATGCACAATCGGGAGGAGCACTCAAATCCTCTATCAGCGATTTACCTGTGTATCTGCTGGCAGCTTGATCACATAGTTCAACCGCGGCTCTAAAGACAGGTTCCTGCTTCATCAATTCGAGCCCCATTCCCAACCATTCAGAGCCATATCCTGGAAAGACGAAAACTATTCTCCTCGATGCGCTAGAAGCGGAAGCCGAGATAATGTTGGGATGGTCTCTACCCGCCAAAAAATCGTCAAGCCGCTCAACCAATTCCTCAGCCGAGTGAAAGACAACAGCTAACCGGCGCTGCTGGTGTGGGCACGTGCTGGCGGTATAACAAACATCAGACAGCGAGAGTTGTGGCACTTGATCTCGATATTTTTTGACAAGGGAACATAGCTCATCTTCTGTATGAGCCGACAAAGGGAGAATTTTTGCCCCTTCAGCATAGGTTGACGTTACTTGAACAGGCCAGTTCATAATCAATTGTTTTTCCGCAATGGAGCAAAACTTGCTTTGTCAGGTTGCCTGGATGGGTTTCTCATCCGTTAATTTTCGCGAATTCTCGCTAATTCTATATCCATCTGCGTAGATTCGCGTAGATTTGCGGATAACAAAAAGCAACTTTTGCGGTATTGCGTTTTTCCTCATAACAATCCAGACTGCCGCGCTTTGTCTAGTGCCCAGTTTGACATAGGTGGCTGACAGACCATTTCGAACAGTATTGCAGGAGAGTCCGAGTTGTTGTGCGATTTGATGGTTCGACATTAGACGTTAGGGAATAACCAAACCTTTGCGGGACACAAACGCTAATGCTGTCTTGGCGGCGGGCGACATGATCAATTGGCCACATTGGAACAGAAACTGTTGTTCATCTTGGTGTATCAAAAGATGTATCTCTTACAGGTTATGATGGGTAAGTTGTTTGGCTTCAGCCAAGCGACGGCTAATCAATGAATTCATCGGTTGTTGCCAATCTTGCAAGAGGCGCTGACTACGCTGGGGGTCATGCCGGAGAGAGATGGACAGACTTTGCCCAAGCGGAGCGTGACCAGGCGGAACCCGCTGATTACATCATTGATGGTACAGAACGACGACGCCAGAGGCCAAAAGACGCTCAAAAATAGGCTTTGTACTATAGTGGCAAGAAGAAAACCCGCAGTGACAAGAATATTGTTATTGTGAGCACCCGGTCGAAGCGCGCGGGTTATCTTGGCCCCACCCAGACAGACAAAACTCATGACAAAAAGATGGCCGATGAAGCGCAGCCGACTTATCCGCGCCAGACAATGCTGCACAAGGATACAGATTTTCAAGGTTATGAACCGCCTGTCCAGCAGCTTCATCAACCTAAAAAAGCCGCGCGGCAAGGACCTAATGCCCGGCGAGAAGCGACACAATCGGGCTTTGTCCCATGTGCGGGTCAGAGTTGAACATGCAATTTGCGGCATCAAGCGATGCCGGTGTGTCAAGGGCACGTTGCACAATACACACTCGGACTGTTTAGATCGTTTCATGGCGTCAGCTATAGCCTTACACAATTTGCGAGCGTGTCATCGCAAGCGATTATTGTGGCGATGAGCCAAAAACCTTATTTCCTATAACACCTATTATCTTGCACTTTTAAAAAACGCTAGGAGATACTTTGAGACCAATTGAGGTGGTATTTTAACCCATTTCAAGTTATTGGTTACTGGCAGACGGAGAGATGTGATGAGTGGTGTGTTCGAGCGATGATGCTCGGACATCCAACTCTCAGATCAGCAGGATCAATTACCCGATAGCTTGTTCGACTGTCAGGCGACCCTGTTACCATCACCTGATGATCTGCGTCATAGTTTCCCATTATTGCCTCCATCCTAGGGGGGCTGGACGACAGCGAATACCCCAGCCTAGAATGGAACCACACAACAATAATAGCCACCCCTGTCTGACAGAAGTGGCCGTTTGGTTTACAATACACCATTAACTCGGCCAACTGCTCGGACCAGTTGGTTGGGTCTACCGTTGGGATATGCTCTAGCATCTTCCAACGGTGTTTTTGTGTACAGTTGCGCTCGGAGTATAGTACGGATTCGTAATATTGTCAACGATGCGATTCGGTAAGATTTATCCGTGAGGAAAAACGCGATGCACGATATGAGATATGAGCTTTACAGGTAAATTACCTGTCCCTTAAACACAAAAAGATTTTTGCACACCGTCCGGTTCAAGGCAACCTTGTTAATCTCAAGAAAGCCCTGACTCACAAGGGCCAGGGCTTTCTCACCTCACTGCCTATGATTATACCGCCAACTCCATCTCAGCCACAAATCGACTAGAGAACATCGTCGCAGCAGCATCTCGCGTGCGGGAAGCGTACCCGCTCAAGTAGCACTCTTCCTTCGCCCGCGAGACCAGAACAAACGCCATGCAGCGTTCGTCCTCGATGCGCCCCATCTCGCCGGTTGGCAAGATGCTCTCGCCTTGCGGCGGGCGCAAACTGAAAGTATGCGGCAGCAGCCCGGTTGGATCGCCCCGGCCAGTGACTCCCTCGCACAATCCCACGCCGTACACCACTGGTCGCTCCAAACCTTTGAGCCGGTGAATTGTCGAGAGCACCACCGCGTTTTGTTCATCCAGCCTTTGGCCTTGAAGCTGGCTTACCTGGGCCACGTGGGCCAGAAATGCGGCCACATCTCCAAATTCGCCGGCCAAGTCAACCAACGTTTCCATATCGGCCAGCCTGCTGTTTTCAACTTTATCAGCCCCCACTATCCCTTCCGTCGCTTGCAGATAGCGCTCGTAACATTCGTCAATGATGCTGCTGACCATCGCCGCCGGGCCTTCCGCAACAAGCGATTGGAGATGGCCCACAAACTTGGTCAAATCATCCACGCCGGGACCGAAACTGTACACGGCCTTGACCGCTTCTTGGGTTCGCAGATAGTTACCGCCGCACGCCTCCAGAAACACGCTCTTGCCCAGGCTCTTTTTGCCCAGGTAACGATGGTGGCAATACTCACCCTTGCGCGCGCCCCAGGGATGCACAAACGACGCGCAGGCAATGTTGTAAACCTGTTGAAACGCCTCACTGTCATCAGGGCGATAAGCCAACCGCATATAAGCCACTATGTTGGCAATGTGTTTTTGCTGCCAAAAACTGCCGCCACACACATTGACCACCGGCACACCCAACTCTACAAGCAAGCCTTCCAGGTAGCCCAACTGCGAGCGGGTGCGAGCGCCGATAAAGATGTCGCCCGGACGCCGCCCGTTGGCGATGGAATGTTTCACAGATTGAGCTACAGCCTGGGCTTCATCTTCCGGTGTGGCATACATTGTGAACTCGACCGGCTTGCCTTCGGGCGCATCCGGGCGCGGGCGGAGCAACTTGAGATAGCGTCCATCGTAAGGACCACCCGCGCCGCGATAATTGCGGCAAATGAGCGCCGTTTGCGCCTGCACAATCTGGCGCGTGCTGCGATAGTTGGTGGTGAGCTTGACCGTGAGGCCATTGGGGTAACGCCGCTCAAAACCATCAAGCAGATTGTCTTCCGGCGCCGCGCCCGACCAGCGATACAGCAGTTGGTCGGGATCGCCGGCGATAAAGAATCGGTCTTGCGGCGCAGCCAGCATGGTCAAGATGCGCATGGCCTGGGCGGTCACGTCTTGCCCTTCGTCTACGATGACCCACTGAAAGCGCGCCTGCCATCTCTCCCGAAACGTCTTGTCGCCAAGTAGCTTCTGCTCCACATCAAACAGCATATCCGGGAAGGTGATCAGGTTTTGCCGCCGCATATCGGTATCGAACAATTGCCGTGCTTGGTGCAGCAAACGCCCGCGCCACTCGCCAAGTTGCTCTACAAAGAACTGCTGGTCTATGGCCCCGGCAGCTTTAGCCCGGTCTATCCAATAGGCGATCTCAGCCGGCGACGGGCGCTCATCAGAGTCAGGCCACACGCTTTCTGCGATAGCTTGCAGCGACTTGTTGATTTGCCAGTCGTCAGCCTTTTGCCGTTTGTCGCCCTCAGCGCACAGCATCCGGTAACAAGCCGCGTGGATCGTGCAGATACGCCGTTGGGCAACCTGGCTGAGTGTGCCAACAGCCTGGGCGATGCGCGTTTGCAGCGACTCAGCCATCTTTTTGTTGTACGTCACCGCCAGAATATTTTCTGGCCTGGCCCCATGCTCAACCAAGTAAACATAGCGTAACGCAACCGAGAATGTCTTGCCTGAGCCGGGCCCCGCCAACACACGCACTGCCGCATTCACTGGTGCCATAATTGCTTCAAGCTGTTCCGAGTTTGCGCTTTCTATCAGTTGGCTCATTGCGCGCCCCTCCATAGAGGTCAGAACAGCGAACCCTGGCCAGTGACTTGCCTTCGAGCGCGCTTGCCGGTCTTGACAAACTCCTGGCGGCGGGCGACCAGCTCGGCCCACAGTTGGCCGGAAGCGATTTCGAGCACCGCGCTGGGCATCGTCGGGCAGCCAATGGGCGACATTGTGATTGCCGGCGCACTGCCAATGGAGAACACACCCTCAGCGCGGCCTATCTCGACTTTGTTCATCGCCTTGTTGACCAGGTCGTGCAGCAGGTCAGCGCCGATTTCGTCCACCAGTGCTCCCGACACATTGTCGCCATACAAGACCTGTGCTGCCATCATCTTGTGGCCGAGCAGGTCAAGCGCATAAGCTTCCTGCGTTCCCTCGTACACCGGGAAGAACACCTTGACTTTCTTGGGCGCGCCAGGCCGATAGAGCCGCCGCATCGCCTGCCATACAATCGCAAGACTCCACTCGATCTCATAAAACAGCGCAGTGTTAAACATTGTAAGGTTGAGACCGACTTCAACCAGGCGGGCATTGGTCAACAGCACATCATATTTAGGCGCATTGGCCTTGAGCCACGGCGCGCGCTTGACAGGGGCAAGCGACGGTTTCAAGACGCCGGCGCGCAGGCCAGCGGCTTGCAACGCTTCGACGAGGCGCGGTTGAATGTCACGTGTGCCCGTCTGCCGCACATACACCAGCACCTTGCGACCCTCGCGCCGTTCCTCCAGGCACTTGTGAGCCAACCATTGTTCTTTGGGCAGCCACTCGCCCAGCCCGGCGACGGCGGCGAATTCTTGCACCGACTCATTCCGGCGAACGGCAAAGCGGCCGCGCCCCCGGATGCGCGGGTGAAAGAACACCTCCTCATCTCGAAACATTGCGTCAGGACGATTGAGCGAAGTGTTCAACCACACCGAGAGCGCGCCTTTGCCATCTTCATCTTCCATCCGGTCCAGCGCCCAGGCGAACAAGCCAGACGGCGGGTCGTCTTGACTGCCATCAGCCTCGGCATATTGCGCCGCCATCGCGTCAGTCATCTCTAGCCGCACCAACGCTTCCTCATATTCCGGCAGTGGCAGGCCAATGTCTTGCAGGCTAGAGAAGGTGCAATACTTTAATCCCAGGCCCATAAACATTGGCGAGATGCCCGGCTTTTGGCTGACGGTCTCAAAGAGCTTGGTGCCAGTATACGCGCCGTCCTCGGCCACTCTGTCAGGATCGGTCACAAAGAAGGTGGTCTTGATCAGCCCATACTTTTCAGCCCAACGCTTCTCATCGCGAAAGCCAAAGCCTTCGCGCACTTCGCTGAACATCCTGAACATGATCATGAACAAATCGGTGCTGTAGCCCCCAAAAACGGTCCCGCTGAGCCCAACTGCCCAGGAACAGGCATTGCGCAGCGTCATCAAGGTTTGCCCCGCGCCGGTGCCGGCTGCCTTGCATTTGTGGATTTCGTCCACGAGCAGCGCGCCGAAAATGCCCGCGCGTTTCGCTAACTTGGCTGCTGCCTCGCGGCGCAGCGCGGTTTCTGAAAACAATGGAGCGCCGCAGACGTAAGGGACATCTTCATCGTCTACATCCCGTTGCACGCGCTTGCCGCCCGCGTGCGTACCCGCACGCGCTTCATCCCATACTAATTTGGGGCGCGGGGCCTGGCAAAAGCGCCGGCGCAGGCCAATCCATTCTTCCGCTTCACGGCCTGGGCGAATCGGTTTGATGGGATGGCCGCCTTCGTCGTATTCATCTGCGACAATCGCCCCACATTCGGGGCAGGTGCAGACCTCGACGATTTCCGTCACGCGCTTACCATCATCGTCTTCGTACCGCACCCTGATATGCTTGCTGTTCATCGCGGGCACACGGCCCGGCCCCAGTTTGCACGTTTCGAACGAGGCCACGAGAAACGAGCGCGTTGGCAAGAGTTTGGCTTCGTACTCTTGAACAAACTGCACCAGCGAATACTTGCCGGCGATTTCTTTGGTCGAGGCCGGGTCGCGCGGCACATCCAGGCCCAGCCAACAAAACCCGCCGATGCGGCCATCCAACAAATTGGGCTGCTGCGCGCCATTGCGCCGCCGGGGCGGGTTCTTTTCGGCCTCTTTGAGTGAATAGGCCAGCGCCGCTGCGACGGTATCCGTCAGCGGCACGCCTTGCTTCTTGGCCGCCTTGAGAATCTGCGCCAGGCATTTGGCTGCCGTGTAGCCTTCGTATTCATCCACATTCAACCCAAAAGCCTTGCCCTGGCTCGCGCGCAGTGTTTGAAGCCAGTCGCCGATGCGCGCCGGTTTTGGCGCAGGCCGCGCGCCGCAATCTATCACGCGAGACGCGGCGCCCGGAATTGTCTCTGCGATTTCTTTGGGCCAGTTGTCTGGATTGGTAACGATGGCCGGGCCGATGATGAACACGGGATAGGGTGATTGTTTAGCCCCTTGCCGCTGCAAGGCCACACGGATATATTCGACAACGGCCAGGCCAATCTTGCTCTTCCCGCTCGCCATTTCTGCATTGGCTACTGCTGCGCCAACGGCCAGGCTCAAACGTCCAAGCGCAATTGCGAGGTGCTTTTGAAAATTGGTCAGGCCCGTTTCTTTGCGCCCAGGCAAGCGGCACGATAAAGCCAGGTTATCAAACACCGCCCACTCCCACGGCTCGGGCTTCATATCGTAGCGAGGCACGTTGCGCGTCTCGACAATGCGCGCAATTTGCTCGATATACTCGTCGAGGATACGCTTGATGTCCTCGGCGGTGCGGTGCTCGGTCATTTGCCCGTCGGCATCCACGGTCGTGATCATTGCGTCAAAAACTTCTTCCAACTCCACCTTGTATAGTCCGGGATCGTCTTTGTCGCTGTCCAAATCGTCTACAAAATCACCGCGCTTGACGTGGGTGCTTTTGAATACATTGCCCTTGAGCAGAATGACCTGACCGTCGTCCGTTTGCAGGGCATTCGTGCCCAAAAGCCCGCCGATGACTTCCTGGCCAATGTTGCCGCGCTTGGGCGTGATGGCCGGGATGATGATGTCCGGCTCAAGCTTGGGCAGCAGGTCCTGCCACTCGCGGGAGGTTTCCAGCCGGTCCGACGCCTTGACCGCCGCCGCAAGGAATTCCTCGTCGTTGTATGGGATGTACTGGAAGCGGAACGGCGCACCATGCTTGCCCTTCTGCCCGACGGCAGGAATGACATACTCGCCTTGCCCATCCGTCAGCCAGGGCAGGTCCGCAAAAGTTGGCTGCCGAACTTTCTTGACCTTCTCCATCCCAGGCGTCTCAGCCTCGGCCTCAACCTTAGCCTCAGCCTTAACCTCAATCTGAACATAACCCGTCAACACATTGCCCGCTTGCCAGGCCAGCACCGCATCCAAATCATCGCTCTTGGCATGCTGGTATTCGGCGTGGCGCACGCCAAAGATGACAACCTGCTGATAGATTTCGTATTCGTCCGGGGGCAGCTTGAAGCAGCGTAGATTGTCGTACCACCCAAACAAGTGGCGAGCCATTTTTTCGGCCACGCGCTTGTGCTGAATGATAAAGACGAGCACCCCACCCGGAGCGAGGCGCGGCGTGGTCGCGTACAGGAATGTTTCTTCAAGCCGTTGGCCACCACCGGTCATGGTCTCGCCGTCAT
The DNA here is from genome assembly GCA_041740315.1 of Thermoflexales bacterium. Taxonomy (GTDB): domain Bacteria; phylum Chloroflexota; class Anaerolineae; order Fen-1058; family Fen-1058; genus JBGSMF01. Next base: position 20,712 of record JBGSMF010000144.1, read on the forward strand.
ACGGAGGATTTAGCCAGCCCAGACTAAAAGTCTCGTCGGTCAATGTCATGTGCTCGTAAGCCGTGTTGATGACGCGCGTCAGAACATGTTCCGCTGCCGGCGCGCGCTCATCCGAAAGCTCGATGCCAAAGGTTTCAACGGCTACCCTGGACTGCCCGTCAGGGCAGGCCGACGCCCTGCGCCCTTGGGCGTCCTGTGGATGGGTCGGGTCTGTCCCAACCGCTTGAGCAATAGCCGACAGCGCCTCGCCCTTTCCGCAGCACGGGTCGAGCAGTCTATACAGAACACCGTTCTTTGACAGGCCCGCGTCACTTGCAATCTTGAGCCACGTCTTGAGATGTCCCAATGTTTTATCCGGGGTCGGAACGTACCCCATGGTCGTCTTGGCTTTTAGCCTCATTGCACACTCTCCTCTGCGACAAAACAAAATCCCCTGGCAAAGCACTCTCTGCCAGGGGATTGATGAGGTTATTCGTTTGTTTGGCTTACTTGGCCGGCGCGAACAAGTCCTGCATCACCCATTGCTCAGCCGTCGGCTGGGCAGTGAACAAGCTATCGGGCGGCGCTTGAATGGCCTGCTCTGCTGGCACGGGTAGTGCCGCGGTGGGCGCTGGCGCGTTTTGTGCGATGGGCGGCGAGGCGGTTTCCGGTCGAGGCGCTATATCTATCATCTTATCAGGGACTCGAATCTGTTTGGCGCGCAGCCCCTCGGCAATCAGCCGGCCCCACGGCGCGGGATTCACAAGATAACCTTCCGGCGCAGTTCCGCCAGTGATAAGAGGCGTGGCAAACTCTTGAACAATTGCCTCGGACAAAAGATAGTCGCCCCACTCTAGTTGGAGGGGATAGGCAGTGCCGCGCTCAAGCATCGCTGCCAGCGCAGTACCTGCACTGACGCCCGGCCACTCCAACACCACAAAAGGCTTGTTGGGTTTGGCGATCTCGCACGCCTCTGGCGCAATGAGCCGCGTCAGCTTGGCCTTGACCCGCCCCACGTTTAGCTCGGGCGCTTCGGCGGTCAGCTTTTTGTATTTGCGGTGCAGGCCATACACGACCATATTGCTCTCTTCAGGCCGAATCAACGTGAGGGGTTCGCCCAAGACCAGGCTTGCCCAGATCGCGCCCAACACTTTGGGATGGCCGGGC
>JBGSMF010000145.1:0-2164 GCA_041740315.1 Thermoflexales bacterium
CGCCTGCGCCGCCAGGCGAAAATCGTCAAAGTAACCGCTGGCCGTCCCGGATTTATGCACGTTCGGGACGCGCACCTCGATCACCTCGCCGGGCGCAAACATCATCTTGAGCACAGCGACAATGTGTTCGCAATCAACATCTTGTCTTGGCATACTCTAGCCCTGTGGTTGGTTAGTCAGTTAGTCTCAGTAGATCAAAAATTAGCTTGTAACGTGTCATTTGGTCTGTGAAATACACAAGCTTGCCAATCCTTGGTACTATGGTGATTGTCCAAAACCCAATCCAAGGAGGCAAGCCTATGGCTAAAAATCATACACTCAAATTGACGGATGTGGAAGTGCTTGAGCAAGCCGCCCAATTGCTGAAAGAACATTTGCCTTTGAAGGCAGATGGGTATGTCTGTACGACGGAGGATCTGATCAACATTTTGCTGGGAGTGGCAGCAAATTGCGGCACGGTGCAAGCGTTGGGCAGCGATTTGGTCAATAGCCCGGAGCCCGAAACGATTCGGGGCTACTTGCGCGCCCAACTGCGGGTGGAAGACCTGCCCGATTTGGAGCAGCGCATGAATGCGGCGTTGGGCAAGAAGGTCCCGGCCCGGGTGTGGCGGCAGGCTCGCGATGTGGCGATCGATTTTCATGACCGGCCCTATTATGGCAAGACCACGCAGGAGAAGGGGTTGTGGATTCGCGCCCAAGCCAAAGATGGGACGACCCACTTTTACCGTATCGCGACGGCCTATGTGATGCTGAACGGCTTGCGAGTGACCTTGGCGATTCATTTTGTGCTGCCTGGGAAAGAGACCGTCGAAACCGTGAAAATCTTGCTCAAACGGGTTCAAAAGCGCCAAATTCGCATCAAGTGTTTGTTTTTGGATAAAGGTTTTGGCGGCATTGCGGTGATGGATTTCTTGACCCGTCAGGGTCTGTCGGCCTTGATTGCCTGCACCATCCGCGGCAAGACCGGTGGCACTCGCGCTTTGTGCCAGGGCCGCAAGAGCTATCGTACCCCCTACACCTTCCAGGGTAAAGACGGCACTCCCTTCACCGCCAACCTGGCGGTGTGTCGAACCTTCACCACCGCCAAGCGCACCAAACGCTTGAAACAGCGCGCGGTCTGGTTGATCTACATCTTGATCAATCTTGACATCGCGCCGAAAACAGCCCGTCGCCTGTATCGAAAACGCTTCGGCGTTGAAACTAGCTATCGCTGCTCGGGCGATGTGCGTGGTTGGACAACCTCCAACAACCCGGCTTATCGTTTTGTCTTGATGGCCTTGGCCTTCGTTTTGTTGAATGTTTGGATTCATCTGCGCTGGCTCTTCACCCAAGTCCCGCGTCGCGGCGGCCGCTGGCTGGATACCAAGCGTTTTGAGCTTACGCGCTTGACCAAATTCATCCGCCGTGCCCTGGAAGAGCATTACGGCTGCGTCCGGCAGATTGTCGCGCCGGCTGCGCCCCGGTTATAAAAATTGGATCTACTGAGTCTTGTAGTCGGTTGGTCGGTTAGTCGTGTAGTCAGCTAGTCGGTTAGTTTTGTAGCCATCTTGACCATTCGACTACCAGACCACCTGACCAATTGACTATTCGACCAATTGACTACCCGACTATCTTGGCCGCAACACCCCCAGCGCCTCCAGGTCGTAAAAATCGCCCGCGTCAATCTCGCGCAACAAGTCTTCAGACGTGTTGACCGTGACGCCCAGGAGACATACCTTGACGCCCATCTCTCTGACCCGGCGCACCACTCGGATATAGTCCCCATCGCCGCTGACCAGGTTGATCACGTCAATGCGCCCCGACGTGGCCCACGTCATCATATCCATCACGATGGTGACATCCACCGTGGATTTTGGCTTGCCGGCGCGCATGCCGGGCGACTCGCACCGAATCCAGGCATAACCCACACGCAACGACTCGATTTCCTGCCTGAGCGCGGCGTGCTGGGCGGCCGGGAAGCCTTCGCTTGGCGGGCCGATGTAGAAACGCCTAAACAAGACCTCGCGCTTGCCATTGTCGGACGCCAGGCGCGACAACGCGGCCCAATCCAGCCGCTTTTTGAGCAATGCCGCGCCTTTCAGGATATTGAGGCCGTCAATGGCGAGAGCTACTTTGAGCATGATTTGCCTTGTTGCGATTTCGCCTCGCGCGTTTCACATCCCTC
>JBGSMF010000146.1:0-5996 GCA_041740315.1 Thermoflexales bacterium
CCCCCCCAAAACCGATCTATAAACACGACTCTGGCTGATTGCGCTGCACATCGGTTGGGCAAGGCCCGGCGCGATCAGCGCCATACCATCGGCGCCGGCTGGCTCGGTCATTACCCGCTGGCATGAAAGCCAGCCAGAGAATACAAGTTATAGAGGAGGAGTTGAAATGCAAAAATTTCTAGTTCCAATGACGGTGGCGGCGATGCTGTTTGTGGCCGCTTTTGCCGCGATCGAGGTTGTGCGGGGGCAAGAACCGTTGGGGCCGAATGTGGTCAATCGGGAGACGCAAGGCGAGAACGTGCGTGAGATTGTCGCGCCTGAAGCGGGCGCTGCGCCACAGCAGGTCAACATCGGTTTCATTGATTCACCCAGCGCCACCTGTTACCTGCCCGATCCCAGCCAGGACAGTTGCTACATTGCCTGGTACTACATGTCGGTCGACGCAAGTCCAAACTATATGATCACGATGACGGCTACCCTGAATAACTTTGGCCCGGTAGCGCATGTGCAGGGCTTTTTCCAGACCTCGATGTATGTGCCTTACAACATGTTGGGACAAGGTTTCAAGGTTCCCTGCGGCAGCCCTGGCGCGGGCGGCAACTCGCAGTTGGGCAACGCCTATGCGTATACCATTCGGGCGAGGGATTCGGCGGCGCTAGGCTCGGCTAACTATGGCACGGTTTATTGCCCACCCTTTGTACCTTAAAGGAGGCCAGCTATATGTCGCGCAAATGGCTCAATCTAGCAATGGCTGCGTTGGCCGTGATCGCGTTGGCGGTTGCGGCCAACACGCTGGTCGCGCGCGCCGCCCAAGGATCAGCGCCCAGTGTGGTCACAGAGGGAACCGATCAGGCTCGCCGGGAGATCCAAGCGGAGGGGGAATCACCCGACCTTTCTTTCATTGATAGTCCGGGGCCAACGTGCTACCGATCCGGCGTGGGAACCTGTTACCTCCAGTGGAATTACTTGTATGTTTCGGCCAGCCCATCGCAATACATCATCAGCATGACGGTTAGCATCAACCAGCGCGTGCGGGCTTATCACGCCGGTTTTTTTCAGACCTCGATGTATATACCCGGCGATATGCTCAAGCCCGGCTTCAAAGTGGCGTGCGGCTGGCGCGGGGCCGGCGGCGCGCCGGAACTGGGCCATGCTTACAACTATGTTATCCGCGCTGCCGAAACGGGCGGATTGAAGGTGTCCAACTATGGCACAGTTACCTGTCCGGCAGATGCGGGAACGGTGTTTTTGCCTGTCATAGTGAAACACTGACCAAGAAACCAGGGAAGGGAATTTCACAGAGCGCCGGGCCGGACCACGTTGTTTGAATTTCTTTAACAGCAAGCGACTGGAAGCGAATCGGCGCGTCTGCCCAATCGAGATGTCTGAAAGGTACAAGATTCTTTGGGAGTTGCCGTGGTGGACCCCTCCCCCAGCCTCTCCCCGAAGCGGAGAGGGGAGCGTGTTCCCCCTTCCCTCGTAGGGAAGGGGGCCAGCCTGTCCCGCGACCGAAGGGAGTGGGAGGGGTTAGGTCTACCACGCGAAATCCCAAAGAGCCAGGCACAAAAGGAGAAGTATCCATGTCACGTAGATTATCACTGTTTGAGATTATCGTCGTCATCACCTTGCTGTTCAACACGAGCGGCGCGCTGGTGGAAGCCTCGCCGCAGCGAAGCGTTATAGCGCCGCAACCGCGCCAAGCGGAGCCGGCGCATGAAGCGATGCCGCTGTCCGATAGCTCTGAGGCTTGGGCAAACACCTGGGTTGTCTCGGCTTACATCGAGCCATGCCAAGATCTGATTACAAATATCTTTTTGCCGTTGGTGGCGCGAAACGCATCTGGGCTACAGTCCGCCGCGCAACCGCAGAACGCGCTCGCGCCGCAACTGCCGCGCGCTCCACAAGCTGTTGCTCCGTCGTTGGACCGCAGCGTGAGTTATGATATCTATGAAGCGACCCGCTTTCTTTACACCGGCAGCAGCCCCATCCAAACGGGCGTCACACCAGGCAGCATCACCCGCCGCTGTGTCGCGGTATTGCGCGGCAATGTCATCACCCGCGACCGCCAACCGCTACCCGGCGTCAGCATATCTATCAAAGACCACCCCGAGTTTGGGCAGACGCTGAGCCGCGCCGATGGCCTGTTTGATCTGGCGCTCAACAGCGGCGAGACCGTCATCGTTGAATACCAGAAGGAAGGCTATCTGCTCGTCCAGCGCCGCGTCGTCACCCAGCGGCGGCAATTCAAAGTGGTCGAGCCGGTGGTCCTGATTCAGCTAGATGCGCAGGCAACCGTGATTGACCCGAACTCGACGGCGGACTTTCAGGTGGCGCGCGGCAGCGTCGTGAGCGATGTCAGCGGCTCGCGGCAGGCAACGTTGCTCTTTCCAGAGGGCGCATTGGTGTCTCTGGTGTCCGCTCAAGGCGCACTGCGGTCAGCCGCCCAACTGACCGTCCGCGCCACAGAGTACACTGTCGGCGCGGCGGGCGCGGCGGCCATGCCAGGCGATTTGCCGCTCAGCTCGGGCTATACCTACGCAATAGAATTCAGCGTTGACGAGGCGGCCGGTCAGGGTGACATTACTTTTGACAAGCCCGTCATCAACTATACCGAAAACCTGATCACGGCTCCGGTAGGCAGCGCAGTTCCAACCGGTTACTATGACCGCGACAAGGGCGTATGGGTTCCATCGAAAAACGGCCTCGTCATCAAGATCGTCAGTATCACGGCCGGGCTGGCTGATCTCGACGTCACCGGTGACGGCATCGCCGACACAGGCCAGGCGCTCACCGATCTTGGCATCACCGACCCGGAACGGCAGCAGTTGGCCGGCCTGTACAGCGCCGGTCAGGAACTGTGGCGCGTGGAGGTGCCGCACTTTTCGCCGTGGGATTTCAACTGGCCTTTTGGGCCGCCACCTGGCGCCAAAGAACCGCCGGAGCCCAATGACTCGAATAACCAGCCAAATGCCTGCACCGAGTCGGGCTCGGTCATTGACTGCGACGCGCAAACGCTGGGCGAGTCGCTGCCAGTGATTGGCACACCTTTTGCGCTCAACTATGCCAGCCAACGCACGCCGGGGTGGCAGGCCAGCAACTATCTGGATGTCCCAATCACCGTTGGCGAGCCGCCCACCACGGTCAAGACCATCTCGCTATATGCCGAGGTCGGCGGCCAGTTGATCGTCAAGCGCTGGTCACGCTATGGCGTGGGCAGCGCCTTTGGCATCCCGGGGATGTATACAGGCACGATTGAAGCTATCGCACCCAACATCAGCTATCGCCTTACATGGAATGGTCAAGATGGCTATGACCGCGCCACCAACGGACGGCCGATTGCGCACGTCGAGCTTAAATACGTCTACGATTACTCTTACTACACCGCCCGCGACGAATTCGAGCAGAGTTTTGGCCAGTTCGGGGGCGATGTGTTCATCACCAGTGGGCGCGAATATTGCGCCTACCTGGACTATCCAGCCGCTTCGGAGGTTGCTTTCTACTTTTGCGGCATCAATCTCACTCGTAGTTATTCCCGCCCGCTTGGCTATTGGGACGCGGCCGCCGCGGCCGGATTAGGCGGGTGGACGCTGGATGTGCATCACGCCTATGATCCGAATGATGGCACCCTGCACTTGGGCGATGGCACGGACCTGCGCAACAGCGATATTGGCCCGGTCGTCTCAACTGTGGTGGATGATCCCTTGATCAATTACATGGGTGATTTCGCCGTCGCGCCCGACGGCGCCGTCTTTTTTTATGATGAGTTTGAAAGACATATCGCCCGGGTGCAGCCTGGCCGCCCGCTAAAAGTTTATGCCGGCAACGGCACGCAGGGCATGCCCACCGGCGATGGCGGCCCGGCCACCGCAGCGACGCTGGGTTGGGCGGTCACCGCATTAGAGGTCGGCCCGGACGGCTCGCTCTACATCGCCGGAACGTATGATAACTTTAACACTGGCTTTATCCGCCGCGTGACGCCCGACGGCATCATCCAAACTCTCGCCGGCACTTTTTACACTGAAACCAATGGTCTAAACGGCGATGGCGGCCCGGCAGGCGCGGCCCGGCTCAACAACCCCGAGGACATTCTCTTTGGCCCGGATGGCAGCCTGTACATTGCCGAGACGCCGCAGTATCGCTTGGCGGGCGGCAATTATAGCCGCATCCGCAAGATCACGAATGGCATTATCACGACCATCGCCGGCGCCGGCGGCGACACCACCTGGAATGCCGACCTGGCGGGCATCCCGGCCCTGGACTGGGGTGCGCTGCCTGCGCCCAGCCGCATGGCGTTTGGGCCTGATGGCAGCCTGTATGTGACGCAGCCGGGAAATAACACGGTGAGCCGGATCAGCCCCGATGGCATGTTGCGCCGCTTGGCCGGTAATGGCGGCGCGGGCAACTCGGGCGACGGTGGCCCCGCCCTGACAGCCAACCTGGGCGCTCCGCAGAGTGTCGCCGTTGACGAAAACGGCGTCGTGTATGTGCGCACGCGCTCCCAGTACTTTGATCGCATCCGGCGCATCACGCCAGAAGGGATCGTGACGACTTTTGCCGGACGTGATTGCCCCAACCCGCAGAGTAACAATGGCCTCAGCGCCCGGCAGGCGTGCATCAGCAGCTTTGGCAACAGCCTGGAAATCGCACCCGATGGCACGCTTGTGCTCGACCCCACGCGGGGCAGTATTGAGCGCATCGGGCCGCCGGTTCTGCCAGAAAGCGCGCTCGGCCAGACAATCCTGATTCCCGCGCCGAGCGGCGCCGAGGTGTACGAGTTCTCTAGCGTTGGTCGCCACCTGCGCACGCTCAACGCCTTGACCGGCGCGACGCTTTACCGCTTTGGCTATGACGCAGCCGGCCGGCTCACGTCCATCACCGACTATGACGGCAACGTCACCCAAATTGAACGGGCGGCAGACGGCAAGCCCAGCGCGATCGTCGCATCTGGCGGGCAACGCACGACGCTGACGCTCGGCTCGGGCGGCTATCTCAACGCCGTCGCTAATCCTGCCGGCGAGACGACTGGCATGACCTACACAGCCGGCGGCCTGCTAGAGACATTGACCGACGCGCGAAACGGCGTCTACCAATTCACCTACGACGCCGATGGCCGCCTGATCCGTGACGAGGATCCCGCCGGCGGGGTCAAGACGCTGGCGCGTCTGGAGGCGCCAGGCCAGACCGTAGTGACGCTCACGACGGGACTGGGCCGCACCACGCTCTATGCGACCGAGGTGTTGTCGAATGGCGACCGGTTGCGCAGCGTCACCACGCCCGACGGCAGCACACGCACTTTGATCATTGGCGAAGGCAGCGTATGGACCCTGACCAACCCGGATGGCAGCGTAGAGCGCGTGACCTATGCGCCAGACCCGCGCTGGGGCATGAATGTGCCGCTGGCGGCCTCGGTCACGGTGACCACCCCCAACGGCCTGCATTATGACGCGGCTGTCGAACGAAGCGCGACGTTAACTCAGCCTGGCAACCCATTCAGCATGACGGGATTGCAAGAACTCGCGATCGTCAACGGCAAGGCCTGGCGTCATACTTTTTCCGCGAGCACACGCACTGTGGAGATTGAGACGCCGGAAGGCCGCCGCTACCGTTCTGTGCTGGATGCGGCCGGCCGTTTAGTCAGCGCCAACCGCGACGCCAGCGGCGCCCTGGCTGATATTACCTTGACCTATGACCCCCAGGGCCGACTGACGTATTTGACGCAAGCCGACCGCACGCAGCAGTTCGGCTATAGCGCTGCGAACTGGCTGACGAGCCATGCCGCGCCAGACGGGGCTGAGGCGCGCCTGAGCCGCGATGTAACCGGGCGCGTGATCTCGGCCACCTTGCCCGGTGGGCGGACGCTCAACTTTGCCTACGACGACGCCGGCAACCTTACCAGCCTGACGCCGCCTGGCAAGCCGGCGCACAGCTTTGCCTACAATGCCGTTGACCTGCCGCTTGGCTATACTCCGCCGACTGTCACCGGCGGCGGCAACGCC
>JBGSMF010000147.1:0-24898 GCA_041740315.1 Thermoflexales bacterium
GCCCTGGCCACCGTGCCCGGCCGCAATACGCTGTATGGCAGTCCAAACGCGGCCGCCCGCGATGTGCAGGCGCGCCTGGCGTACGCTGGCGCCACTGTGACCAACCGGCTCTTTTTCCAGAACTGGACCCACCCAACAGACACTCTTACCGTGACGCTGCAAGACACGTTGGGTTGGCTCGTGCCGCCGGTCAGCTTCACGCTGACCATGACTAATGGGCTGGGGGCCAGCGCGCTGGTCAGCGTCAGTGTGCCGGCGGGCACCGCCCTGGGCACGACCGACCGGGTGACGGTCACTGCCGTTTCACAGGCCGATCCCGCCCTGATTGACACGGCCACCTTCCAGGTGGTCTCTGCCCTGGTGGCCGACCTGGCAGTGGTCCAGGATGGGCGGGGCCAAGCGACGCCGGGGCGGCCCTTTGTCTATGACCTCACCGTCACCAATGCCGGTCCCGACTCGGCCAATGGTGTGATCCTGACCGATACCCTGCCCATCACCCTCACCTTCCTGTCGGCCGAGGCCAGCCAGGGGACTTGTGGGGAAGATGATGGCATCGTGGTCTGCCAGTTGGACACGCTCGTCAACGGCGGGTCGGCTACAGTCGCCATCACCGTCGTGCCGGCGGCCAGGGGCGAGGTGGCGAATGTCGCCGAGGTGACCGCCGACGAGCCAGACCCGGCGCATTACAACAACGTCGCCGTCGAGTACACGCTGGTTGGCCACAGGGTCTATCTGCCGCTGGTGGGCAAAAGTGCACCCTGAGCGCCGCCGGATGGCTGCCGCCGCCATCCTGGGGAGCGAGAAATAAAAAAGTGTCCGATTCGTTCTTCGCCAGCCTGTTGACATCGGATGAATCCAACGCGGGCAAGTCCGCACAAACAGGAGATGGTTATGGAACCCTACGCGCCTGAAATCGAAGCTGCAATGAACCACTTTTACACTAGGAGCTTGTCGGAGAGGGCCATTCGTAGTGCGCGCTTTAGCGCGCTGAAGCGCGCACTACGAGCCTACCAGCCCGCTCTCCGACAGCCTGCTAGTCTGGACGAAAAAGACCGTCGGCGCTACGCCGGGATCGAGGCGCTGAAACTGGGTCAGGGCGGGCGGAATTACATTGCGCGGGTGTTGCACTGTAGCCGCCACACCGTCACCAAGGATGCCAAAGAGGTCAGCGGTGGGCTGGGCTGATGAAAATTGGCCCCCAAATGGCAATTTTCTTGAGCGGCCTTGATGTCATCTTTGTTCCTGATGGTCATCGCAGATTGAGTGCTTGGCCCTATCATTGTCGGCAGTTTACAGTGCAATTTTGCGCCCGGTTACGGGTTTAGCACTCGTACGCATTGACCGCTAGGAATAAAAATGGGATCATCACGCACAAGTTGACGGAACGACTTTTCATCAGCCCAGGCTGTGGCTATTGAAGCCACGCGAGCAGCATACACGGCCAGTGCATAAACGCCACACCTACTCGCAATGCCCAAGCCGCTGAGTCACAAGCCACCCGACAAGCGGTGGGCTTATGCTACACACCAGGCGGTCGAGTTTGGAGCGCCAGCCAGGGGTAGGCCAGGGTTGGCTTGACCCTGCTGTATGCGGTTGTATCTTGCCTTCTTGGCAGATAATGTTATGCCTTGATCCCCACATGGATCGCCACTGTGCCTAACATCAAGCGGCGATAACGCACCTCTTGCAGCCCAACTGAACGCATCACCTTAGCCAATTCATCCGCAGTCAAAAACTCGGTCAGCGAGTTGGGTAGATACGCATAAGCCTCAGGGTTGCCGCTGATTAATCCACCGATGAGTGGCACCAGGTGGTAAAAATAAAGCCTGAATAGATGTTTGAACAGCGGCACAGATGTGCGTGAAATCTCCAGGCACACCACCCGCCTGCCGGGCCGTGTCACACGGCGCTGTTCAGCCAGGGCGGCGGCAATATCAGCCACGTTGCGCATCATAAAGCCCGAGATCACAGCATCGAAAGAATTGACAGGAAAGGGCAGGTGCAGCGCGTCTGCGCACGTCCAACGTATCATTTCTGCGTCAGGTTTGGCTTGCCCCAGTCGCAGCATCTCGGATGTAAAATCAGCCCCCACCACGCGAGCATCGCTATCGGTCTGGCTGGCCTGGAGCGCAATGTCACCCGTGCCAGTTGCCACATCGAGCAAGCGTCCACCAGGTGGCAGTTGGGCCTCGTTCACAGCTAATCGCCGCCAGGCGGCATCTTGCCCACCGGTCATCAGGCGATTCATCAAATCATAGCGCGGCGCAATCCGCCCAAACATGGCACGGACGTATGTCGCGCGTTCTTGTCCTTCGAGGTATGTCATAGTAGGCAAGATTGTACAACCTTTTGCTTGTTTTGCCAAAGAGATTTTACCAATCGGTGGTGTATCCCAGCGCAAAGGTAACTACTCAGCATCCTGAGCGGAGCAGCGCGCCCCTTCGACTTTGCTGCGTTCCGCTCAGGGTGCGCGCTGCGCAGTCGAAGGGTATGGCTGAGTAGTTACGCGCAAAGAATCTATTACTTGCGCCGGCTGCGCTCTCTCGCCTCTTGCACCCGGTCCGGCAAGCGAGTATCGGACAAAGAGAGGGTGTCGCAGCCCGCTTGTGTCGCGTTGCGGGTTATGCTGAGTGTGGTATCATGCGTCACGCATGTGCACAAACAAGATGTCGGCAAGACAAAACTCATGCGACAATTCAATAAAGCGCCTGGTGTAATCCGTTCTAGGTCTGCCTGGAAATCTCGCGCACGCCCGTGCCAATTTTCAAGCGGCTGTTCCAAATTTACTTTTATTGCCTGGTGCCCTTTATCGGCGGACTGATCAGCGGACAACCCGAAGCCTATCGGTACTTGCCCAACTCGCTCACCCACTTTCTCACCGCCGATGAGCTGGCCCAAATGATGCGCTTGGCAGGCTTGCAGCAGGTTTACTATCGCCGCCTGATGCTGGGCGCGGTGGCTATTCACGTGGGAGTTAAATGAGGCTTACATTATTTTACTTCCTGCCTGGCAGATTTGCGCCGTTTGGGCTTTGGCTTTTCTGGCGTGGTATAGCGCCAGATCACACGCTTGAGCGCGGCATCCCACGCCACAGTATGAGGGAATTTTTCGCGCGTGGTCACAATCAATCGAATAATGTCGGCCTCGGCCTCGCTGCGGCGAATCATCGCAACTCTTTCAGTATTTTTCTTGCAGCCAGGCGCGCCAATCCTGGTCAAACTGCTCGTAGCTTACGCCAAACGCCTCGCGCAGCGCCTCATCAAGGTCTTGGGTCTCTTCATAGGCCTGGGCCAGCTTCCAAAAACCCTCCATCCCCCCATAGGTTTCCGTAATGTAAATGACCAGCGAGTGCGCAAACGCATACGCCAGCGCCCGGTCTTGTTCCAACAATTCCATGTGCATCAGGTCTTGCTTGTACACTTCAGTGGATGTGTCTATAATGGGGATGATCGTGCCAGCTTTTAACGCTGCTCTCAAGGCATCAGGCGTATAGGGATCATCCGAGACATATTGCGCCAAGCCCTCAACCATCCACGAACTCAACTTTCCCACGTTATCAAAGCTGCGCCTGTGCGTCATGTGGGTGTATTCGTGAACCAACACCCTTTCCATCTCAGCTTGCCAACCCACCTCTGCATCGTAAAAGCCAAAGCCATACGAGTTGGGCGTATAGATTTCTATTCGGTCTGGCTCACCCGCCCGGCGACCGAGGGCATAGTACGCCACTGCGAAAGGGTCATCGTAGGGATCAAGCCCATAAATCGGCTTGAGCTTGACATCAGCCTTTTGGTCGGGCACCTTGCCCAGGCGCTCCTGCACGCGGCGGCGGGCATTTTCCATCAACTCTATCAAAATTGGGTTGACATCCTCTGCCCAGGCATAGGTGTAAAACGTGAAATATTCGTGCTCCACCTTTATCGGCTCGCCCAGTTGCTCGGCCGTCGGTTCAGATAACACCCACCTGCCCTCCACCTCGCGAAAGAGCCAATCGGCGGCAATGCCCCCTCGCAACGTAATATGAGCCTGCACAAAGCCCAGGTCGCGCGGTTGGATGCCAGCCACCTTGAAGCGGAACGCAAATTGACCCGCCGAGGACGATTTGAGGGCGCTCTCAAAGCGAGTATTGACAAAGCGCCGGAAAGGCAAATTGCTTTGGTCCACAGCTTCTTTTAGCAAGGCCGGCTCGTTTTCGTTGTAAGCGCGCGCGTACAAATCGAGCGCCTCCTGAATACCGCGCTTGATCTGATCTTCTTGCGATGTTGGCCGGCTGATCTTGGGCAACCCACCACAGGCCAGCAGCGCCAGCGCCACGGCTGTCAACAAAACAAGTTTGCGAAAATTTGTATGGAGAATAGGAGAAAGCATTGCAACCTCCAACTGGTTGAATTATACTAACACCTCAACCACAGGTCAACCAGCGTTCCTCCAGTTCAAGTAGACAACATGAGCTGCGCTCTCAACCAGGAATAAAAATAGAGCGTCTTTGTGTTTCTTCGTGTCACCTGCCCCCGCCATAGGCAGGGGGTTGGTGCCCTTGGTGGTTATTTTCGGAACAGCAGCATCCCCATGCCGCTCACTGGAGCAAGGGGAGGCGCCAAATACAGCTATTTGGAAACTGGAGGCGTTCGCATGGCTAGCGGCTTTATGTTATAATCTGGACAATCGTAACCCTGCAATCACAACCTAAACAATCAAGCTTTGATGGGAGCCTTGCATGCTTTTCCCTACAAACCTAGCAGAATTTCTACCTTTATTGGTCAGTCGGTTGATCTTGCTTCTGATAGCTGGACCGATACACGAGTTTGCGCACGCTTGGTCGGCTTACAAGTTGGGCGACCGCACCTCGTATGCTTACGGCCGACTGAGCCTGAATCCGCTGGACCACATTGACCCGATAGGAGGATTGATGATTCTGCTCGGCGGGCTGGGATGGTTCAAGCCGGTGCCAGTCAACCCATATCAACTGCGCGGAGCGGCAACGGCTCGCCAGGGCATGGCCATCACGGCAATAGCAGGCCCCATTGCCAATTTGCTGCTGGCAGCTATTATGGCGGTTTTCTGGCGGTTAGGGATCAACAGCATCTCATCAGATTTTGTGGGAACCATTTTCAAGCAGTTCATCTGGCTCAATATTATTTTGGCCATGTTTAACATGATCCCACTCCCGCCGCTTGACGGCTCCAAGGTATGGATGGGCATCGTTCCGCTGGAATGGGCCGCAAAAATGGCTACTCTGGAAAAGTATGGCATGTTCGTTCTAATGGCTCTGATTGCCCTGCCGTGGATGATGCCCAGCTTGGACTTGATGGGACTGCTGATTTACTCGCCAACGGCATGGTTATACCAACTATTAGTTGGAGTCTGGTGAGCCAGGCCAGCTATCGGGTGCGCCAATTTTTCAGTTCGTTGCTGGCGCGCGTCAGTCAGCAAGACTTGTGCCAGGCCGAGGCGCGCCTTGGGTCTGGGGCGCGCCAATTGTTCCGGCAAATGCCGCCGGCCGAGCAGCGCCATGCGCTGGCCGTGCTGCGCGCGTTGGAACTCGCAGGCCAAACACATCCGGCTCTGCTGACAGCCGCGTTGTTACACGACGTGGGCAAGAGCGCCACATGGCTCACCCCCATTCACAAGGCCATCATTGTCTTGCTGGGCCACTTTTGGCCTGTCGCGCTAGACTGGCTGGCCCGCCAACCGGCCCCGGCATGGCGGCGACCGTTTGCCATCCACCGTCGCCACCCAGAGCTGGGCGCGCAATGGGCCGAGCGGGCCGGGTGCGATCCCGTCAGCATAGAGTTGATTCGACGGCATCAGGAACCACCCGCAGCCCAACCGCAGGGCGAATTTGAGCAATTACTGGCAAAACTGCAAGCAGCAGATAAAAACCATTAGCACCCCTGGCAGGGGGAGAAAACAGGTGCAACCATGACAAATAAACAAATCGCGCTTATCGGATTAGGGCCAATGGCTGCCTCTATGGGATTGGCCCTGAAAAACGCCAAGCAAGACTTGGTAGTGGTGGGGACAGATCGTAATGCAGACTTGGCAGCGCGCATGCAGAAATTGGGAGCCGTAGACCGCCTGGAACGCCGCCCCGCCCATGCCTGCAAAGAGGCTGGCCTGGTGATCATTTCCGAGCCTTTCAGCGATATGCCCGCCATTCTTGAAGGGATCGCCCCAGATTTATCGCCCGGCACGGTGGTCACCGATACGGCTCCTCTCAAGAGCGAGGTGATGCGCTGGGCCGAGCAATTCTTGCCGGAAAATGTTCCCTTTGTCGGTGGACACCCCCTGGTGGCGGCCCAGCCAGGCGAACAACCACGCGCCGATTTGCTGACGGGCGCAGAATACTGCCTGGTGCCAGGCCCACGCGCCACCGAGCAGGCCGTAGATGTGGTCTCTGGCCTGATCGGCCTGTTGGGGGCCAAGCCCTACTTTCTAGACGCGCTTGAACACGATGGCCTGATGGCGGCAGTCGAGCAATTGCCTGGATTCTTGCAGTTGGCGCTGATGGCCACCCTGAGCGAGGCCGGAAGTTGGCGCGATAACATGCGCGCCATCAGCCACCCCTTGATCCAGGCCACAACCACTCTGGGTGAAGACTCGGCGCAGAGCGCCTCTGTTTATCGCCTCAATCGGCAAAACCTGGCGCATCAGATAGATGCTTTTCAGGCGACTCTGAGCCAGCTCAAAGCCACTTTGCTGGCTGAGGAAGAGGAAACATTCAACAAGCGCGTAACCGATTTGCATGCCAAACGCTTTGAATGGCTGCGCGACCGGGGAACAAGCGACCTGGGCGGCAGCATTCTACCCATCGAAACAGACAAGCGCAGTGTATTCAGCCGCTTGTTTTTGCCAGACATGCGCCGGCCAGACAAAAAGTCAGATAAATCCTAGATGGCTTTTACGTACATGGTTGAATGTGCCGATGGCACACTCTATACCGGCTGGACATACAACCTGGACAAACGCGTGGCGGCCCACAACGCTGGCCGCGGCGGGCGGTATACGCGGCTGCGCCGTCCCGTCCGCCTGGTGTATTGGGAACAGCACCCCACCCGCGCCCAGGCTCAGCGCCGCGAGCTGGCCATCAAACGAATGCGCCGCCCTGGCAAGCTGAAACTGATCAATGATCTAGTCAATCACACAAATGAATCTGCAATCTGAAATTTTGAATTTTCAATTTTGAATCTGAAATCTTGAATTAATCCAATGTACCGCATCTTGATGATTGCCCCAACGTCATTTTTTGCAGACTATGGCTGCCACGTGCGCATCCTGGAAGAAGCGCGTATTTTGCAAAAACTGGGGTTGGGCGTGAAAATCGTCACCTATTACAAGGGGCGCAATTTACCCAATCTCGATATCGAGCGCACGCCGCCGGTGCCGTGGCGAACCGAATACGAGGTTGGTTCGTCTCGTCACAAAATCGCTTTTGATGCGCTGCTGGCTTGGCAATCGCTCAGGGCCGCGTTGCGCTACCGGCCTCATATCATCCACGCCCACCTTCACGAGGGCGCGTTGATTGGCCTTGCGCTAAGCCGACTGACCCGTGCGCCGATGGTCTTTGATTTTCAAGGCAGCATGACCAGCGAGATGTTAGATCATCGCTTTATTCAACAAGGCAGCCTGACCTATCGCTTTTGGCATTGGCTAGAGCAACAAATCAACCATCGCCCGAATGTCATCCTGACCAGTTCGCAGCATGCCACAACACTATTGCAAAACGAGTTTGGCGTGAGCAAAGAGCGCGTGCAGCCATTGCCCGATTGCGTCAATATAGATGTTTTTCGCCCGCGCCGGCCAGAAGACGAGCCAGAGCTGGCGGCGCTCAAGGCCAAGTGGGACATTCCACCCGATCGAACGGTCGTCATTTATGTGGGATTGCTGGCGCCTTACCAAGGCACTCATCTGCTATTACAAGCAGCACACACCGTGCTGCGCGTGCGCCAAGATGCGCATTTTATGGTCATGGGCTTTCCCGGCGTAGATAGCTACCGCGCCCAGGCAAGCGCGCTAGGATTAGACGGACATATTACTTTTACCGGGTGTATGCCCTATGAAGATTTGCCGGCCCACCTGCGCCTGGGTGATATTGCCGTAGCGCCCAAAATCTCGGCCACTGAAAGCAGCGGCAAATTGCTCAACTATATGGCCTGCGCCTTGCCCACCGTGGCCTTTGACACCGCGGTCAACCGCGAATACCTGGGCGAATACGGCATCTATGCGCGCACCGGCGACCCAGAAGCATTGGCAGCCGCAATCTTGCAATTTATGGCAGCGCCTGACCACGGGCGTCTCTTGGGGCAACGGCTTCGTCCACGCGTGGCGCAGCGCTTTTCATGGGACGACACGGGCCAACGCCTGCTGTCCATCTACCAGCGCCTGGCAGGCTCGCCCGCCCAGACAGCCGCAACTCACACGGAGGAACTTTACCAGCAGCATGTTCACTAACCTGCGCGAACTATGGCGCTACCGCGAATTGATGCGCAACCTGGTTGTGCGCGATTTAAAAGTGCGCTACAAAAACTCGGTCTTGGGTGTGGCGTGGTCTTGGCTCAACCCTCTGCTCATGATGATCGTGTTCACCATATTCATCGAAATCACCGGCATGGGAGGAGATGTGCCATATACCCCCATCTTTATTCTAAGCGGAGTCTTGCCGTGGAATTTATTTTCTGCCTCGGTCATCGGCGCCACCAACAGCGTCGTCGGCAGCAGCTATTTGATTAAAAAGGTCTACTTTCCACGCCAAGTCTTGCCTGTGTCTATCGTGCTATCCAACATGGTCAACTTTCTCATCGCTCTGCCGGTGTTGTTTGCGCTGGTGCTGTTGTTCGGCTTGCGCCTGTCGCCCTGGCTGATCTTGCTGCCAGTGGTGCTCATCACCCAAGTCATTTTCACCATAGGCATTGGATTCATTCTATCAACACTGAACGTATTTTATCGAGACACCCAGATCATTATGGAAGTTGTGATGCTGGCCTGGTTTTTTCTGACCCCCGTATTCTGGGACGCCGAAACGTTGGTGCCTCCAACGCGAACGGTATGGGGCATCATCTTGCCATTGCGGCGTTTGTTCTACATCGTCAATCCCATGGCTTCCATCATCAACGCTTACCGTGACATCTTGTATCGGGCGGCGCTGCCCGAGATGGGCTTTAGCCCTGGGCTAGACTTTTTGAGCCGCACCATTATCACGGCCTTGGCGTTTCTGGGAATTGGTTATATAATCTTTTGTTATTACAGCCGTGTTTTTGGCGAAGAAGTGTAAAGCACACGTATCATCTCAACCGCGGGCAATTTTCCTTTGGGCAAGTGATGGTGGCAAATGATGATGGGCAAATAATGGGATATAGAAAGGACAATGTATGAGCGAGTCTAAAAGTGGTTCAGTGTTTGCGGCGGGCAAAGCCAAATGGCTGCTGAAAAATGCAGAAAAGCTATCAGAAGATGAGCGCGCGCTGCTCCTGGCCATCATCGCGCTAGAGAAAGACACCGGGCGCGAATTGACGCCGGAGGAACAAAAGGCCATTGACGAGTTGTCCGCCAAAACCGGCGATTTCAGGCCAGATGACATCATTGACGCCGTCAACCAAATGGTGACAGCCGAAACCACCCGCCACCCGGTGGACGAGTGGCCTTCTGCCATCCATAAAATCGTCAAGCGGAAAAAGCAGGAATAAAAAAACCCGGCCTCCTTTGGGAGGCCGGGAGCGCGGCTCGCTTTACTTGCTCACCTGCACAAACGCTTCGTTTGCCACCTGAAAGATAAAAAGACGCTGTTCGCGCAGTTCACCATTGGCTTCATAGCTGATTTTGCCCATGGGGGTATCTAGCTGCAATGAGCGGATAGCGTCAGCCACCTTGGCTCCCTCCAGACTGCCCGCCTTTTTGGCCCCCTCGACCAGAACTTTTAACGCGCTGTAGCCGTTGATGCTGTAGGTATCGGGATTACGATACTCTACCGCCTGATAATTTTTAACCCAGTTGGCATCTACCACCGTGCGCGGTTCTGGCGCAAAGTTGCAGACGTAAATACCCTCAGACGCCCCATC
Organism: Thermoflexales bacterium; assembly: GCA_041740315.1. Taxonomy (GTDB): domain Bacteria; phylum Chloroflexota; class Anaerolineae; order Fen-1058; family Fen-1058; genus JBGSMF01. Next base: position 10,053 of record JBGSMF010000147.1, read on the forward strand.
GGATTCATCAATGGTGGCCGACAAAAACGCCCCATCAGAAGCCAGAAAATTCACATTCACCCCGCCATCAACCAGCTGCCTTCGTAGATACGGCGCTTCAACCTCATAGCCAGCGTAAAAAATGGCATCGGGCTGCGCGGCGGCAATCTGCGGCACCTCTTTATCATACTTGCTCTGCTCCACCGCCACCTTGATTTGCGTCACCACTTGCACTCCCAGCTTGCCTAGCTCGTCGGTTACCAGCTTGCCCAGGTCCACACCATAGGGATCGTCATTAAATACCACCGCCACCTTTTTAGCGCCAAGCGTGTTCACCAAGAATTCGGCGCTGACGCGCGCCTGGGTTGTGTTGCTAGCATTGACTCGGAAGAAATTCTGATACCCCTTTTGCGTCAAGGTCGTTTCGCTAGCGGTGGGAGTGACTATGACAATAGGCAGGTCTTTGTAAACCTCCATCGCTGCCAGGGTCTGGCCGCTGTTATAATGGCCCACAACGCCCAAAACGCGCTTGCCGGCCTGCACTTCGGCGGCCACCTCTTGTGCTACGGCAACCGCCACCTCGTCATCGCTCTCGTCGTCCTTGCCAATCACCACAATCTTGTAACCCATCAACCCGCCGGCCTTGTTAATTTCTTCGGCCGCCAGCCGCGCGCCGCCCAGCACCGTTTGCCCGCCATTGGCCTGAAAGCCAGAAAGCGGCGCGGCCACATACACCACCACCTCGCCTTTGGTTGGCCCAGGCGCGCCGCAGGCCGAAAGCGTCACCGCAAGTATGCTCAACACGATCAACCACTTGCTCATTCTCATCTTTCTTCTCCTAACAATCCTAACAAGCTGTTAGCCGTTTTTCCATCTCTAGCCCATCTTCACCATCGCCATAATAGTGCGCCCGTCGCTCAATTTCGGCATAACCCATTTTGTGGTACAGGGCCAAGGCTTCCACGTTGCCGGCGCGCACGGTCAACCGCACGCAAGAGCGAGTTGCCTGCGCTTCGTATTCGGCCAGCAAGCGGCTGGCAATGGCCTGCCGGCGAAAATCGGGCTGCACGCCCAGCGCAACCACCCAGGCCCAATCCTGTTTCCACGGTCGGCTGCCGGCAATAAAGCCTACCACACGCTCAGAGCTAATGGCCTTGAGCGTGATATCGCCCGGCCAGACCAGTATGGCAAAGATGGAAAGTAGGTCATACGCATCGCGCCCAAAACACGCGCGCATCAACTGCCACAGCGTCCACGTGTCGCGCCAACTGGCGCGCGCAATGGTCACCGATGTCTTTTCCGCCAAGCCTGTAAAACCTACCCGCGCTAGGAGCTTGTCGGAGAGGCAGGTTTGGCCTCTTGTGGGCGCTGTGTGGGACAGGTTGCCAAACTGTCCTACGTTAGCTCTCCGACAGCCTGCCAGGCTACTTGTTCGAATCTTGAATCATGCCAGACAGCGGCTTGATCAGGCTGGCAAACTCCATCGGGAAAATGAACTTGGTAGATGGGCTGGCGCCAACGGCTTTGAGCGTTTCCAGGTATTGCAGCGCCATGGTCTTGTTATCCACCGTCTTGGCAATGTCAAAGATTTTGTCCAATGCCACAGCAAAGCCTTCTGCCTTCAAGGCCTGCGCAGCGCGTTGGCCTTCGGCTTCCAGTATTGCAGCTTGCTTGGCGCCTTCGGCGCGCAACACAGCCGACTGCTTGTCGCCTTCTGCCACTTTGATGGTCGCCTCGCGCTTGCCGTCGGCTTCGGTCACCACGGCGCGGCGGGTGCGCTCGGCGCTCATCTGGCGATTCATGGCGTCTTGCACTTCTCTAGGCGGGATGATCTCGCGGATTTCCACCGCCGTCACCTTGACGCCCCAGCGTTCCGTCACCTCGTCCAGCTTGGAGCGCAGCACGTGGTTAATGTGCTCGCGCTCGGCCAGCACATTGTCCAGAGGAATATCGCCGATGACAGCGCGCAAGGTAGTGGTGGCAATACCCTGGCTGGCCGCGCGAAAGTTGGCCACCTGGATCACGCTGGCCATTGGGTCTACCACCTTCCAGTAGATCAAAAAGTCAATCGCAATAGGGGCGTTATCTTTGGTGATGCTGGTTTGGTGCGGCACCTCCAGCACCGTTTCGCGCAAATCCACTATTTGAGCCAGATCAATAAACGGCAACAAAAACACAATGCCGGGGCCTTTGACGCCAATGCAGCGACCCAGCCTAAAGACCACCAGCCGCTCGTACTCGCGCACAATGCGAATCATTGACGTAAAGATCACAATGAAAAAGACCACCACAATGCTAAAGACACACAAGAGAGCAATTAATTCAGTACCACCGTCCATGAGATTTCTCCTTTCTGTTTATTTCAAATGCTGCTCAGCCAAGATCTCGCAGTTCGCGCATCCCTATGCGCAGCGTTCCCAACCATCGGCTTGCATGGGAATGCAAGCCTACAGGATGCGAAAAATAGGCTAAGACACGCGCTTGACCTTGAGTGTAAGCCCCTCTAAATCGGTCACAATCACCTTGACGCCAGTCCCAATCGTCTCGCCGGCCATTTCAGCCTTGGCGCTCCATAACTCGCTCCTCAATTGCACCGTGCCAATCGGGTCGAGCGGATCGCGCACTTCACCCAGCTGCCCGGCTACCGCCTTGGGCTCCATGACAATCGGGCGTTTTTGGGCGCGCATGGCCGCTCCCAACGCCACACCAAAAAACAGCCCGCTGCCCACGGTCGTCAGGGCCACCACCCACCCAGACAAGCCCGCCTGGCCTTCTGCCGGGCGGAACAAAAAGATTGACCCCAGCGCCAGCGTGATAATGCCGCCGAGGGTCAACGCGCCGTGGCTTTGAACCTTCAAGTCAATGACCAGCATAACCATTGATAATGCAATGAGCGACACACCAATCACGCTCACGTCAAGCCGCGCCAAACCCAACACCGCCAGCGTCAGGCAAACCATCGCCGCCACTTCGGGCACCCCCGTGCCGGGCATAGCGAATGCCGTCATCAACCCCCACAAGCCCATGATCAACAGCAAATAAGCCACATTGGGGTTGACCAACAAATCCCAAAAAGTCATCGCCAGATCCATGATTCAACCTCCTTTCTGGCACTAAGCCCGGCGGGCATACACCTCGTCCACCGAACTCACCAGGTCGTGCAATTGATTGACCTGCTCACCAATATCTTGGCGCAAACGCTGCGCCCGCCCGCTATCAATATCCTTCACGCCTAACAGTTGCAGTTGCGAATAAACCGTGCCCAGCGCCGTGATGGTGCTATCCATTTGCAGATCGGCCTTTTGCATCATATTTTCCAGGTGTTTCAACGTAGCCAGTTGTTGCTCTTTGGCCTGGATGGTGCGCTGCATTTGATCGCGCACCGTATCATCGTCTTCGTCTTGGAGTTGAACCTGCAAATTCTTGATAGCTTGCGGCACCGAACGAGAATCTTGATGCAGCATGTCATCTTGCTGGTAAGCATCCAAGCGGGCGGCCAGGGTGTATATATTAGCAATCCACTCGTCAATTTGGCGGGCGGTTTCTTGCAGATGGTCGCGAATCAGGCCCTCGCGCGCGCGCGAGGATGCTTCAGTAATGCGTTGGCGGTATTCGAGCGCCTTGATAATTTGGGACTGCAATTCCTTGTTTTCAATCCGAGCCGGGTTAAAATCACGGCGCAGCATCTCGGCTACCACGCGCGCCCCAAAGGCAGGATCGGTGAGCATGCTGGCAATCAGCGCGCCCCACGCCACCGCGCCGCCAACAACCCAATACCACGGCTGCCATTGCCAATTAAAAAACGGGAAAGAAGGGGCGAGGGCAGTCAACAATATTGTCAAGGCAAGAACCACTGCGCTCTTCCAATCAAACACAGCATGTTCAATCATGGCTTGCAAGGCTCGGCGTTCAAGTGTTCGGCGTGCATTTGGCTGGCTCATAACTTCTCCCGTTGTCAGTTGTCTTGGCGAACCCCAGAGTAGCGGGCGCGTTCTTCTGCAATGATACTGGCAAGCCTGCGCACCTCGGCCTCATCGGGCGCTATTCGCTTGGCCTCATCCAGCGCCAAGGCGGCGCGCTCGTAGCGCCTGAGCCGGGCATAGGTGGAGGCCAACGCCAGGTGATAAGCAATCATGCCAGGCGCATTGGCAACCGCGCGCTGAAAATGAATCAACGCCTTGGCCCACATCTTGCGGCGGGCATAATCGCGCCCTCGCATATAGTAGGCCGAGTGAGATTTAATGTCCCTATCGAGCTCGCAAAAGATGCGCCCGCCCTTGACCATAAAGTCTTCTTGCAGGCGAAGCACCAGTAGCAGCAGCAGCAAGGCCAGGATAATGCTGCCGGCATTCTGCCAACTCACCTGGGCCGCTGCCAAAGCGTTTACTCCACCATACACCAAGTTAACACCTGCCAAAAACAATGCAAACCAGTAAAATGGTCGCCAGCGCGAGTAAATCAGCACAATCAGAACTAGCTGGACAACCAATCCCAGCACAAACAGATAGAAACTCAGCAGAGGCAATACCGCCAACAATTCAGCTGCAATCTCTGGCGCCAGTGTGGAGTGCCCCAGGTATACCCCCAGAAATTGATCCACCGTCGCAATCCGGCCATCAGAGAAAAATGGCTGGATGTTGAAAAACCCCCAAGACACAAAGGCAAACATTTGCCACAACATGCCCAAGCCCAGAGTCATAACTGCCATCCACAAAGCCTTTGACCGCTTTCGCAGCCTGGGCGCGCCCTCCCACAACTGGCCGCCGCACGCTTGGCATTTTTTGTCTTCCACCTCGGTTGGCTCAGCGCAGTATGGACACAGGGTCTCATCTTCAAATTCGCCCATCCTTGTCTGAGCATCCCCCTCCAACTCTGACCAGCGGGGAATAACCGGCGGCTCGGAAGGCAAGGGCACATGGGAACCGGGCGCTGGCGCTGCGGCCTCATCCATTTCATCCTCTGCCGGCGCGGCAGCCGGGCGCAAAATGGCCGCCGCCAGACTGGGCGAGCGCCTGTCGCTGTGGGCATAGCTCTCCTCAATTGAAGGCGGCGTATAGGTTTCTGCTTGTTGCGCCGATTGATCCGCATCGCCAGAGGGCGCCAGCGGTCCTTGCAACACAGCCGCAGCCAGGGTAGGCGCAGCCGAGCGGCTGACAAAATGGCTCTTTTTTGGAGGTTGGCGCAGGCGAGAGGGAGCGGCGCTTTGCTTATCCAATAATTCCAATCCACGGCGCGCAATTTGGCTGTTGGGATCGAGCGCCAACATATTTTCCAGGCAGATTCTGCGGTCATCAGGATTGGTTGAAACTTCAGACAGCCAAAGCCAAGCCGTGATGTTGCGCTCGTCTCGCTCGACAATCCGCATCAGCAAGTCGCGCGCCATTTGGATCTCTCCGGCTTTGGCCGACGCAACCGCCAGCTTGAGCATCTCATCCAATTCTTGATTTGAACTCACTCTGCTTTCTCCAAATCAGTTCAACCAACCAAGACCCGCGCCATTAAAAATATGTTGAAAGAATCTTGTACAGCTCGCGGATTGTTTCCAGCGTTCCTTCGCGCGTCTGGCCGCCGGTAGCGTCTGAAAGCGACTGGAGCGTATTATAATCGGCATCGCGGCCATAAGCCACCGCAAACACAATCACCGGCACGCCCGTCTGATTGCCATTGCGCATCTGGTTAATCAAGCGGCTGCGCGTAATATTCGAGTTGTTTTCCAGGCCGTCGGTCATGACCACGATGGCATTGATGCGCTCCTTGTCGTTCAAGCTCTGCAACGTTTCATAAGCTGCCCGCACACCATCGAGCATGGCCGTATCGCCGCGCGCCACCAGGCCGTCTACTGTTGTCAGCAAGTCTTGGCGGCTGGTTTTGAGCGGCTCTGGCGGTATATCCATATACACGTTGGAAGAAAAAGCCACCAGGCCTACCCGCTCTTCGTCGGTCGGGATTTGCTCGATAAAAGTGCGCAGAGCCTCTTTGACATTAGCCATCTTGCTGCCCTGCATGCTGCCCGAAGTATCTACCACCAGGATGACATTGGTGCGGCGCTTGGTCAGCCACCAACTTTGCCGAACCGTATCCAGCACGACCGGCGCAGGCACCTGCAGGCTGGTCACCGGCTGGGCCGGGTCCACGCCGTTGTCGGCGCGAATCGGCGAGCCGGGCAGGTCAAGCCGCACCGAGAGGTCGGCAGGCCGGTAGCCCAAAGACAGGATTTTTTGCTGTGCTTCGGCAGAGCGGACAAACTCGGCAAAGCGCGTGAACGCAAGGCGCTGCACATCTGATAGCCCCGGCTGCTCGAGCAAAGCCAGAGGATGGTCTTGCCACAATGCCCCCTCTAGCGGGTAAATTGCCACCAGGTCAGCGCCCTGGCTTCTGGCCCAAATGACCAATTGCTCCGAGCAGATAAAGGCATCCAGGTAACTGCGCCCTTCCTTGACCGCTCGCTGAACTGTGGGCCACTCGCCTTCGCCGTAATAACGCACGGTGCGCTCAATCGCCCCCACATAGTCCAAGGTGCGCTGCGCGAGCACGTCCTCGCTAGTCAGACCGCGCGTCTTGCCTGCCCCGGCGTAAAATTCAGCCAGCGTGGCCAACAAGCCAGAAGCCGATGCTGTAGAAGGATGGCTCCATTTAAAATTTGGGTCAGCTTGAGCCTTGGCCAATAAATCGCTCCACCCCAGGGCTTTGCCAGGATAGCCCATCTCTTGGGCCACCTCTCGCCACATGGCAATCACCACCGGCGAGACAGCATAACGCACCGTTTGGCCCACCAGGCTGCCCTCGCCGCCGTGGGCATCGGCCCAGGCTCGGTCAAGCTGCCCCAGCCAGATGGAAGAATCAGGCGAGATAGCTTGCACCTCTCCCGCCAGCGCAGCCTGAATCATCGCGTCTGGATCAAGTTCAACAATTGAGATAGAGAGGCGGGCGCCATCTGACGCCTTGGGGTTCTGGGCATTAAAGTCATTGACAAGAGTCTTGAACAGTTCAGCCTTTTCTGGCGAATAGGCAATGACAACCTGGCGATTGGGCAATGGCGTGGTGGGCACAAGGTTTGGAGCTAATCGAGTGGTGGTGAGCCAACAGACGGCGCATCCACCCAGCACTATCAGCGCCAAGGCCGCCAATATAATGAGGACAACATTAGGATTAGAACTTGATTTGCGAGTGCGCGTATAAGCTCGACTCATTGCATCACCTTATCATGGTTACTTGATGCTGGCAAGAGATCAACGCTTGGCCACATTCAGGTCAAACCAGCGCAAGAGCGCCTGCAGCACCTCGCGGTCAGGCGAGCGCATAGCCGAGGCCCTAGAAACAACCTCAACCACGCCTTGCCCTTGCCACTGTGTGAACAGGCTATCGGCCCCAGCTACGCTCACACCGCCCAAGGCGGGCCGCAAGCCATAATTGACAGCCTGGGACTGCACTTGTTTGGACAACAAATATTTCTCAAATTCCAGCGCGGCGTTTTTCTCTTCAGCGGTGGTTTCCGTGCCCATCCAAACTGAAAATGGGAAATCGAACCAGGTGACATACTTGGGATAGCGCACCACCAGCGGCTCGTTCCAGCGTATTTGTATGCCCTCCATGTTCTTGAGCAGATCGCTTTCCAACAACTGCCCGCCGTCGCCTACCGTGTAACCCAACAGGGCAAAATCTTCGGCGGTATAGGCGCTGGCGCCCGACAGATCGGTGACCGAGCTCATCAATTCCTTGAGCCAATTTTGAAACGCAGGGTCGGTCACATCAGCCACACTGATATCGGGCCGGTCATAATACTCGCCGGCGGCGGCAACCATGGCCGCCAGGCCGCCAACATTTTTGCGCGGGTTGGGCACAACCAACTTGAAATAGCCCCATTCTTGGTTGCCACCCAGTTCAGGCCAGCCGCCAGGGGCAATCGCCGCATCGTGCAAGGTTTTCCAGTTAATGTCGCCATACTTGAGCTCCAGCACGCTAGCGCGGCTCTGGTAAATGCCCCAGGCAAAGAGCGAAAGCGCAATAGGACGCGCGCGGTACTCGCCATCGGTCAAAAATACATCGCGGCCAAGCCGGTCTTTGTAGGCGGCATTGGCAAGCTCGACCAGGTAGCGGCTATCTGGAATCCAGGCGGTGGGCTTGGTTTCAAACGAATCACTGTCATAACGGGCCAGCGCCGACAGGCCATCCATTGGGATAATTGTGACATGGATGGCACGTCCGTCCAGCTTGTGATTTTCCTGATTAAAGGTCTTGGCGGCCTCGTTCACCCACGATTCAGCCGGCAGCGCCACCACTACGCGCACTTCCAAAGGTTGGTTCGTGGGCACGGCTGGAACACCCTGCCCAGACAGCCAAGGCCACAATAACCCGGCTGCCACAATGACCAGCGCAATGACAATAACGACAAAAAAGATTATGCGTGTGCGGTTCATAACCGACCCCTTCCGTCAATTAATAGACCCAACTGAAAACAACAACTCGGATGCCCCGCCAGCCAGCCCGTTGGGGCATGGCCAGCAGGCAAGACAATAGGGCGAGGCCATCACCGACCTCGCCCGGTTCTGGTTCACTTTCCGAACAAGCGAGGATGTTACTACATTCCCAGGCGCTTTTTGCGCTCGGCCAACTGGGCATCAATTTCGGCCCTGCCCAAAGCATCATCTACCTGCTCTGACAAGCGCGCGGTGGCCATTTCGGCGCGCGCATCGGCCTTGTCGAGCCGGGAGCGAATGCCTTCGGTGATGCGGGCAATATCGGCATCACCCACCCCTTCCAGGTCTTTGAGCGAGCGAATGGCCCCAACCGTCTTTTCCTTGGCCTTGGCCAGCTCGAGCAGCGCCTCCATCTCTTCGCGCTGCTGCTTGATGGTCGTCAGCTTGGCTTCTAGCTTGAGCTTGGAGTCAAGCAGTTTTTGGTATTCGGCCTGAGTCTTGTCATAGTCGGTCCTGTATTGGGCCAGCAAACCATTGGACGAGTTTAGCTTGGCCTGCACTGCGGCGGCCAAATCTTCTTTGCCCTGCCGGAGCAGTTCGTCAATCTGGGCGTCAAACTTGGCTGCATCAGCCTGGTATTGATCTACCTTGCGCTTGAGTGTTTTGACATTGCCTCCGATGGTGGCAGCCGCATCTTCCAACGCATCCAGATTATTCTCGGCCTGGCGGATATATTCGTCAAAGACCGCCAACGAATTGCTCTTGAGGGCCGAGTCAACCATTGCATGCAGGTTGGCCGAAATCAACGTGCCAACTTTTTCTAATAGTGATGCCATAATCATCCTCCTTTGATCTAATTTTTGGTTAATAGTTTACCACTAAACAAGCAATATGCATGACGCCATCCTGACACTCGACTGACTAGCCCGCGGCTAAGGCTGTGGCCGGCCTGGGCAGAATGATGGTGAACGTGCTGCCCATACCGGGCTCGCTTTGCACCTCTACACGGCCGCCGTGCAAAGTAGCCACTTGCTTGACAATGAACAAGCCAACACCCGTGCCTTGTTGTTCCATCCGCTCGCGGTTAATTTGAGAAAATAGCTCGAACAATCGAGCTTGCTCGTCTGGGCTGACCCCAATCCCTTCATCGCTCACCGCAAAGTAAACCGCGTTATCATCTGCCCAGGCCCGCACCTGGACAACACCCCCAGAGCGCTTGGAAAATTTGATTCCATTGCTCACCAGGCGCTCAACAGCACCCACCAGATAGGCCGAATGGCAAAGCAAAACAGGCAAACTGTCTGGCAAGTGGCGTTTCAATTCCACATGCCGGGCGGCGGCCAGTGTCTCCATCGAATCAAGCCTTTTAGCGATTTGAACAACCAGGTCATCACACGGCGCGCACTCTAGCCGATAAAGAGACTCGATCTCGCCTGTCTCTATCATCACCACAAACAAGAAATCTTCCACCAAGCGTTTAAGCCGGTCGCTGCCCTTGCGGATATAGCTCAACACATCTTTGAGCTGCCGAGCGTCAAATTCGGCGCTTTGGAGCAGCTCGGTGTAGCCAGAGATATAAGTAAGCGGGGTGCGAAACTCGTGGCTGAGAGTATTTAGGATGCCCTGTTTGAGGCGCGCCAGCTCGGCGTTGGCCACCTGCCGCACAACCTTGACCCGTTCGATTTTTGAGCTTACGGCCACCAACAGGTCTTCTATCTCAAAAGGTTTCACCAGATAATCATCGGCGCCCAAGCGCTTGCCCAGGCGAATATCTACCTTTTGCCCTTTGGCCGTCAGGAAAATAAACGGTGTGGCCGCCCAGGCGGGATTGCTGCGCACCTGGTTAAAGAGTTCATAGCCATCCATGATCGGCATCATGATGTCTGAAAGGATCAGGTCAAATAGGCCTTGCTCCAGGCAAGCCAAAGCCTCTGATCCGTTGCTGGCCGGTTGGGTTTCATAGCCGGCCAAGGTCAGCGCATCGCAGATTCCCTGCACCATGTGACGATCATCTTCAACCACCAAAATTCGTAGCGGCATTATCTTCTCCCTACGCTAGTTCACGTCTCAAAACCCGTAGGCAGGCACTACACTACTAGTCTCAGTAGATCCAATTTTGGGAGCGGCGCGGGCTCCCACGCCCGCGTTTTTGCCTTTGCCAAGCACACTATGGGCGGCGTGGGAGCCGCCCCCGCTAGAATTTTGGATCTACTGAGTCTTCCGTCGTTGACTGCCGGTCGGACAAAGCCTGGTACAGGCGCGCGTTAACAATGGCCATAGCGGCATGATCAGCCAAAGCCTGCGCCTGGTGCGCATGGTCAAGCGTAAAGGCATTGAGCTCAAAGCTATCCAGGTAAATGACGCCTATCACCGTCCCTCGGGCTATAATCGGAATGCCCATAGTCGCCCTAACTTTGTGAGCGCCGATCGAGTCTAGCATTTCGCGCGGGTAGGTGGAGGAATCTTGCATGTCGGCCAGTAAAATGGGTTGGGCGGTGAGCATAATCTGGCTTGTCAGCGGCAGGCTATCTATGGCAACTTTTTTCATTAGATTATCTAAAGTGGGAAAACCCGACATGGCATGCACAACCAGGTCGCCATTGGCAATTAGCCCCACCGAGCCTTGGTCATATTCGACGACGCGCCTGAGTTGATCGAGCAGGCGGTGCAGCACCTCGTCCAAATTCAGGCTGGCGCTGACAATCGCCGCCATTTCGCGCAGGGTCTCGGCAATAACACGCTGGCGCCGCTCCGATTCGAACAGGGTGGCATTTTCTAGCGCCAGGGCCGCCTGGTCTGCCAACATTGTCAGCACTTGCACTTCTTCGTTGGTGAACTGGTGCTGAACTCCAGCAAAGGCCACGTTGAGCACGGCCAGGGTGCGCTCGGAACGCTTGATGGGAATACTGGCGATGGCTGTCAGGTTCCAGATGTGTGGATGGTCCGCCGCGGCATGAAACTGGGAAGGGTCGTTGACAACGAGCGGCTTGCCGCCGCGAGCAACGCAAGCCGTTATTCCATCCTTTCGAGCCGGCACATCAAACTCGGCTTTGTAGCGGTAATGGCTGCGCACCGCCGATAGGGTCACTTGATCTTGGTCCGGATCATAGCGATAGAGGCGGACATCGGTAGCGTTGATCAGCCGCTGCACATTTTCAGCCACCACGTACATAATTTCGATTGGGTCGAGCACGGCTCCCACCTGCATGCTGGCCCGCTGCAAAATGGTCAGCTCGGCAATGCGCTGCTGAACTTGCTGATAAGATTTGATGTTCTGAATGGTCAGCATTACCTGGGGAGCAAGTTGGCTCAACAACTCTAGTTCCTCTTGACCAAACTTGCCGGGGGCATAGGCCTGTAGGCTAACAGCGCCGCTGGCCTGCCCATGCAGGAAAAGCGGTAGCCCCAGCCACGACTGCGGCAAATCGCCAATCAACACACCCTGCACCGGCAACGTTAGGCGCTCTTGCTGCATGTCTGATACTATCAGAGGCTTGCCAGTTCTAACAACGTGCGCTCCCAGGCTCTCGGACGCCAACTCTACCTGAAACATTTGATACGCCCCATGATCAACCAGCTCACAATGCAAGTATTGGCCGTTGGGGTCAAGCATGTAAACAACCAGAGCCTCTACATCGAACAAGGGAGACAATTCTCGATACAGCGCCTGAACCATGGGGCCAAGTTCCAAGCTGGCAACCAGCGCATTGCCAACCCGCTGCAGGGCAGCCAATCGCTCGGCGCGCTGGCGGCTGCCGGCCAGCAGCCGCGAGTTTTCAATAGCAATGGCTGCCTGGCTGGCGAAAATGCCCAGCAGGTGGGCATCGGCGGAGGTGAAAGGAGCGCCGTCTACTCTGTTGGCCACACGCACGGTTCCTATGCACTGCTCGCCCACCCATAACGGCGAAACCATTAGGTTGCGCTCGTTCAATTCTACAATTAGATCGCGCTCAATCTCTGGGTTGGCTTGGGCATCTTGGGCAAGATCATTCGCGATGATGGTTTCCCCGCGTTTCCAGGGAGGGGGCAGGAGAGGTGAACGAGGCCAGCGGTAACGCGCCACCTGATCGGAACGCAGCCCATAGGCAGGGGCTTGCATGACCACCATCTTGGCGATCGGGTCATACAGCACAATGCCGCATTGCTCCACGCCCAACAATCGGGCCATTTGGGCCGTGAGCCGGCCATAAAGTTCAGTTTGGTCGGTGATCAAGCCAAAGACCTGAGACAACTGGTACAACCCATCTAGCTCACGCAAGCGCCGTTGGGTCTCTTGATGCAAGCGAGCGTTGACCAAGATGACGGCCAATTGACCGGCCAGGGCCTTGATCGCTTCGATATCGTCTGGCTCAAAGGCCGCCAGGCGGCGGCTCTTGAGATCCAGCAACCCAACCACCTGATTCGTCGCTTGGCAAATGGGAACGCACAATTCGGAACGGGCATCCATAACGATTGGGGCATAGTGTGGATTAGCGCTAATATCTGGCACATAAATCACCTGCCCTTCCGTAGCCGCCTCGCTCAACAAGCTCTGAACAGGTTCCAAGCTTATCGGGTGGCTTAACCAGGAGGGCAACGGACCGCCAGCATAGCCTACAACGTGGATCAACCCGGCCGCCTGATCTACAACAGCCGTCAGCACATAATCAAACCAGAGTTGCTTGTGCAATTCTTCGGCAACTTGACGGAGTAAATAAAAGCCATCTAGGGTTGCGGTGGCTTGGCGTCCGATCTCATTGATGATATGCAAGCGGCTGGCCGCGCGGGCGGCGCGTTCTTGGGCCAGGGCGCGCTCGATCGCCGCCGAGAGCTGCTTGGCAACTGTGACCAGCAGGCGCAGGTCACTTGCGGAAAAGGCCGCTGGCTGTCGGCTTTCTACATTGATCACGCCAAAAACCCGATCTCCAGTATGCAGTGGCGCAGCCATCTCGGAACGGACATCGGGAGCCAGTTGGGTATAGTGTTGTTCGGCGCGCACATCTGCCACGACCAGGGGTGCTGCCGTCGCCGCGACGCGCCCGGTGATTCCCTGACCCAAGGGGATCGTCAATTCCATTGATCTGGCGGGCAAGCCCTGATAAGAAGGATGCGGGCGCAATACACCAGCGGCTTGATCTAGCAATAAAAAACCCAAGTTATCGCTGTAGAGATTGGCTGCAATGACACAAGTAGCCTGGCGAAGCAAGCTATCAACATCGTTGGCAGTGGCGCTGGCCACCGCGATCTCATGCAGCAGCATCAATTCACTGAGCTGCTGATGGGTCTGCACATACAGTTCAGCGTTTTCCAGCGCTGCGGCCAGTTGCCCGGCAACAATCTCTATCACGGTAGCATCTGCCGCCGAAAATGCTCCCAGCGCCTCACATTCCAGGTTCAGCACGCCAATCACACTGTCGCTGCGCTTGATCGGCACAGCCAGTTCAGAGCCGCGCGGCCAGCCTTCCCAACTCAGGTAATACGAGTCTTTGCGAACGTTGTTAGACAAGTAACTCTGGCCAGCGCGCGCAACAAGCCCCACGATGCCCCGTTCAATTGATTGGCGATAGTTGGTGGGCAAAAAAGCGACATTCGAGCCAGCAGCGCCTTGCAAGACCAACTCGCGCCGCTTTTCATCGAGCATGGTCACATGAACAATGGTGCAGTCAAACTGCTCGGCAACCGCGTCAGCCACAAGCTGGGCGAGCTGGTCGGCGCTGCGAGCCCGGGAAAGGCGCCATGTCACATTATGCACCAGGTTCAAAAGCTCGCTGTGTTGGCGCTGGAGTTTGTGCAGGCGGGCGTTTTCAACTACCAAGGCCGCCTGGTTGGTCAACACCTGGCAAGATTCGATCTCGGCATCGTGCCACAGCCGCGCCTGCCGGGTTTCACACAACTCGATCAAGCCAACTGCCAGATCGTGCACCACCATGGGAATTTTGAGCATGGCTTTATAGTCCATGGCGGCCAACCTGGCACGGTCGGACATGTCAGCATCGGGGCTGTCGGCATAGACCACATAGGCCCGCTTTTCCACCAGGCAACGCCACGTAGCAGGGAATTCGCTCAGGTCATAGATTGTACCCAACTCGCTTTGCTGCTCTTGGGAGGCGATTTCTGGGCTGTAGTATTCGGCTACTACACTAGTCTGACCAATAGCCGGATCCCAATCATACATCCGCGCGCTGGTCACATCTACGGCCTGACCAATTTGGCTAATTGCCTGGCGGCAAATATCTTCGTATTCCAGGCTTTGAATAGCAGGTTTCATAATCCCAAACTGGCTCTCAGGCTACCATTATACCCAACTTGGCGGATAATTGAAAGTTGTTTGCGGTTTCACTACCGTACACTTTTTCATTCTGCCACGAACACCTGCACTGCGCGCAGGCGCAGGTTTCACGAATTAGCACGAAAAAGACAGAGCAAATTAGTGGAATTCGTGCAATTCGTGGCTAAAAATCTCGGCATTGT
>JBGSMF010000148.1:0-10163 GCA_041740315.1 Thermoflexales bacterium
GTGGCGCTGGCTGAAGGCCAGCCGATAGCGCGCGCGTTGCGCTTTGCCAATGCCGCCGGCGCATTGTGCGTGACGGCGGCGGGGGCCGAGCCAAGCTTGCCCAGGCGAGAGGCGATTGAACAATACTTGAACATGCACCCAGAGTTATGCCAAATATCGTCAATGTCGGCTATGATTCAACCAATTACTATGTGATAGAAACATCCGCGACGAAACTGCTCATAGACGTGGGCTGGCCTGGCACCTTGCCTAAATTGCTCCACGCGCTTGAGCGCACCGGCATAGCGCTCTCTGGCATCGCCTACTTGCTTGCGACACATTATCATCCCGACCACGCCGGCTTGGCGCAAGAGCTGAAACAAAAGGGCCTCAAGTTAATTGTCCTGGAAAATCAGGTCGCCGCTATCCCAATGCTCAAACAATACATCAAACCAAAATACGGCTATGTAGACATCACGCTCCACGACAACATCCACGTCCATACTACCGAGAGCCGGCAGTTTTTGTGCCGTCTTGGCATGGAGGGCGAGATCATCGCCACTCCCGGACATTCAGATGACAGCGTCACCTTGATCCTTGATACTGGGGCTGCCTTTATTGGTGATTTGCCGCCTGTCCCCATATCAGACGATCTCATTCACCCGGCGCTGCAAAGCCTGGAACGTCTCCGCGCCTATAAGGTGCGCATGTTATATCCTGGGCACGGCCCCATCCGCCCATTGGTGTGAGTTGCTTATGCCACGCGACCTGAGCAAATTTATGCCCCCTGACCTGGTGGATTCTAAATGCACCGAGTGCGGCGCAGAGATACCGGCCAAGTCTTATGCCGCCCATTTCACGGGGCTGTGCTGCGGGGTGGAATATAACGGCGCGCCCTCGGTCTATGCGGCGCTCCAAAAATGGCTGAATGGCCCTGTGGAGGGAATCGGCATCACCAGGCCCACCGAGCCAGAGTATCGCGGCGCACTGACGATTCGAAATGCCTACGATATAAAGAGCGACGCCGAGTTTGCCGCGCGCCTGCGCGAATGGGCCAGGGAGGTTTGGGCGGCCTATGCGCCGCAACACGAGCTGGCCAGAAGCTGGATCGAAAAGGCGCTTGGAGAGTAAACCAGGACAGTCATGTGGAGGGTAGATGCTTTATCTTGATTCTGCTTCAGTTGAGGACGCGCGCCGGGCATTTGGGTTGGGCTTTGTTGGCGGCATCACAACCAATCCTATCTTGATGTCCAAGACCGGGCGGCGGCCTGAAGAGATTATTCTAGAATTGTGCGACATTTGTCCTGGCACGGTGTTCTACCAATTGACCGCGCCCACGGTTGCAGAGCGTCAAGCTGAAGCATGCCGCTTGGCGGCGCTGCGGCCTAACCAGGTAGGATTAAAGATCCCTTGCACGCCGGAAAACCTGGAATTGGGCGCCCACCTCGCGCGAGAAAATCGCACGGTGGGGTTCACGGCAATCTTTAGCGCAGCGCAAGTGTATCTGGCGTGCCAGGCTGGAGCGCGTTATGTGCTGCCTTATGTCAACCGCAGCGCGCGCTTGCTGGGCGATGGCTTGGCGCTGGTGCGGCAGATGCGCGCGGTGATTGATGCCTGCAACTCGCCGCTAGAGATCATTGCGGCCAGCGTCAAGAGTCCAGAAGAAGCCGTTGCCACGCTCTTGGCCGGCGCGCACCACCTGACCTTGCCGCTGGCGGTGATTGAGGCGATGGGAGAGCACCCCTTATCGCGGCAGGCGATTGACGAGTTTGCCCAATACGTTTAACATCGAACGTATTCTGGCCGTATGTAAGCCAGCTCGAAGCCGGTTCGGACCATGTTGTGATATGATGGATTGGGGCGTTCGGGCGTATCTTGAACTGCTTCGGTGATGAACTTGGCGCAGCCTAGCGCAATGCCATCCTGAATGCGCTGCGCCATGATGGCTCCTTGCGCTCCCCGCCGCCGGTGAGATTCCAGAGTGGTGCCCCAGCCTAGCCAGCCTACTCTATCCTTGGTGAACAGCGCGCCGGTCGCCACCGGCTCATTGCCATCCCAGGCCAAATAAAGCCGCCAGCCGGCTCGACCGGCGAGTGGCGTGACCAGCGGGGCCATTTCGCCGGGCGTGCCAAAGTTCACGCCAGAGATGAGCGCAAACGCTAAAGCATGCTCTGGCCCGGCACATTCAATACGGAGATCGCTAGGAATGGCTGGCGGAGGCTCTGGGCCGCGATACATTTTTGCCCACCGGATGCTGGCCGAAAATCCGCGCGCAAGCAGCCAATCGGCCAATGTAGAGGGCCGCGCCAGCGGGCTGAGTGTGATTGTAATGGTCTTGCTGCCCGCCGCTTGAAAGAAAGCCAGGCACTCGTCTATCATTGCCTCGGTGGCCGGCTCCCGAACTCCCAGTCCTAGCACGCGGCTGTAGTAGGGCGCGTCTAGCCCGCCCACGGTGAATGCGGCTGCCGACCCAATGTGGGTAAAGCGAACATTGTACTTGTGCATCAGTTCGGCCGGGATGGACAGAAAAGTGTCTTCCCACGCCATCGCTTCGCCAAACTCGACCAGGTTGGCGATTTGTTTGGGTGTCATTTGATTCATGTTTATTCTCCTGGTGTATAATCTGTTGATAGTTGGTAACTGTTCGGCCTACCCTCCCGCAGGTTACAACTTGGCTTGCAAGCTTGCCGAGATGCGCTTGTTCACCCAACGGGTTTCAAACCTGCGGAAGGGTGAGCAGTCTATGACAAGCGCACAATTCCATTGTCTCCATCTACTTGAATCATTTGCCCATCGGTGATGCGGGCTGTGGCGTTGCGCGTTCCGACTACAGCCGGGATATGGTATTCGCGTGAGACCACCGCGCCGTGCGAGAGCAACCCGCCTGCGTCGGTCACAATAGCGGCGGCTGTCAAAAAGAGCGGTGTCCAGGGTGGGGCGGTGGTGGTGGTCACCAAAATATCGCCCGGCTGCAGCCGGTGCGCCTCGGCCAGCGATAGAATCAGCCGAGCGGGGCCGCGCGCCTTGCCCGCCGAGCCAGCCTGACCGCGCAGTGTATCTGAATCAGAGGGGGCTTGCGGCGCGGCGGCATAGAGCCTGCCCACATAGCGCATCATGCGACGCTCGTCCGCCGAGCCTACCAGCTCCACCGTTTCAGGGCGGGCGCCCAGTTCGGGCGGCTCTGAGTAGCTGGCCCAACGCTCGGCCTCGATGCGGCGCGCGGCGGCAAGCTGGGCCAGGTTTAGCGAGGGGGCAGCCATCATCTGGCGCAATTCTTGGAGCGAAAGATAAAATACATCGTTCACTTGATCCAATCGTCCCGCTGTGGCAAAGCGCTTGCCGAACTCGCGGATCACGCGATGCACCCAGCCAAAGCCGTTAAAGTCCATGTAATAAGTGTGATTCTCGGTCAGCACCAGCGCGAGCTGGGCCGCTTTCAAGAGTTTGTCAAAGCGCTCGCGCACTGGCCGGGGGTAACCTCTTAATTCATAGTGCGCCTGGGCGATGGCCTCTTCTCGCTCGGCGGCGGCGGCAGCCAGCTCGGCCAGCAGGTCGCGATCGGGTTGGGTGACATAGTTCTTTAGATTATTGATGACAGGGGTGGGGTCATCTGCCCAACTGGGGTAACCCCAATCCCACAGGCTGCTTCTGTGCCCATAGGCAGCAAGAAAGGCCTCCAGTTTGCCCAAAAACTCGGTCTGGCCTGCCTCTTTGAGCGCGGCCAATGCCTGGGCGGCCGGCTTGACGATCAGGGCTTGATAGACAACAGGAGAAGCTTGGGCCAGGCGGCTCAACTGCCACAGCGCGCGGCCGATTTCTAATGTCTTGTTGTCAAAGCCTTGCAGCAGGCGGTGCGCATCCAGGCGGCTGGCATTGGGAAAGAGATCGCAGTAGATGGTCTCAAATTCATTGATGGCAAACCACATCGGCGGGCCGATAAGATAATGCAGCTCATACAGCCGCGTGGCTCGGGCAAGGCTTGATTCCAGGTGGGCACAGAGGGCGGGCATATCGGCGTTGTCCAGGTCAAAAGACTGCCAAAAGGCCCACATGGCCTCAATCTCGGGCCGCCACTCGTTTTCCCAAATATCTGCCAGGCGAGTCGTGGCGGCGGCTATTTTTTCGCGGCTGCGCTGCGCGCGGGCGGCCAGCTCTTTGGGGGCGCCATCAAAGTGAACCAGGCGGATATATTCATAAGTGTTGATGGTGCGGTCAATGCGCGCGATGATGGCTCTGTCGTAGACCGGGACGGTGCGGGCATAGCCTTCAGTGGCGGTTAGCTCGGAGACACTGGCGAACATTGGTGTGATTGGCTCGGGCAAGTGTTCGTGGTCGCGTGTCCAGTGATACTGGTCGTCTTCAGGCTGTTTCCAGCTCACCGGAAAATCTGCCGGCGGCGTGATGCGCATGCTTGCGGTTAGTTGTGTGGCGTTCATTTGTGTGCCTCCTTATCAAACTCGATCTTGCGTCTATCCTCGCTTTCAATGTACAACATCCGGCCCTGCTGCGGCTATGATGTCAGTCACATTTTTCTTTTGGCTGGCTGGTACAAAGGTACTGGCCTGGTTGTGACGGCCGTCACAGGCGCGCGCAATGACAGAGCCAGGCGACCGGCACCTTCAAGGCGCCGGTCGCCTGGCTCTGGGTTACTTTTTCGGTCAGCCGAGGGGATGCTCGGAAAGCGGCGGGGGAGCGGTTGCAGGGTGGGCGTTTTTATTTTGCAAAGAACGCGCCGTTCCACACATAGTTGGCGCATAGCGTGCTGAGGTAGCTGGTGAGTTCGACCAACTTTCTCTCGCTGGCTTCTTTTCTAACCCACAGATCGAGCGCCCGGGCGCGCGAGGCGCATTTATCAATCAGGTCTGACACGGCCAGATCATCTACTCCCACCCAGTAACTGATGCGGTTGACCAGCACGCGTTTTTGTTCACGCAAGAGCCGCTCGGCATGCATGTATTCACGCTTGATGCGGCGCGGGTCAGGGAGGCGCGGCTTGCCGTGAAAGATCAAGCGCAGGTCGGGGTCTACATAGCCAGTGGCGTTTTTGCGGTAAGGGGCGAGTTTAGCGCCTAGAAATTCGGCTACGGTGTTCTTGATGCTCTCTACCGGCTCGTAAATCATGGCCGGGTCGTTATCAATCAAGGGGTCGTGACGGCCCAGTTCCTTGACGATTTTCTTGACGTATTCCAGCTTGCGCAGCGCGCCGGGCTTGTAGCGGTATTTTTGCCACCATTTGGAGCCGGGCGTCATCCACACCGCAAAGGTTTCGGCAAAGTCATCATCGGGGTGTTTTTGGGCATAGTAATCACCCCATGGGTTGACATAGTCGCGGCTCCAGGGGGTGTGGCGGTAGCGATCATGCAGGGGATAGGTGTGAAAGAAATGCCCCTCCACGCGGAACAGCTCGCGAAAGTCGGGCCGGCGGTACAATTTGTACGAGTAGCACAAGGCATGCCCCAATTCGTGCCGCAAAATGAGCAAGATGCCCTCTTTGTCGTGATCCAAGCCGCGCCATTCTTTGTTCAGCTCTTGCAGCAGGGTGTTACAATCATAAAAACCAATGCCAATGTTCGAAGTGCCTACGATGCAGCCGTAACCATCGGAGAGATAAAAGGTGGGCGACAGCTTGCTTAGGCCCACTTGCTGCAATTCTTCGCGCATGCGGCGAGTGGCTTGTTCCAGGTAGGTGCCCTTGATCTTTAATCCCAGCCGATTGATGGGCGTGGTCAGGATTTCCAGCTTGAGGGTATCTTTGTCGTTCAAGAGTTGGCGCGATAGTCTCATGGAAATTTCAGATGCAAGATTTAAAATTCAAGATTCAGGATTCAAGATTGGCAACAGGTCCCTGGCAATTTGCGATTTTGAATGAGATTTGAAATTTAATTAGAATTCTGACGAAATCAAAAAGTACACATTCTTGATATTGGTGGGGTCGCTGGTGAACATTTTGCCGTTGGTGCGGTTGGCCAATGTGGTGAGCAAGTCTTTGTTGGCGTCGTCGCCGTAAGCGATGGTGTAAAGTTTCACGCTGCCGGGTTGGTCGCCTGAGGGCAGGTGCGCCAGCAGGTCGTTTTCGGTTGGCCCGCCCGATACTTCGTTTTTGCCGTCTGAAAGCAGCACAATGGCATACGAGCGATTGCTACCGGCCGCCAGGTCGGCGGCTTGAGTGGTGGCAGCCTTGGTCAGCGCGTCAATCATCACCTGGTGCAGCGCGGTGCCGCCTTCGGCATATAACCCTAAAAGTGTCTGCCGCAGCGGCTCGCGCACCTGGCCCACTGCTCCTTGTGGCTGCAACTCGTTGATCTGGCTTGAGAAGGTGAAAAAAATGACGTTGTCTTCCAATGCCATCTGGTCCAGAAAAGCTACCGCGCCTTCGATAGCGCCTTTGATCTTGTTGCCTTTCATGCTGCCTGAAACATCTAGCACCACAATGATGGTGGCATTCTTTTTGACCTGGTGGAATACGTCTAGAATGTGGCCGACGACCTCTTCGGAGGGATATTCCAAATCGGGCACGCTATCCATAGTGATGGAGGGGACCGCCCCGTGCGCTGTGTCAATGGGCGCTTGCAGCGCCACGCTGCGGTCGGCGGGGCGCAGGCCAAACTCGATAGCCCTGGCTTGTTGCGCCGAGCTGGTGAGGTATTTGCCGAAAATGTCGGCCGCCTCGCGCTGTTCGGACGTGACCCATTCTGCATCTACGACGCAGTACGGATTGTCAACCCAAAATGTGCCATCAGCCGGATAAATGGTAACCAGCGGGAATTGAAGCTCTGCCGCGTGTTCCAGGTTCCACTTGATTACGTTAACTTCGTAGGTTGTCACCGCATGCAGGTATTCTGGCCCGCGTTGGGTCATTTTGGTCAGCAGGTCGGTATCGAGCCGCCCATAGTGATACACCCGCTGTTCGACGGCGGCTATGTTGTCTATGACCGACTGGCTTTTGACCAGGCTGGGAGTGAGGCCGCTGGTGACGCCTGTCGAGGCGTACACCTCGGCAATCATTGAGAGCAGGCCGGAATTGGAATGGTCGGGGTGGCCATGCCCAAATTTAAAATCGCCCCATTCCGGGTGGCCAAAAGCTGCCCAGCCATCAGGGTTGGCCGAAAGCGCCGCCAGGTCGCGCCAGCCGATGGGTTTATCGGGCCAGCCCAAGGCGCGCGCCATTGGTTCCCACATGGCAATGCCAATCGGCTCGCGGGTGGTGGGCAGGCACTCGGCGGGGATGAGCTTTTTGCCGGCGCGATCTATCCAGGTCTGGTTGATTTGCTCCACCCACGTATTGCTGCCGGGGCTCCAAACGGTGGGCTTGGCGCTGCCTTCCAGGATGCTGGTCATCGAGCTGCCCGAGCCGATGTGCTTGGCCGATACGGCAATGACATTCCCGGCGCTAGTCTTGTGCCCCTCTCCATTGAATTGCTTGATGACGGCATCTACCCAATCTTGCTTGGTGTTGGACGAGTGAAACTCGACCACGACGGTGCCGGCTGGCGGTGGGGTGGGAGCGCCGGGTGTGGTGCTAGAGCCACCAGTGGACAATTTGGAGATGAGCGGCACACCCACTGCTGCGCCGGCAATACAAATCGCCACCAAGATAATGGCCGCGAAAACGAGAACGGAACGTTGTGTATTCATATCCCCTCCTCAAAAATAGTGGATAGACTCCCAGAATTTTGTATAGGCCGGGAGTCACGAATCGAGGTAATACTAGGGTCTATTCTACCACAAATCGGCAGGGCAGGTTTCAGGGGCAAGCTTGCTGCCAGGCGTCCAGGTCGCGATTTTTGAGGATCGCGTTGAAATTCATTGTGTTGGCCTGCGGGCAGACCTGGTTTAAAAATTGGTCAAGCGTCATTTCGTCGGTGTATTCGGCGGCAAATACCGCTTTGCCGGCGGCGACAAAAGGCGCTAGCTGGCTGCACCAGCCTTGCGCAAAGCAGTCTTCGGTGAGAGCCCAATCAAAATAGGGCAGCAAACCGCTCACCTGCTCAGAATTGTTTTTCAGGCCTATGGATAGCCCCCTGGCGTGAGCCTCGTTGGCTAGCCAGAGGTCATAATTCAGTTGGTCCTGGTAGGTGAGCGGGAAGCCGGTGTCGTTGGTGTAGCTATCAATATTATCTGGCTCGATGGCGTCAAAGCCTTTGGCCTTGCACTGGTCAAAGCGGGCGCGCATGACGGGCGCCAGCAGGTCTATCTGGCGGATATCCAGCCATTTTTCGCCGGGCCAGCCAGCATAGTCGTTGCCAATGACCGAGGCTGGAAATTGGTCTTGATCGGGCCGCCACTCTTCCCACGCACCCACATTGATGTAGCAGACCAGCTTGCGCCCCTGAGCGTGCAGCGCCGCCACAACACTGGCGTCGTTGTCAAACAGATCAATATCATACATCGCCACATCGAACGATAGGTCAATTGGGCCGTCTAATTGCCATTGCCAGGTGGTGTAAAGGGGCGGCTGCCAGGCGGCGGTGGGGGCATTTTTTGACACCGTGGGCAGGTACAAGTAGCTGGAATAGAGCGGCGCCTCATACGCCCCCATGTCATAGGCGGGCGTGCCATCGTCGTTGCCGTCTAGGGGGCGCGTTGCGCCATCAAAGTCATTGCTTGGAGCGTTCACCGGCGAGCCGGCGTCTATGGCCGGCGAGCCTGGCCGTAGATGAAAGTTGGCCGCCGCAGCGTTGGCAAATTGGGGGTCGCCCTCGACATAGTCGTTGCCGTAGGTCTCGCCTTCTGTCCCTCGATAGCCGTCAATGAGATTGTGGTCTATGGTAACGCTCTGGGTTGGCACAGCAGGGTCGAGAGCGATTTGAAAATAGAGGTTTTGGCTGACAAGGTTGTTTCTGACGACGACGTTTTGCGCGTCTGGATTATAAACCGTGATGCCGCCTCCCCATTCCGTCCAGCCGTTGTCGTAAAACGTGTTGTTGATGACATGAATGTTGTTCATGGGGTGCTGCGGCGCGTCGCCGTTGATGGTGACGGCAACGCCGCAGTAGCGGTTGTGGTAGGCCAGGTTATTATAGAGTTTAATGTTCTCTAGCAGGCCGCCCATTTCGGAAGCCAGAGAAAAACCATTGTTGTCGGCGACATCGTGGACAATGTTTTGAAAGACCTCGATGTTGTAGGTGTGTTTATCCCATGCATCCACATAAATGCCCACGGCCTGGGTGTGGTGCACGTGATTTTTGTATATCTTGCCATTGGAAGCTCCATCTTTGGCATCTAGACCTTCCTTGTGGCATTGGAGCACCTCATTGTTCCTGACCTCGAAAGCGTCGGTGCCGGCCACGCTAATACATTCTTGCCCGCCGCCGCCGCAGGCCAGCTCGACCTTGTTGCCGTCTATCAGGATGTGATGGCTGCCCCACACGCCAATGCCAGACGAGCTAGTATTGTAGGTGTAATTGTTTTCGATGGTGATGTAGCTAGAGTCATTGACCAAGATGCCGGCATTGTCGGCATTGGGGCCGGTATTTGCGATTCTCAGCCCGGAAATTTTTATATAGCTTTTTCCCGATAGCTCGAATAACCCGGCCAAATCATCTGGCAGGCTGATGCCGCTTCCGTCAATGGTTACTGTGTGGCCTGGATAGGAGGCGTAAACGATGAGATTGCCGACACTGCCCGAATTCTGAGGGATGACTCTTTCGGGATATGTCCCGGCTTTGATGTAAACCGTCTCGCCGGCAGCCAGGGTATCGGCGGCTTTTTGGATTGTCTGCCAGGGGTAGGCTTCTGAGCCGTCATTCGAGTCGTCGCCGTTGGGGGCCACATAGTACACGTTTCCCTGCAGGGTGTTGACCGTTGGAGCGGCGCGGCTGGCAGTGGGAGCCGGGGCAGGCGACGGCTCGCCGGATAAAGGGCCTTGCCCGCAGGCCAGCAGCAGGCCAATCAGGCCGGCCAGCGCCAGGCAAATGATGGGTGTCGTGTGGTATTTCATTTTACCTCTGCTTGTTTCTACCCTCCCGCAGATTTAATAACCTGCGGAAGGTAACATCTCAAAATGTGGGGGGTAACCCTTGTGATTACCCTGCCCTCACCTCAGATTATTGAAAAGATGATTCTTTGGGAGTTGCCGTGGTGGACCCCTCCCCCAGCCCCTCCCCGAAGCGGAGAGGGGAGCGTGTTCCCCCTTCCCTCGTAGGGAAGGGGGCCAGGGGGTTAGGTCTACCACGCGAAATCCT
>JBGSMF010000149.1:0-3268 GCA_041740315.1 Thermoflexales bacterium
GCGCTTTGTCGAGGCGGTCAGCAGCCTATCCGCCGACAAGCGGGTATGGATTGACGACACGCCGGCGATCTCGGCGCTGCAACTGCACAGCAAAGCGCGCCGGCACAGCGCCTATTACGGCCTCGACCTGGTCGTGGTGGATTATTTGCAGCGGATGACGGCCAGTGGCCAACACGGAAACCGCACCCAGGAGGTGTCTTACCTGGCGCGCTCGCTCAAGACGCTGGCCGGCGAGCTGAACGTGCCGGTGCTCGTCGCGGCGCAAATTTCGCGCGCCGTCGAGCAGCGGGCTGACAAGCGGCCGGTGCTGTCCGACCTGCGCGAGTCCGGCGATATCGAAAACGAGGCCGATGTGGTGGCCTTTGTCTACCGTGACGAATCTGTGGCCATTGCCGATGCGGCGCAGGGGGCAACCGAGCTCCTAGTTGCCAAACACCGCAAGGGGCCGACCGGCATGGTGCCGCTGTACTTTTACAGGCATCTCACCCAATTCGTGACCGCGCAAATCAGAGAGGTGCAACTGTACTGAATCTACCCCATTCCTAAAGGAAGGGGGTTCTGGTGGCAACCCGACCGACTCTCTCGGACTCTCGGCGGCTCGCCACATCTGGACAAACGAGATGATGACTAGCGCCTACAACATTCCGAGCCTTATCGGCCATCGCAGCCACTTTACCGGCGAGCCGCTCTGTCCCGCCCACACCAGCGAGCAGGCTGGCAGCCAACAGGCCGCCATTCGCAGCTTCACATGCCCAGGCAACAAAAGCCTGGACACTGATTGGACTCGACGCCGCCGGCAGGCGCAGTTCCGCACCTGGCCAGGCCAAAGCCGCCTGAACTGCATCGAGCCGCCATTCCGACCTAGGGTCGGGAACAGCCGTACACGCCAGCCACGCGCTGTAGACATCCCGCTGGACTGGCCCCACTCCGCACTCGCACTGATGCACACGCAACGAGAGCGGCTTCTTCTCGATTCCACCGCAGCCGTGGCACACCTGGGACAGCCGCAAGCTTGTCGGGAGTTGACTGACCTGAGCGCCAGCATTTTCGGCTTTGCGCTCAAGCAGTGTCACAAACCCGGCTGGAGCGGCCAGCCCCACCGACTTGCCAAAGTTGCGTTGAAACGAGCGATACGAGTTCCTTTCAATCCGAATGTCATTGCCCAACCTGAGCACGGTGTTTGCCAGTTGCCCGTGCAGGCTTTTGCGGTGGGCCGCCGCTTTGCGCTGCATCTCGGCCAGCTTGGCTTGCGCCCGACGCTGACGCTTGGACACGCGCCACGTCTTGCGACCGGGACGGATGCGGCCGTCAGGCAAAAAGTTGTTTGGATTATTTGCCCGCCGCTGCCGGTCAATGTGCCGTTGCAAACGGCGCGCCGCTTGCCGATTGTGTTTGAGGGGCGTGGTCAGGTCTACCTGCGCGCCCCACGTCTCGCCCGCAATCCCAAACACTCGCGGGCCAGGGTCTATGCCTACCACGCCTGCGCCAATGGTATTCTTTTCCTTTCGATAGGGTTTGCCTTCGCAAATGAGTTGGGCAGAGTAGTGCGGCTTGCCATTGAGGCGGCGGCGCACCAGGCGCACGTATTTGATACGGCTGCTCAGTCCGTGCGCGATAACGGGGTCTGCCGGGTTAATGATAGCAGGCAACTTCAGGCCAAACCACTCGACCCGATTATCACACCATCGGATACCGCTTGTGTTGGTCTTGCCTTCCACACTGTCCAGTTGGTTGAAAGACTTGAAACGGGGGCGACCATGCTTGCCAAAGGCATACTCCTGCACAGCTTTGAAGGCGCGGGTAGCAAGCCTTTGAATTGTATTGGCATCCAGATGCTCACCCAACCATTTGTGCGAAATGTGCTCAGTGGCCCAAGCGTGCAGGTCGTACTCTCGAAAGCCGTGCTGCTCGTTGGCCTTACGAAAAGCGGCTGCACGCGCCTTGGCCGCAGCCGAGCCTTTTGTACCTTTGGGCAACTTGCGCGCCGCCTGGTAGCCTTTCGATTGGCGCAGCAACTCCAACCGGCGCAAAGCCTCCGACAAGCAAGCATTGTAGGCTTGCCGGGCCACATCAAAGCGCACACTCAATACGCGCTCATCGTCACCCGCCAGCACCAAAGGCAATTCGCACACAAAAGATTCGGTCTTGGCTTTCATCGCTTGCAAGCCCTTGAGAACATCAATGATTACTTAGCACGTCCGTTCTATATTGTACAACAATTAGTGGTTCAAAGCAATTGGCCGCCTTTCCTCCCCACGCTTGAAAGCGGGGGCATCCAGGCGGCAAAAGCTGGTGACGATAGAAGGGTTGGGGTAATGACTAGTATTTTTCGCATCGTTTACGCGCAGACCATCACCGCCACGCCGGACAATCTCCTGGCAGAGCAATCGCCCGAAATTTACTTCCAGGTCAACCGCGCGGCGGTCACCACTGGCTGGTTCCAAAAGAATTTTCCCGGCCGCCTCAATGGCGACTTTGCCCTGCTAGTCGCGCTCGGCCTGCACGCCCGGCGGCTCATTGACGATGATCTCGAACTGATGATTCGGCTGGGCCAGGCCATGCCTGAAGACCGCGGCCGGCTGTATGCGCGCGTCACCGACGTTGGCCTGGCCGACATTTTAGGGCGCAGCCGTGAAAAGATTCCACCGGCGGCCGCTCGCCTGGCCGAGTTGGGGCTGCTGCGCATTCTCAATCTGCCGGATAATTTCCGCGATAGTCGCGGCACGTTTGCCGGCAACCACGCCTATTTGCTCATGGCCAGCCAGGTCATTTCACAGGCCAATGACGCTTCCGATCGTGTGACTTTAGGTCACACGGTGAACCCTGACCGTGTGACTTTAGGTCACACAGTAGAGGCGCAAAATGATCCCAACCATGTGACCTCAGGTCACACAAAGTTAAATACTAGGGCTTATACACCCGCTGGCGCGGGTGGGCCGCTGCGCGGCCCTGCCGCCTCGCCCGCTTTTGATCTGGATTCTGGAAACGGGGCTAATAAGCCCACGACCGGACTATCCGGCAACAACGCCGGCGCCAATCGCGCCGACGCTGCATCAAAAGCTGTGTCTGGAGATAATCGTCTCCAGGCGCTTGTGGGCAAATTGAACGCAAGCTTGAATGATGCGCAAACGCGCCAATCGTTTGAGGTATTGCTGCAAGCTATCGAAACGCGCCTGGGTGGATTGAGCGAGGCAAGCTATCGATCCGCGGCGTCGGCCTTGGAGCCTGTGCCAGAACGCAGGCGACGCGTGCTGGATGATCTGCGCAA
>JBGSMF010000150.1:0-5976 GCA_041740315.1 Thermoflexales bacterium
GTATCTTCCCAATAAATCGGGGAAGACTACGAGGCATTCCACGACGCGTCTAACCGACGTTGTTCGGCTTGCTGTGCAATCAAGTCGGCCAGCGGGGGCACCTTGCTAGTGCCGGACACGCGGTCGCAAATATACTCAAAGAAACTCACGCCGAGCTTCTTGGTCGTAGCCGCCAGGGACATAAACGTGTCCCACGCTTGCTTGCCCGCCTCCGTGCGTGGGCCAAAACTGACATCGCGCTTGCGAACGCGCCGACGGGCGGCCAGTTCCGAGTCATTATTGTGCAGGGGCAACTCGGGATGTTTCAACACCATCAGCAGCGTCTCCTTTTTCGCCTTGGTCTTGGCAATGCGTTCGTCCAAGGCCGCATAGCCGGTCACGGTCGAGAACAACTGGTCAAAAGCGTTGCCCAGCCGCTCGGACTCGGCGGAACTCGGTTGCTGTTTGTAGACCAGGAGTTCAGCGTAAAAATCCCAGTAGCGGTCTAAAAAATCCTCCACGGCTTGCTGGTGTGCCGCGACCACCGGCAGCAGTTTTTTGTAGTGCCGCCCGTCGTGGACCCAACAGCCCGCCAAGTCTTCCGTCAACTGCGTATACTGCGGCGCATCATCACACACCAGCAAATCCACGATCGGAAATTCTTGCTGAACGTGATAAGCGGCCACGGCCGCAGCTTCCAAGATATGCCGGCGCTGCACGGCCCCCAGTTCGGGCCACTGCTCATCCAACCACCGCGTGAACTCGGTTTGAGGCAGCCCTTGCTCCGGCACCGCCTGCTCCAGCTTGGTTCTGACTTTCGCGGGCAGACTCACGCCTGCTAGGCGTTGCTTGGCTTCGGCATTCAACACACAGTTCAAGCTCCGCCCGTTGGTGAGCGCCGCCAATACCGCCAGCCGATCCTTCTTCTCGGTGGTCACATAAACCGTATACAGCGGATTCCCGATCACGTGGCAGTTGTGATTCTCCCCATTCACCCGCGTCAACGTGGTGTCCGTCTGCTGCCAGGCGCTGCTATGCAAGCCCGCCTTGTAGACGGCCTCTTTCTCAGTGTGAAAATCGTCCTGATCCTTGATCAGCAGCTTAGACACCTCGCCCTTTGAGATCAAGATACCCACATGCTCAAAGAACTCGACGATCTTGGGTTCGCTCGTATTCAGACCATAGTACATCACAACGGTCATGGCTTTGATCCCAGGCCCAAATTGCCCCGCATACCCCGCTGGCAATTCGGCCAGATAGATCTTGTTCTCAGAGGGCGAATAGTACTTTTCCTTATGGAACAGCACATTGTCAGTTTCGATTTTGATGTCTTGCACCGTGACATCCTCGTACCCCTTGGGCTTGGCGTCGGCGGGAAGTTGGCCCGGCTCTACCTTCAGCACTTCTTCCCGATCCACTTTGATCTTGTCCACTTTGCTGGTCTTACGCCGCGCTTTTGGCTGGCGGCGTTCACGCTCAGAGGAATGGTTCGTGGGGGTTGACGCGGCGGGCGGCTTGTTCGGCTTGATCTTGGGTTTGCCCTGCTCGCCCTTCAGCCGATTGATTTCGTCCCGCAACTGCTGCACTTCTTCGCGCAACTTGCGGTTCTCGGCCGCCAACTCTTCAACCAAGTTGAGCAGACGCAGAATGGCCTGACGGGCCCCTTCAATATCTTGGATGCGATTCAGATCAAAATCTTCCAGCATACGATGGCTCTCACAATAGGCGTTCCCAGCCTATTCATCATAGGCGAAAACGTCCTGCCCGTCCAGTCCATAATGTCCTGAAAAATGAAGGGCTTTGTTCCTTGACAAAATAGCCTGTCCGGGGTACAAAGCGAGATGATGGTTCAGGCAATTACCCCAGATTATTGGGAAGTTACCTTCGATGCTTGTCCAAAACAGTCCCTCGACGCGCCAACCGCTCAATCGCGATCGCTCTGCCAGTTGGGCCGTTTGGCGGGCCTTGTTCAAGCCGCTCCCCATTCTATCGCCAACCCAGGCAAAGGTCAATGGGCGTCGCTCATTCTGAGCGACGCGCAGGATGGCAAAAAATGGTAGAATTCATAGTGTGCGCCAACCCAATATTTCAAAGGAGTGTCTCTATGCGACTCGAACAGTTTCTTGTCAAGGCCAAGCTTCACACTTATGCCAGCGGGGACGGGGGTGGTGAGCGTATCCTGGAAGATGGCTGCAAAGAACTAGATTTTCAAGAGGGCGAGTTCAAGTACCGCGATAGATACTTTGGCGGGAATCCCTTTGTGGGGGAAGAGGTGGTCTGGCAAGGTGGCCAGGCCATCTGGGCTATGAACTATTATGGAACCGTGCTAGCCCAGACTGCCCCGCCAGCTCAGGTGTACCAGTTCTTGCAGAAGGCGCTGGGGCAAGTTAAAGAAGACCGGCCATTTCGCGGACCGGCTTGTTTGCAAGAAGGTGACTGGGAGTATGTTGACGAAAGCCAGGGTACGGTTGAGTGTTTCTTGGGGGTTGAAAGGATCCTTTATAAAGGGCAAGCCGTGTATCGGTTAGAGTATCACGGAGGAATAGTCAAATGAGCCCGAGAAAAGTCAATGGATAAACAAACACCTGATGTGAAAAGCGTGCATCTTGCAAACCGGGCCGCGTGGCGGCGCTGGCTTGAAAAGAATCACGCGACTGAAACCCAAGTGTGGTTGGTCATCAAGAAAAAGCGCGCCGCGTTAAAGGCCGTGACATACGAAGAAGCGGTGGAGGAGGCGCTCTGCTTTGGCTGGATAGACGGCAAGATGCACAGCGTGGACGATCAATATTACATCTTGCGCTTTTCGCCTCGTAAACCTCGCAGCCTCTGGTCGCAATCCAATCGAGAGCGGGCCGAGAAATTGATGCGACTCGGCAAGATGGCCCAAGCCGGGCTGGCCAAGGTGGAAGAAGCCAAAAGGAATGGGCGGTGGGCAGCCGCCTACACATCGAAAGAGAAACCCACCATGCCGCCGGACTTGCAGTTGGCGCTGGCCCAAGACCCGGAAGCGCGAAAGCATTTTGGCGAATTTGCTCCCAGCGCCCAAACGATGTATGTGGCCTGGGTAGAGCAGGCCAAGCGGCCCGAAACAAGGCAGAGACGTATTAGCAAGGTTGTGAGGCGAGCGCGAGCAAAGATCAAGCCGGGTATTTGACCGTTTCTCACCATGCCCGCCTGTAAGGAGCATCATCTATGCGCCAGCGAACAAATATTGCCGATATCCAGCGAACTGCCGCTGACATCCAGCGAACCGCCGCTGAAATCCACGCCGAAATCAGCGCCTTGCCAGTCAAAAACACGCCTGCCGAGCGAGCCATCCGCCGCAAATATTCTCAGCAACTTGATCAAGCCACACCCGAGTTCATCCTCAGCCTGGCGCGGGAACTCTTTCGCTACGACTATCGCTGGTTGGCTTACGAGTTGATTCAGTGCCACAAGGCAGCTTTTCAACGCATCGGCAAAGCCGAACTGGAAGAGTGGGGTCAGGGCATCAATAGCTGGTGGACTGTGGACGCTTTTGCGCGCACGCTGTCTGGCCCAGCCTGGCTTGCGGGTCAAGTGCCAGATGCATTGATTCACAAATGGGCGCGCTCGTCCGATCGCTGGTGGCGGCGGGCAGCGTTGGTCAGCACGGTGGCGCTCAACGTGCGCTCACATGGCGGCTATGGCGACGTTCAACGCACATTGATAGTGTGCCGCCTGCTGCTGAACGATCACGATGATATGGTGGTCAAGGCCATGTCATGGGCCTTGCGCGAACTGGTCGTCCACGACCCTGCCGCGGTGCAAGCCTTTCTAGATGAACACAACCGGGTATTGGCAGCGCGGGTAAAGCGCGAAGTGGGCCGCAAGCTGGCCACCGGCCTAAAAAGCGGGAGGAGATGAGAATGCCTGAAACACTTGAACGCAAAATGAGAACAGTCCCCCAAGCGGCCCTGGTGCGCCTTGCCTTGGGTGTCTTGTTAGCCATTGGGTTGGGAGTGTGGCTCTGGGCCGAACGGGGCAAATTCTGGCGCGTTTCTACCTGGAAAGGATTGCGAGCAGGCGGCTGGCGTAATTTGCTAAACCTCAATGCGCTCCACATGTACATCTATGGCCGCTGGACCAACCAGTACCTGGCGGTGGGGTTGAACCGTATCGTTCCCCGGTTAAGCGAACGAGGCAAGCAACAGTGGGTGGCAAGTTATCATGGCAAGGTCCTCACTCAGGATCAGGCTGAAGCAATTGTAAACTTGGATCATGACCTCGCCCTGCGAGATTTGGAACAAATCATCCCCTACCCTATGGCGCGTGACCTTGTGCTGAATGGCCCCCCAGATGTGATCGCTTACGAGTGTGGCTGCCGCCATGCCCGTGCCAACCCTTGCCAGCCCACCCAGGTTTGCATGGTCATCGGCCA
This sequence comes from Thermoflexales bacterium, assembly GCA_041740315.1. GTDB lineage: Bacteria > Chloroflexota > Anaerolineae > Fen-1058 > Fen-1058 > JBGSMF01. Next base: position 4,379 of record JBGSMF010000150.1, read on the forward strand.
GCCCTTTGTAGATTTTGTGCTGGAGCACAACCCCCACAGCAGCCGGCGGCTCACACAGGCAGAGGCCGTGGAATTGTTGCAGGCAGAACACGCCCGCGGACACTTGCACTCGGCCTGGTTCAAAGATGCTTGCCTGAACCGCTTTTATGTGATCTGCAACTGTTGCAAATGCTGCTGCGGCGGCATCGAGGCGATGGTCAAGTACGGCAGTCCGGCGCTGGCGTCTTCGGGTTATGTGGCCCAAGTGGATGGATCGCTCTGCGCCGCCTGCGGCGCTTGCGTAGAGGCCTGCCCCTTTGGAGCGCTTTCGCTAGATGAGAGGGAGGGGGTCCGTGTCAACTGGGCCAAGTGTATGGGCTGTGGAGTGTGCATGGGCCAGTGTCCCACAGAGAGCCTCGCTCTGGTTCGAGACGAACGCAAAGGTATTCCTATGGATGTTCGGCTGTTGGCATAGCCGCAAGCGCAGGCGGGGCTCTTGCTCGTTGGTTGGCCTGAGCACCCCAAAGTGGAAAGCGCCGAAATATGCGCCTGTGAGCGCCAGAAATTGGCTCGGTGCAGGCTGCCGTATGCCCCATATCTTGGTCTGGCTCGCAAAAGATGGCGCAACGGATTCCGTTTGATTCGACCTGTTCAATCGCATCGAGCAAATGCGGCTTGGATGGAACGCTGAGCACAACCAGGTTGCACGAACTCTCTGGCCGGAATTTGCGCCCGGCCTCCAGACAGGCGTGCCCAACCTGGACGATTTGGTCGGCAAGTGGAATATCGGCGCGAACCAGGACATAGGCATAGCGCGCAGCTTGCTACATTTCAGGCATGGGTAGATTCCTTGCCCAAAAGAGTTTGCGGCGCTTGTGGCGCGCAATACGCCTCGAACGGAAATTCCCCGCCCGCAAATTGCTCGGGCTTGTATGCATACGGGTTGAGCCTTGGCAGCAGCCCGCGGAGTTGTTGGAGCGTCTGCGAGCTAACCAGGCCATCAAACGGCGCGAGCAGCCATTCCTCATTTGCCCGGCTGTGAAGCTGGTTGAGCGCGCGGAACAGCTTCCAGCCCACCAGCGCGCCGTTTTCAAGTTTGCGGCGGTTTGTGGGTGGGGTAAAACTCTTGCGCCAATCTTTGCCCAAAAGGGCCAGGTAAAAAAGATGATGCGCCGCCGCCAGCTCGTGCTTGCGGTCGGAATTCATCAGCGCGCTCCAATGCTTCCGAAGCGCGGTATAGGTGTTGGGGCAATTGAATAGTTGGGCCGTGACGGCCCGTGAAAGCGTGTTCATGGTTGTATCTCCTTTTTTGAAAAAACGGTTAACGGTTTGCGGTTGCCAGGCAGCGACCAAGAGATACAACCGGGGGAGCTCTGGGTTTGTGAAAGTATGCCTACTGCATCGTTTAATCTTTCCTGTGCGCCGTGCGAGAATCGAACTCGCTCCAGGCGGGTTTAGAGGCCGCCACTCTTCCAACGAGTATACGGCGCGCGAAATATGGTTTTATAGCACATCAATCGTAACTACTCAGCATCCTGAGCGGAGCGCCGCGCTCCTTCGACTGCGTTTCACTTCGCTCAGGATGCGCGGCGCGTAGCCTGCTCTGTCGGCAGACAGGT
>JBGSMF010000151.1:0-24236 GCA_041740315.1 Thermoflexales bacterium
CCCCAAGGCGTGTTTGAGCAAGATGACGCGCGAGCGTACCGCAGCAGCAACTGGGGCACACTCAACAACACTATTGCCAGCGGCGGCAGCTATTACCGAAATGGCTCTAACCTGTGGTTTCCCTTTACAGGCGACTCGCTCACCTACCAGGCCATCGCCTCCACTGACGGCAACCAGGTCGAGTTGCTCATAGACGGCGTCAGCCAGGGCCGCTTTAGCCTCTACAACCTCACCACCATCACCCGCACCTTTGCCTTTAGCCTGGCCAATGGCCCGCATGTCTTTCAGCTCAGCGCCTATCGCGGCCAGGCCACCGCCGATGCCTTTACCACCCCAGGCGCGCCGCCGTTTTACCAGCCGCCTGTTCGAAGCGGCGTCGTTCGCTACGAAGAAGACGACCCTGCCCTGCGCTACAACGGCGTCCCCTTCCGCCAGACCGCCTCCACCTGGAGCCTGGTCGCTTCGCCTCAGGCCAGTAGCGCTTGGGCAGCCAGGTCTGAAACGCTCAGCCATACCATCAGCCTCACCTTCACCGGCACATGGGTGGGGGTGGGCTTGCTCACCGAGCAAGATGCCGGACTGGTTCGAGTCTCGATTGACGGCTTCAAACAAGACGACCTTGACACCTACGACAAGTTCGATGCCACCCTCAGCCGTTACTATTCCGGCCTGTCTGCCGGCGCGCACACCCTCACCCTCACCATATTGGGCCAGCGCAATCCATTCTCCTCGCTCAATCGGGTCTATCTGGATTACATTGATGTATGGGATGGCAGCTCTATGCCCCAAGGCGTGTTTGAGCAAGATGACGCGCGAGCGTACCGCAGCAGCAACTGGGGCACACTCAACAACACTATTGCCAGCGGCGGCAGCTATTACCGAAATGGCTCTAACCTGTGGTTCCCCTTTACAGGCGACTCGCTCACCTACCAGGCCATCGCCTCCACTGACGGCAACCAGGTCGAGCTGCTCATAGACGGTATCAGTCAGGGCCACTTTAGCCTCTACAATCCTACCCTCATCACGCGCACCTACGCTTTTAGCCTGACCAACGGCCCACATGTCTTTCAACTCAGCGCCTATCGCGGCCAGGCCACCGCCGATGCCTTTAGCGCCCCTGGCGCGCCGCCCTTTTACCAGCCGCCGGCGCGGATTGGCCTCGTCCGCTACGAAGAAAATGATCCTGCCTTGCTTTACAATGGCGTTCCTTTCCGCCAGACGGCCTCCACGTGGGCGATGGGCGGCATTGCCAAGGCCAGCAGTGGCTATGCAGCATGGTCAAGGACGCTCAGCGATACCATCAGCCTTACCTTTGAGGGAAGGTGGGCCAGTATTGGCTTCCGCACCAACACCAATGCCGGCATGGCGCTGGTTTCCATTGACGGTGTCAGCCAGGGCGTCATTGACACCTACAGCAATCCAGAAAATGTCACCAGCTATATCTACCCCGATCTGCTCACCGGCACGCATACCATCACGCTCACCGTTCTTGCCCAGCATAACCCCAGCTCGTCAGACAACCTAATCTACTTGGACTATATTGATGTGTGGGACGGCGCCGAGTTTGCCCCAGGGCGGCTAGAGGCCGATAGGGTCTCTGGCAGCGAGCAGCGCGTTTACTTTAGCGACGGCTGGAACCACTATAACCTGGCGGCAGCCAGCGGCGGAATGTATGTTGAAGATATAGTGGATGGGCGCAATCTGTGGTTCCTCTTTACGGGCGATTCGGTCAACTATCTTGCCATCTCTCATCCCACGCTTGGCCGCGCCCAGGTGTTTATAGACAATAACGACTATGGCGTGATCACACTCACCTATCCCTTTGTGGCTTCGCCGCTCGCTTTCCAGTACAGCGGCCTGGGGGCTGGCCCGCACGTGCTGCGCCTGCTGGGCATAACCAACGCCCGCGCCGATGCTTTTGAAGCGCCGGCAGCCGACTTTGTGGGCGCTCCAATGGTAGAGTGGTACGATACCACACCGGCGGGCGGATCTCATGGGGTAGCCACCACGCCCGCCGTAGGCGATCTGGATGGCGACGATATTGTCGAGATTGTGGTCTCTTCCAGCGATGGCAACCTCTATGTCTATCGAGGTGATGGAGCAGACGCCGGCGGCGGGTCGCCCTTGCTGTGGCAGCATGCCATCACCGGGTCTGAGCCAGACTCCCCCGCCCTGGCTGATTTGGATGGCGTCCCCGGCGCTGAAATCATAGTGGGTGGCGATGGTAATAGCCTGTATGCCTTTCGCGCCGATGGAACTTTGTGGTGGCGCAACACCTCCGTTCACCCCGATTGGGGTGGCACGGCCATCGCCAATCTGGATGACGACGAATTGCCAGAAATTGCCGTGGCTGCTTCAACCGGGCTGCATGTGGTAGAACCAAACGGCCAGGTGGCTTGGACCTACGCCTTGTACGATTCCAGCCCGCCCATCCTGGCCGACCTGAACGGCGATGGCGACATGGATATTCTCACCGCCAAAAACAGCACCCTCTACCTTTTCGATTACAACAAGGGCATCACGCCTACCCTTGTCTGGCAACGAACCTTCACTACCTCGTTAGAGGGTCGTGGAGCGCCGGCCGTGGCCGATATTGACGGCTTGCAGCCTGGCGGCGACCCTGGCCCAGAGATTGCCATTGTCTCAAATGGATACATTCACGTGGTAGACGCAGACGGCACCGTGTTGTGGTCATACCCTACCCCTCCCGGCGGCGCTCCTGGCGGGGTTTCGATTGCAGACACCGATGGCGACGGCGAAGTGGAAATCATTGCCTCCATGCAAGTTCCCAACCCCGGCTATGCTCCCGGGCGCATCTATGTCCTCAATGCCGATGGCAGCTTGCTGTGGGAAGCCATGGCCCAAGATAGCACATCGGCCAATTCCGTTTCTGTCCACGATTTTGACGGCGATAGAGATTGGGAAGTTGTCTGGAATGGCGCCAATCAGGGTCTAACCATCTATGACGGCGCCACAGGGGCAATCCTCTACAACGAACCGTCCATCAACTCGCAAACGCGCAAAGATTTTCCCATCGTCGCCGATGTTGATCGAGACAATCACGTGGAAATCGTCACCGGCGACACCGAGGGCATCTATGTCATCGGGCACGATGCCGCCTGGGCGCCTTCGCGGCCGCTATGGAACGAATACAACTATCACGTCACCAACATAGCCGACGACTTGAGCGTGCCGCCCATCGAGCCAGATAGCTGGGTGGTTCACAACACCTATCGCACCCAAACACCGGTGCTAGACCCGGCGCCCGTCTATAACATTGACATCACTCACACCGTAATGTTGAGCGGCATGGCGGTGCTGACAAACACCTTCTCGCTCTCGCCTGACACACCTTTCCCGGCTTATCATTGGTACTATCGGCAATACTGGTACCAGATGCCGCGCGCCATCCACTTTGATGCCAGCCTGCCCGGCATGCAAGCGGGCGAGGTTCGCCAAATCAGCCAGGGCACCGGGGTTTATTACCGGCTCTTTAGCGGGGGCAATCGCATTACCCTGCCGCCGCTGTACGTTGAAGCGGCGCACATCATTGCCATCGCCCCGCCCACCATCACAGTCAACCCTGGCAGCGCCGCCCGTTACACTGTAACTCTCTACAATCCCGCCCAAGCCGCGCAAACCTACACGCTGACCGTGGGCGGGCTGCCGGGTGATTTTGCGACGCCTGCCAGCGTCATAGCTATACCAGCCAACACCACCCTGACTCGCACCCTGCTTATCACCACGCCGGCCAATGGCGACCTGGGAACATTTAACCTGGCGGCCTATGTCCAGACCGATTCCGGCGGCACAGATACCGCCCCGGCCAAGCTGGCGCTGGCTGACCTGCTAAAGCTGCGCATAGAACCGCCGCTGCTGTTCACCGGCTATGGCAGAGCTGTGACCTATACCCTCACCCTGACCAACAACGATGACGTTGCCCGCCAGTTTGCTCTAGGCGCAAGCGGGCTAGAAGAAGCGCAGATTACCATGCCGGCCAGCCTGACCCTGGCTGCCCACCAGGCAGTCACGGCATCGCTTGTAGTGACGGCCTATCAACCGCAGGGCCTCTATCCGTTCCAGGTAGAGGCCAGCACTGCCCTGGCAAGCAGTTATCTGCGCGCCAGCGATGGAGCTATCCTCTCTGTGCTAAACGAGCCAGGCGTAGACATTAGCCTGGTTCCGTCGGCTGCCACGGCCGGGCAAGCCTCGCCGGCCTTTTTCGCCGTGGTGGTGACCAACACCGGCAGCCTGGCCGATGGATACGACCTGAGCGCCAGCCTGCCCGCCGGGTGGAGCTATGAGTTCAGAGCCAACGGCAACCCGCTGGCCCATCTTGATTTGACGCCATACATCTTTAATGCCGCCTCGCTGCAACTGGTTGTATTCCCGCCCGATGGCATTCCGGCTGCCAGCTATCCCATCAGCGTTACGGCCATGTCAAACCTCAATGCCAGCGTATCGGCCAGCGATGATGGGCTGGTTGACGTATCGCTTCGCGGCGTGACAGTACAAATCACGCCCCACAGCGTCACGATGGACCCACTTGACAGCTATACCTGGGAGGTACTCGTCACCAACACCGGCGACCAGGCCGATACGTTTGACCTGGTAGCCGGGGGGATTGTCTCTAGCACGGCCCAGTTCGACCTCAACCCTGTCTCGCTTAGCGCCGGGCAATCTACTATCGTCCATCTGATCGCCGGCGATCTGAACTTTGCGCTGGTTGAAACGTACCCCTTTGCCGTCACCGCCTATTCGCAAAACGATCCCAACATCTTGGGTTACGATATTGCCGAGGTCAGTTTCCTGGGCTATGAGGGAGTCACCCTCAGCATCACGCCCACCCTGATCGTGCTCACCGACACCCTCACTGCCCACTACCTGGTATTCATCACCAACACCGGCAATGTGGATACAATCTTTACGCTCGCTGTGAACGCCAATCCATCGCTTGGCCTGGCGTTGGAAGTGGACGAGCTCTACATCCCACCGCACATGACAGCCGGCATTCTGCTCACCGCGCGGGCCAAGATGGCGGGCACCTATCTCATCACCGCCTCGGCTGCTTCCACCACCAGCGCCGCCCAAGACGAGGGGACAGCCACGCTGGTCGTCGTCCCTGGCGGCGAACTGCAGGCGAATCTGGGCATCTTGAAGCAAGATAGCCCCGATCCCGTCCTCACCGGCGCAATACTGACCTATACCCTGCTCTATGGCAATATCGGGGTGCTGGGCGCGCAGGAGGTTTACATTACAGACACCATGCCAGTCGAGCTGAGCTTTGGGGGTATAGCCAGCACCAACCCACCCCTGCCCGATCCCATCCAAAATGGGCAACAACTGGTCTGGCATCTGTCCGCCCTGCCAAGCTCTGGGGGAGGCGTCATTGTCTTTACGGCCACAGTCAATGCTGGCATTAGCGGCACCATCACCAACACAGTGGTTATCACCAGTTCCACTCCCGATTCCAACCTGACAGACAATTACGCCGCGGCCTCGACCGTTGTCACCACGACTCTGCCTCCCCCCTCCACCGACCTGGCCGTGACCAAGTCCGATTCTCCCGACCCAGTCCAGGCGGGCAGTACGCTCACCTACACGCTGCTCTACACCAACGCCGGCCCAACTGACGCGCAGCACGTCTTGCTGCTCGACACTCTGCCAGACGGAGTGAGTTTTGTGGGAGTGGTCAGCATCAACCCGCCGCTGTTCGGCCCCACCCAAACCGGCCAACTCTTGGCCTGGTACACGCCCACCCTGCCAATGGATGATGAAGGTAGTGTTGTATTCACTGTAGCTGTACACCCGAATATGAGCGGCACCGTCACCAATACCACAACCATCACCACCACCACGCCCGATGACAACCCCGCCGACAACAGCGACACCGAGTCAACCGTCGTCACTCCAATCGTCATTCCACCCATCGCCGACCTGTCCATTGCCAAGCTCGATTCTCCCGACCCGGTGCAAGCCGGCGCAGTCCTGACCTATACCCTGCTCTACACCAATGCTGGCCCAGCCAATGCCTTCACTGTCTTCATCACCGACAGCTTGCCCGCCCAAGTGAGCTTTGGCGGCGTGGTCAGCACGCAGCCGCCACTGGCTACCCCCGTTCAAAACGGCCAAACCCTTGTCTGGCAAATGCCGACCTTGGCCGCCCAAGCGGGAGGGCGCATTATCTTGACCACCACCGTCGAGCCTGGCTTTGAGGGTACGCTCACCAACACCGTCCTCATTGCCAGCGCCTCGCCAGATGACACTCCTGGCAACAACAGCGACGCCGAGCCAACCACCGCCATGCTCGTCATCATTCCGGCTACCATCACCGGCACGGTCTTTGAAGATGCCAACAGCAATCAAACCCAAGACCCAGGCGAGCTTGGCCTGAGCGGTGTCCAGGTCTCGCTCGACCAGGCTCTCACCGCCACGACTAACCTGAGCGGGGCTTACACTCTATCCACTGTTCTGCCTGGCCGCCACACCCTCATCCAGTCCGACCTGCCCGGCTACACCTCTACCACCCCCAACTCAGTCGTCATCACTGTGTCGCTGGGCGGCAGCTATCAGGTGAATTTCGGCGACAAGCTCATCGAGCCTACCCTCTGCCTCAGCGACACGCACGAACAAGATGACTCGCCCGCCGCTGCCCACAGTCTGGGCTTGGGTGTCACGGCCACCCTCAACTTTTGCGATGACGCCGCCGATTGGCTCACCTTCACCGCCCAGGCTAACGAGGTCTATACCATCACTACTCTGGCCTGGGACCAGCGCACAGATACCATCCTGGCGCTCTATGACACTGATGGGAGCACCTTGTTGGCTGTCAACGACGATTATGTTGGCGCGCCTCACTTTTCTTCTCGCATCGTCTGGCAGGCAACCGCCAATGGAACCTATTTTGTCCGGGTTTCTAATCGCGGTGATTTGACCGGCAACCAAACCGGCTATGATGTGCGGATTGATAGCACTGCCGGCCCATCTCCTTTGCTGCTTTTCCTGCCGTTGGTCTGCAAGGGAGAGACCTCCTCTGCGGCAATGCAACCCAACACCATCCTGGCGCCCCTCGGCGTCATCACGCACACCCTGCCCGACTCTTTCGAAGTGGATGACACCTGGCAGCAAGCGCAGCCCATCCTCCCGGGCGCGGTCCAAACCCACACCTTCGATAGTCCCACCGCCAGCTTTGCGCCCGATAAAGACTATGTCCAGTTTGCCGCCCCCATCTATTCCGAGCTGGTGTTCACTGTCCTCTCCAGCTCCCACACCTCTCCCACTCTGGAATTGTATGACCCAGACGGCAATCCTCTCATCGAACAAGGCCACTGGCTCACCGGCAGCCTCGCCCTGACCTGGCAAGTGCCTGATGCCCGAACCTACTTCCTGGCCGCCGTAGATGCCAACGCTATCCTCCCAGCTACCTACACCTTGCTGCTGCAGCTCAACCCGGCCCGCCAGCTCTACTTGCCCATCGTCCTCCGCAACTATTAGGCGTTAAACAACTCTGCCCCCATAGAATCTATGGGGGCAGAGTGTTTTAAAAAACCTGGCCTAGCGCTGCTTTTGCAAAGTGATGGTCAACTCGATTTCAGCGTCTGCATCTTTTTCTACCAATACATCATCTTCGTGAATAGGCACATAACCCTTTAGCCCTACCACCAAGGTATACGTTTGGCCTCTTTCCAGCAAATCGGGCAAGGTAAACTTGCCTTTGGTATCGGCCTTGGCCATAGAGTAAACCTGATCATCATTTTCCCAGGCGTCATACGTGACGCCAGGCTGGAGCACGATAAATAGGGCGTTGGGAATGGGCTTGCCGCTATCTACATCCTTGATCACGCCATAAATCTGCACGCCTTCCTGCGTCGTTTTGCCTGGCGATACCGGTGTAGTCGGCGTCGTCTTGCCCTTTTGCGCCTGGGTAATGAGCGGCTGGGCCAACTTGGCCGGACGCAGCGCATTGATAAAGCCCCCTACCGGCACGCAGGCGTCGCCCTTGTCTAGCTTGCCGTTGCCATTGGTATCGGCCAGCACCCGGCAGTCAACATATTCTGATTCTCCCCCTACCCCGCCCCGGCCTACCTGGGTGGGCACACCGATCAGCAGGCCATCATCGTTGACACCCGTGCCGCCGCTGTTGCCGCCCGAAATGGCTGCATCGGTCTTGATCCAGGCCCGGTTGCCCACGCCCTTTTCCGAGGTGAACCCGCTGACCACACCTGAAGTAAACGTAAGCGTCTCGCCGCCAATGCCCGGATAGCCAAAGATATAGATGCTATCGCCCGTCTCAAGCTCGTCCGAATCGCCCAGCTTGACATAGGGCAACTTGAGCTTGCTGGCGCTGACGGTTTCGCCGCTGATTTTGCGCGTGATGCGCACCACGGCCAGGTCAAGCTCTGGCGAGGCGGCCACCACCTCGGCGATATAAGACAGTGTGGGGGGTTTGTCAGACTTGGTAGTGATATACACCGCCACCATTCCTTCCAACACCTTGACATTTGACGGTGCGTCAAAATCACTCACATCTACCACGTGATAATTGGTCAAGATCAATCCATCTGCCGAGATAATCGTGCCAGAGCCCCAGCCCATTGCGCGTAGCTCGGTCTTGCCCTTGTTGGTCACCTCGGCCACCGGCCCAAGCTGCACCACCGATTTGAGAATCTGCAAGCGCACATCGCGCCCCAGCGCCGCCGCCGGTTCTACTCCCAGCAGGCCCACTATCAGCGCCAGCGCAACTATTGCCACAATAAAACGCTTCAAGTCATTCATCACTGCCTCCTACCTGGCTAATCCAAACGAATCCATCACTCTTTGAAAATAGGGACCGGTCTTGTCAAAAGCATCCTGTGGAGCCTGCCTGGAAAACACAAGAATCTTGCCCTGCTGCCAAGTCAGCCAGTCTTCGCCCAAAACCACCACCGGCAAATGCTGTTCGAACGCGCTCGGCTCATCCATCACATACACAAAAGACACTCGCAGCGCCGCTTGACCTCGAAAGGCAACCGTATCATCCATTTCAAGGATACGATAAGCGGTCAACTCTTGGGCGCGTGTCAGCGCCAGAGAATCCGCCTCTAGCGCCAAGGTTTGAGTGATTACAGCCGCATCGGCGGCGTCAATCGCGCGCACCTCGATGACCGGCGGCACGCCACCGGCGCGCACATCTCTGAAGCGCAAGACTCCTTCGGCGGTGGTTGAAGCCGACCAATCGGAAGGATACGAAATCGTCAAGCCATTGGCAGTATAGGGCAACATTTGGTTTTCAGTCGCCGCCTTGATTCCCCAGCCAATCGCCAAGGCGATGAGCAGAACCACAATGACAGCCCATTCTGCGTAGGTATCTCCCAAGCTGGCGCGGACGTTTTTAGCTGCAGTCATTGCGCACCTCCTGCCAACGTCGCCTGATTCGCTCGTCGAATAAGCCAGTTGAGCGCCCCAAACACAACCACCGCCACCCCAAGGGCCAACAGCAAGCCCGGCCACGGGTTAAACCCGCCACCCCCGGCCAAGCTGATGCCAGTGCGCGTGAGCTCGCCGCGCGCATAGGTAAAGAGGCCATTCAGCACAGCCGCGCAAGTCAGCCCGGCCGGCATCCACCACAGCGGCTCGTGCTCAAATTTGGCCCGGCCCAAAAAATAGCCGGTGACGCCTGCAAACGATGCCTGCGCCAACGCCGTCACCACAACGTGAATGACCCCCACCTGCAAATTTACCCCGCCGCTATCCACCACGTAATGGATATTCAACACGGTGGCGAACCCCAGCCCGGCGGCGGTGCCATAAACAATGCCATCTACCCGCTCGTCAAATTCGGCCAGGGGATACACGCTGTATCTGACTGCTGCATACTTGAGGAACTCGTACACAAAGCCCACTACCAAAATCGAGCCAAGCAAGTTGGTCACAGGGCTGCGCCCAAGCCAATCGGGCGCGCGAAACACATCGCGAGTGAGGGGCAAGCCTACCGCCGCCGCCAACAACGCGCCCAGCACAAACACGCTGATGACATAGCCCTTTGGCTCTGGCTCTAGCCGATCTTGCTGATAAAAGAAGAACAACCATACCAGCGCAGGCACCACAGCCAAAGCTACACTGACGAGCAAGAGAACTGTGCCCTCTAATTGAGGCCGCGCCACCAGCACAATAACTTCTACCAGGGCCACAAAAAGAAGCAGCCCCACAATTTGCGCAATGCCGGCCTGCCACAGTCCGCGCCGGTCCCTGGTCACTCGCTCATAGTGAAGCCGGCAATACCATCGGCCGCCCAGCGACTTGGCCTCTGCGCCGGCCGCCTGCTGACACACACAGCATACAACATCATCCATAAAACTCCTCCTATGCAAAGTGGTGAAAAACCGGGGTTTGGTCTCCAAACCCTGCGGGTGTGTTTCATTTCATTTGAAAGAAACCAGGTTTTTTCTGAAAAACCTGGTTTCTAGGCCAAGTTTCAACTCATTTGAAACACACCCAAATCCTGCAACCATACGCTTGACCCAAGTATATCACAAATTAAGGTTGTGGTATAATCAACTTTATGACGGAGCGTCTTTACCTGGCCGATCCCTATGTATCTACCTTCAATGCCCGCATCATTGAACGGTGCCACCTGCCCCGCCTGGCAGTTGTGCTGGATCGCAGCGTTTTTTGCCCCGCGCTGGAGGGCGTTGCAGCCGACCGCGGCGTGCTGGATGATATTCCTGTCACCGATGTCCTTGAAGATGACAAAGGCCGTCTGCTCCACATCATTGCTCAAGAGATTTGGAAGGACGAGGTGCAGGGTCGTTTGGATTGGCCGTGCCGTTTTGAATTGATGCAGCACCATACCGCCCAGCACGTTCTGTCTGGCGCGTTCGCGCAGCTTTACGGCGCAGAGACAATTTCGGCAACCATCACCCCACAGGCGGCATGGATCGAGCTGAACAAAATTCTGCCCGACGACGACGTAGAGCAAGTGGCAAATTGGGCCAGCCAATTCACTGCCGCCGGCCACCCAGTGCGCGAGGCGCTGGTAGATCGGGCGCGGCTGGGGATTCCAGATGATGTGAGCGGCGACCCCAAGGCGCGCGTGGTCAGCATTGAGGGCCAGCCCTATTCCATCTGCCAGGCCATGCATGTCTCGCGCACCACCGAGGTTGGCCAGTTGCGCATTTTGCGAGTGGACCGGGCCGCCGGGCGCACCAAGAATTGGATGCGGGTTGATTTTCAATGCGGCGAGCGCGTGCTGAGCGCGCTCCATCAGCGAGACCAAATCGTCGCGCGCCTGACGGCGGAGTTGGGAGTAGAGCAGGTTGAACTGGAGCAGACTGTGATCAACCTGAAAAACCAGACGAGCCAGGCCATCACAATCATCACCGCTTTGCACAGCCAGGTGATAGAATATGAAACCGCTGCCCTAGAAGCCAAGGCCGAACGAAGTGGAGACATCCGCATCGTCAACCGCGTCTTTCAGGACCGCGATGTGGCGGACATTAAGCAAGTGGCCCGCTTGCTGATTGAGCGCCCCAACATGGTGGTGTTGATGGGAGTGGTGGGCGCGCGCGCCCAAGTGTTCTTTGCGTGCTCGGCCAACGTGAGCTATGACATGAGCGCTCTTATCAAGACAGCCGCCCAGGCGCTTGATACGCAAGGCGGCGGCCAAGCCCAATGGGCCGAAACCCTGCCCGTGCGCGCCGATGCAGCGCGCGTTGAAGGGGCTTTGTCCAAGGCGCACAAACTGATCAAGGCCAAGCGTTAACAGGTCATTAGGCACCTTAAACCTTATCGGAAATAGCAGGACGGGCATCCCCACACCTGCACTTGCGCCAAGCGCAGCGCAGGTGCAAGTGTGCCCGTCCTGCTATTTCCGAAAGTCTATTTTTTCTCCCTAATCAAGCCAAACGCTATGCCAAGCGCCAGCGCGCCAAACATTGCCAGCAGGGCGCCCCAGAAATGCCGCCGCCTTTTGAACGCAACAGCGCTTGCCGCCGCCAACCCGGCGCCCACTGCGCCATTTACTTTTTGCACAGTCTGGTCAGCTTGGGCCGGGGTGCAGCCGCGCCCCACCAACGTCCACTTGAGGATAGGCCCGCCATCAATACCGGGGATGGGCAACAGCGACATTGTGCAGAGAAAGGCATTTGTGCCAACGGCCACATCGGCCGCATCGCGCGCAGCCGAGCCAGGCCGAGTAAAGCGGCGCAGAACCCAAGCCACCATAAAAAAGAGCGCATTGAAAACCGGCCCGCCCAACGCGCGGGCAACATGCTGGCGGGGCGTCACGGTAGTGTCGTCAAGCTCGTAATAGACCACCAACGGCATGCCCCACATCACGCGCAGCGCATCCATAGGCTTGCCCACCCACTTGGCAGCGGCCGCATGCGCCAGGTTGTGACACCACTCTGATCCCAACAGGATAGGCATGGTCAGCGCGCCAACGCCCAAGCGTTCCGGCCAAGACCGGGCCGGCTTGCGCCGACCGGCCCACCATGCCATAATGCCCCAGGCTGCCCATTGCGTTATGGGCAGCCACGTTTTACCCTTGACCACCAGGGGCGTGCCAAACACTCGGCCCAAGATAGTCACCTCGTCGGTCTGCCTGACGACCTCTGGCTTAATCATCCAGCATTCTCCACGCGATAGGCTCCCCTTTGAGTGTTGACGGGAGAATTCACCGCACGCCAAAGGCGCGCCGAGGCCGCAGAGTCTTTTATTGTCCAAAGGCAATTCCAGCGCCGAAGTCAGGTTCTCGACACCAGCCATTCCACTCTTCAGATAGGCGTAAACGTCATAGAGTCTTTGGGTCGTATCGCCGACAAATTCATCCATTTCGGTTTCCGAGAGATACAGGCAGGGCCTTTGGACATACCACTCTTCAACTTTTGCGTCTGTGCGCTGGTAAAAGGTCTTGATATAGTCAATGCGCTGCCGCACCGCTTCCACCGGCAAAAAATCCAAATAGTCGTCAATATACTCGCACTGCAAAAAAACGCGCCAAAAGAGCGAATGGGGGTGAGCGCGCACGTAGGCAAAATCAAGCCCGTACCAATCTCGCTTGACCTCCCGATCAAACCGGGGATCGGCCTCGAATTGCGCCGCAAAACGCGCCTTGGTAGGGTGAACAAATTTCACGCGCCACAAATTATCGGTGACCAGGTGGAAAAAATATCCCAGCAAAAAGGAAAAGCGCGCTGCATCATTGGCCGGCACACCGGCCAGGTGGCGGCGGTAAAATTCCAGATCGGCTATCTTCCAGGCGGCCTCAGCCGGAGCAGAGAAATGCGTCACCTCAAGCGGCGGGGTGAACTTGGCCCAGTTTTCATCTGGAATGCCGGAATCTGGAGCAATGTTGCCTATGGCGAACTGGGCCACGTCCAAGCCCTCTATTCGCTGCAAGAGGTTTTCGGCCAATCGTAGATGCACAATCCAGGTAGCCATTTCACACCTCCCGGCCGGGGCGCACCTGTTCCCAATATGAAAACATCTGATTCATAGTCACTCCTTGCCGCGTTTGTTACAGTGATAGTTTATTCATATTTTGGGTCAAGTCAATTTCACTTTTACCAAAAAAAGTGACCGGCGCCTCAGAGATGCCAGTCACTTGTACCGTTGGGCAAAAGCACGCGCAGCTTGCTTTATCGGCCTGGTGAGCGCACCAGGATATAGGCCATTAGCGCCACCAAGTTGCCGACGAATACAAACATTGCCCACACCCACGCTCGCTCGCCGCGCTCGCGCGCATCTAGCCAGACCCACACCGGCAACGCCAGCCAATATGCCGCCAGCCCCGCCAGCGCCGCAAGCAGATTGACCACCCAGCCCAGGTCAGGCGGCGCGCCAACCGCCGGGCTGACATCATACGCTACACCCACCAAACCCACCACCGCGCCATCGGGCGCGTAAAGCGCCCTTAGCATGTGCCGGTAAACATCGTTATGCTCACCTTCCGCCTGGATGGCCGAGGCTGCCAGCAACATAGTTTGCTGGTCGCTGCTCAGGGCATCTTGAGGCAAAGTAGAAAGCACACGCTGCAGCTCGCTTGTGGCGCGTTCTTGGGCGCTAGAGCCTGAAGGAGCCGACGCAGCCATGCTGCCCACACTATATACAATGCGGCCATCGGGCGCAAACAACCACATCGCAGCCACAAAAGGCGCTTGGGCAGCTTGTTCCACCGCGCCCCGAAAGCCAGCATCGTCCAAAAAAGTGGGACGCATTGCCTGCAACTGTGCCAACGTTGCCTCGACCGCCGGGCGAGTTTCACCTGTGTCGGTTTTGGCCTGCTTTAGCTGCCCCGAAGCCAGCACCAGGCAAATCACCAGCACCACCGCGCCAATAACAGCCACTATAGGCAAGTAACGCTTAAATCGCTTTGACATTTGTCCTCCTTCTGATGACAATAACTAGGCTTGCAACAGGCGCCAGGGCAAGATTTGCAGCCAACAAGAACAGCCCTATCCATGTAGGCAAGCTGTCCAGCGCCAACTTGCCAGCCACCAATGCCTGCGCCGTCAACCAAACTGCAATCAACACCAAACTGCCCACCAACAAACCCAGAACACGGTCAGGAAACTGCACGGGCGCGTGGGCTGCGCGCAATTGCTCCACCAGCAGCCGCCAGGTCTGTTCACGCGCCTGCGGGCTGGGCCGAGCCTGCGGACCCAGGCTCGCCTGAATCAGGCGAGCGGCATTGCCTTCAAAATGATCCTTCTCGTCATTCATCGCGTTTTTCCTCTGCGCCAGCCAAGGCCGCTCGAAAGGCCGCCCTGGCGCGCGCCAGCAGCGACTCGGTAGCTTTGTAGGTCTTGCCCAATAATCGCGCCACCTGGTCCACGCTGTGCTCATCGGCGTAACGGGCCACCAAGGCTGCCCGATAATCGGCGGGCAGCGCCCCCAGCGCCTCTACCACTCGCGCGCGTGTGGCGCGCTGCGCCAATAGCTCTTCAGGCAATGGAGCAGTATCTACCAACAAGTCCCACTCTTGCGCCAGCGCCACCGCAAGTGACTCTGCCGGCTTGCGTCCGCGATGGCGATAATGATCGGCCAGCTTGTGCCGGGCGATGCCGCACAACCACGTAAAGAGCCGGCTCTGGCCGCGATATGCCCCAAGCGATTGAAACGCCGCCAGCAGTGTTTCTTGCCACACTTCTTCGGCCTCTGAGCGAGAATCGCCCATCCGATGATAGATGAACGCGAATAGCGGGTCGGCATAGCGGGCATACAATGCCTCTAACGCCGCTTCATCGCCGGCTGCCACACGCCGGGCCAGGGTTAGGTCGTTGTTTGGGTCAATACTCACAGTCTTGCCAGTTGTCTTTTACTGCCCTTCGGGCATGTAAAGGAACGCTTGGGGAAAAATTTATCGATGTTTCTTGACCAGAGCGATCCTTTAGCTACACGAACGTCAATAGAGTTTGTCGTCACTGCCGCCCAAAATCCTTCGGACCGGCCAGGTTGGTTGGGGTCATCATTTGGCAGTAGGGGGGTCAGGATATCTCTGGTTTGATTATACCTTGCCCTGCGCGCGCGGCAAATCTCCCTGGCTGCGGCCCGCTTGTGTTGTGTTGAGAACAAGCTATAATTCCGAGTTATGAGTGTTATGGATGATCCGTTGGAATCGTTGCGGCAACTGGCTCAAGATATAAAGTCTCAGCCCAACATTACTTTATCTCACAAGCAAATCCAAGATTATTTTGAAAAGCTGGTCGTCGTGGCGCACACACCCGATGGCTATGAGAGCCTGTGCTGGGAGATTGGCGTGTGGCTGCTCTTGCTGGCAGGCGAAAGGCAAGCGATTTTGTTCAACGCCTACGGCTATCCGGCGATTCGCGCCGCCCTGACCAGCGCCATTGAAAGCGGCGGCCTGCCCAAAGGGCTGGGCTGGTACACCTCTGGCTTTACACCAGGCGATGTTGACGGCGATGTCATGCTGGGCGTGCTCACTCACCCTACTATCCAACCCGTGTTAAAGCGCACCCTGGCCGCCCACGAGCTTTGCCTCGACCTGGATTACCTGAGACCCTCTGACCAGCAAACAGGCAGCGCGGCGGTCTGCTTGCTGGCCCATTTGCGCCGAGTTGGCCTGGACCGCCAGACCCAGCTCATGTGGGCAGCCAGATTAGTTGAGCACCTCGACGCCGAAAACCCCGCCAGAGAACAAGCCATCCGTCTGGTGCTTGAAGGCTTGCTGCAGGCCGAGCGATATGTGAACGCCTTTTACTGGCTACAAGCCTACTTTCACGCAGCCGACCAGAACCTGTCTGATACAGTGTTTGAGGTGACGGCTGAAATCATCAAGATCGCCGACGGAATGGGAGAAAGCGGTTATAGCGTTTTGAACAGCTTGTCCTACGACAACGACCTGTTGGGGCTGCTTTACAACAGCAAGCGCGCACAATTGCTGCTGGCCTTGGCGTTGCTATGGATATCGTTTACAAAGGGTTTTCCAGTCAAGCAAGATTTTATTGACCAGAGCGCAGAGTTGTTATGGGGAGAGTATCCCAATATTACGCTGTTCGTGAAAAGAGTCTCCAATTGGGCTTGCCAGCTTGTTCGGCAGGCCAGGCCGGCGGCGGCAGTGGATTATCTGCATGCCCCAGAGCAGCGGCCTCAGGCCCTGGCTGCACTAAAAAGAGACCTGCAGCGACCTCCCAACCTTCGAGGCAGAGGCAGCGCCCTCGACGTGTGGAAAGAATGTCGAGACACGGTCTTTGACCCCCTCTTGTCTGCCCTGGCTCAAGTTGCCAGCCACAAAGAGCTGAGGGGGATCAAAAAAGACATTGACGAACTAGGGGCCGAGGCGCTGGTTAAAAACAGCGCTGCCTATAAAAGCTCGGTCAGGCTGCGCAAAATTGAAGCCGGTCTGCATAAAACACTGGAAGCCCACTTGCAAAAATACATTGATAGCCTGGCCCACAGCGCCGATTTGTGCTACCAGTCGCTCGAAGTGACAATGCTGGTCAAGCAATTAGAGGCCGAAATCAAATGGACCGACCTGCAGCAAGAATACGATGAACTGGTCGAGCATTGGCCCAGCCTGGCCGAGTGCCTCCAGAGCTATTTTTCACCTGTTCTGGATGAATGGCTAGCCGGCGTAGAGAGAGTGGAAAACACCCCATGGCCATAGATATGAACTTGGTCCGCGCCGATCCAGCCCTCCAGCTCTCGCCTCATTTGATGGAAGAGGCTGAAAAAAACAATCTGGACCTGGCCACCTATACCTTTTTGCTGCTCAAAGACCTGGCCAGCGGCCCCACCCCCTTCAAGCGCGCCTTGTCGTTGGTGGACGAGGGCAATATCGCGTTAGCCAGGCGCT
The DNA here is from genome assembly GCA_041740315.1 of Thermoflexales bacterium. Taxonomy (GTDB): domain Bacteria; phylum Chloroflexota; class Anaerolineae; order Fen-1058; family Fen-1058; genus JBGSMF01. Next base: position 17,294 of record JBGSMF010000151.1, read on the forward strand.
ATATTTCGGCCTACACCCTGGATGAAAAAGAGACCGCCGAATTTGAACGACACTGCGCCCAGGTTGAAAGGACGACCAATGCGCTGGCTTTGCAGGTAGACAGGCAAATGACCCAGCTTGGCAAGCGTCTCGACCCGAGCACGTTGAGCAAATGCCAGTCGCTGCGAGAAGCCTGCCGCGCAGCCGCCCGGCAAGGACGCTATCACATCGCTCAGCGCGAGCTGGCCACGCTGCAATATCTCCTCCTCGACATGGAAAAATCTGCGCCGGCCCTCCCTGCCGAACGCCCCGGTGAGCGCGCCCAAACGCCGCCCCCGGTTACTCTCCACCCCATTGAGGCAAGGCCAGCAGAGGCGGCCCGGGTGGCCGACCTGATGGACGACGCCGTCACGGCCTGGGAAGACACCATTGCCCAGTTCTCATCGCCGCTAAAAGCGTGGCTGCGGCCCGACGACAGCACCAAGATTTCAAGCTACATCGGCGTGCGCCAGCTATTGCAGCAATCGCAGCACGTTGAAGAAGGCTGGCGACAGACCTGCCAAGAGGCCCTGCGCCAATATTTTTACCTGGGCACAGAAGACCGCCAGCAATTAAAAGGCCTGTTTGCGCAGTCACTGGCCATCTATGCCCTGGAATGTCTAAAAGAATCCATCAGCTACAAAGATTTTGACACGGCCAGCCTGATCCACACGGACATCTTGCGTTTGATCGAGGTAGATACTCAGGTAGCTCACTCGGACCAGGTGGTCTATGATTCTCATCGCTATGGCATCGAGGTTCACGCGGCCTTGTTCGCGCAAGATACCACCCGTTCATTCGAGCAGTTTGACGCCTCGCTGTTTGAACAGACCCGCCGGCACCTGCGCCGCCTCAACCCAGAAAAAATCAAAAAGATTCTAGATTACGGCAAAGTAGTGTTCTTTTACTATCGAATCCACGCTTACAAAGAACACTATCAAGAACTGGTTCAATTTTATACCCAGCATTATGCCGCCATTGACAACCTGGCCAGAGGCGATATTGAACTGAATCGCTTTTTGGAAATGGCCCGGGTTAAATACAACGATGCCTTGTACCACAAGACCGAGAGCGAACTGACCGATTTGAGCTTGCCGGCCAAAATCGCTTTTGAGGACACCTTGCAGTTTATACAAGACCTGGCGCCTTATCAGGTTGTTTCAGGCCTGAAAAGCATCCGGCAGAAATTTGCCGACAAGCCCGAAGCAGCCGCGACGACCTTGATGCACTTGTACGAGTTGGTGCTGATGCTGTTCGACATGCAAAAACCCGAAGAGCTTGTTTTTGCCCACAAGCGCATCACCGAGCTGACCAACATCACGGCCAGCAGCGAAGGCAAGCGGGTGCAAGCCAGCCCTGCCAGCGAGACGATGCCCCTGGGTGTTCTGAGCGCGCTGGAAAGCATGGTCAACCATGCTGTGGCGGCCGTTTCCAAGACCGACCTGGCCTCTGTGCGCCAGCACATTGCGTATGCCCTGGAAGAGATACGGGGGCAGCGCAAATATTTGCAAGACGCCGGCCCGGCCTTGCGCCACTTGTGGCACATGCTGGGCGATCATTGGATATCTATCCTGGTCAGCATGCAGCGGGCCATTTCTCGGCAGACCTCGCTCAGCCTCAGCTTGCAATCCGAAGAGATCATTGCCGACGAAGAATCTTCGCTGGTAGTCTATGTGAAGAATAATGGCCCCGCCATCGCCCGCCAGATCGAGCTGGCCCTCATCAGCCCAGACCTGGGCATCAAGCCGGGCATTCTGAGGTGCCCCCTGCTGGTTGCGGGCGACGAGAGCAGCCTCAGCTTTACGGTGAAACCTCGGGCGGCCGGCGAACGTTTTGAAGTCAGGCTGCTGGTGCGTTATCTTGATCCCGATGACCGCTCCATCATCTCTAGTGAAGAGCGGGCGATTGCGGCGAAAAAGATTGGTGATAATCTTTTGCCTCGGCGCAGCCCCTACGTTTGGGGGCAGCCTCTGGACAAAGATTCCGAGGTTTTTGTTGGCCGGGAAGATGTGTTTGAATTTCTGAGAACGCGCTTTTGGGGCGAAGAGCGCAACAAGATCATTGCGCTGCAAGGCGAGCGGCGCATGGGCAAAACCTCGGTGCTGTATCAGTTGGGCAAGCGCAAGATTTTTGGCAACTATCGCATTGTCATGTTCGATTTTCAGGGGCGCTATGCCAACATTGACAGCATGCACGAATTTCTATTCAACTTTGCCCGGCGGGTCAGGAGCGAAGCCAGGCTGCCGGCCGAGCTGCAGATAGACAAGGCCGATTTCCTGGTTTCGGCTCGGGCCTATTACGACGTTTTCGAGCAGTGGCTAGACCGGGCCGAGGAAGAACTGGAACGGCGCGACACCCAGGTGGTGGTGCTGTTTGACGAATTTGAAAAACTGCTGGGCCGCCGCTTTGACGACAGCGTCAACGCCAACCCGCGCATGGTCGAAGAGCTGTTGCAATACCTGCGGTCCATCATGCTGGCGCGCAAACGCTTTAATTGGATCATCACAGGCTCGTGGAGTCTGATTGCCCGCCAGCGCGACTATTTTTCTTCTCTTTTCGGCATGGCCCTGAGTTACTGGGTCAACCACCTAAAACGAGAAGACGCCATCGCCCTCATCCAGGCGCCGCTTAAAAATCACCTGGTCTACGACCAAGACGCCGTCGAACGCATCTTGCGCCTGACCGGGGGGCATCCATTTTATATTCAAATGATCTGCGACGCGCTGTTCAATCGCGCCCGCAGCCTGAACGCCCGCCGCATCCAGGTGGGCGACGTGAATTGGGTCACGCACGACACACTGCAGCAAGTGACCGAGAGCAGCTTTCGCACCAATTGGGTTTCGCTGAGCGGGAGCATGGCGCGCATGGCGCTGGCGGCGGTGGCCGAGTCTATGCAAGAGCCGCACGACTATGTCTTGAAGAAAAGCGTGCTCAGCTTTCTACACCGCACCAGCCCCCGGCTAGACGAAGACGCCTTTTATGGCGTAGTGGATGTAGACAGCGGAGAGTTGGTTCGGCGCGAACTGGTCGAGCTTCACCCCAGCGACGCAGAGCGCCTGCGCATCCGCAGCGAGTTGTTCTATCACTGGCTGCGCAAATCCAAGTCGCTGGCGGCCGTATTGAGAGAGGAAAGATGACATTCCCCCCCAACCCCTACCAGTTTTCAAGCCCGGTGTATGGAGAGGGCGAATTTTTCAACCGCCAACGGGTCTTGGAACGCTTGCGCCTGGCGCTAGAGAGTTCCCGGTCTATCCAGTTGGTGGGCCAATTTCGCATCGGCAAAAGCTCGCTACTGCGCTACCTGCAGAGCCATTGGAGCAGCTTGTTCGAAAACGGCCACTCGATTCCCATCTATTATGACATGTCGCGCCGCCCGCGCCTGCAACACGGCAACGATTTCTTTGCCCGCATCTGGCAATTGATGAGCCACGCGCTGATAGAACGAGGCGAACCGGAAGCCGCCCTGAGCGCCGGCCTGGACCTGACCGACCCCTTTGAATTTGACGCCTATCTGGAAAAATGGGTGGGGGGCCAGGGCTACCGCTTTGTCTTGCTGCTGGACGAGTTTGGCCTGATTGCCAGCAATAAAAACTTTGACCCGGATTTTTTCGATAATCTGCGCAGCACGACCCAAGCTCTGACGTATGTGCTGGCCGCGCCCCGCAGCCTGGCCGATTTTTCTCACCTGGGGGTGAGCGCCTCGCCGCTGTGGACCGTGCTCCAATTGATTCAGGTCAAGCTATTTGAAGAACGCCAGGCCATCCACGACATAATCCACTTGCCCGCCCAGCGGGTGGGCCTGGATTGGCCGGAAGAGGCCGCGCATTTCATTTACGAGCGAGGCGGGCAGCACCCCTGCTACATTCAAATGGCGGCCTCGGCGCTTTATGACACCTATGCTTACAGCCAGGGGCAATTAGACTATAAACAAGCCGACCAGGCCTTTGCCGAAACGGCCACCGAACACTTTCGCTACTTGTGGACCAGGGCACTGGATGACCGTGACCACCCAGAGCGCAAAGAGCTTTTTCAGACCGCCCTGCTCGACCTGGCCCACGGGCGCGGCATTGACGAAGAAAGCGCCTGCGAGCTAGAGAACCGCGGCCTGGTTTGGCTGAACCAGTCCAGCAAACAGTGGGAGCCTTTTTCAGCCTGGTTCGCCGATTGGCTGCGCCGCCAATCGCCAAGCAAGCGCCCAAGCGAAGCCCCCGGCCCGACGCTCGAAGAAGGCCAACTGGTGGCTCAACAATACCAGGTGCTCAAGGTGGTTGGCCTCACCCAGCACAGCCAGGTAGCCAAGGCATGGGATGTGGCGCTAGAGCGCACTGTGGCCATCAAGTGCTTGCGCCTGGATCAAGAATCCAGCGACGTGGTTCAACGCTTTAGAGAGACCTTGAGGCGAGAGGGAAAAATCCTGGCCGGGCTGCGGCATCCCTACGTCGGCCAGGTCTATACAGCCCTCTTGGACCCGCCAGGCATTGTCATGGAGTGGGTCGAAGGGAAATCTTTGCAAGCCATCCTGGATGACCATACCCCGCTGCCGGCGGCCGATATCGTCAAAATCGGCATTGCTATAGCAGACGCGCTCAATTACGTCCACCAGCAAAATATATTCCACCGAGACATCAAGCCCAGCAACGTTATCCTCACCCAGGGGCCAGACATGGCGCTGCGGCCTGTGCTCATTGATTTCGACATTGCCCGCGCCGGCAATCGCGATACGGTTTCTCCCGACAATCTGCACAGCTTTGTCGGCACGCCCCTTTACGGCGCGCCGGAACAATTCATCAATCCAGAAGGGGTAGGCGCGCCGACCGACCTGTTTGCCCTGGGGATATTGATGTACGAACTGCTGACCGGCCAGTTGCCTTATGCTCAGGGCAACCTGCCGGCGTTTTACGCCGCCGGCCAGTTTCCCAGGCCGGAAAAACTGGGCATACCGGCCCCGCTGTACCCCATCTTGCTTTCACTGCTCAGCCAGCAGCCAGACAAGCGCCTCACCGCCGGCCAACTGCGCAGCGAGTTGGTCAACCTGAGCGGCGCGTTGTAACGACGGTTTGTCAATTTGTGTGTAAATGGTCGTGGTAGACGACCGGCCGGTCGTCGCTACGAAATTACACAATTTTTGACACATGGCCTTGTAACACTACATTACGGCTGTTAAATAACCGCAACTGTCCAGCCACCCCCGGAACTTTACGCGCGCCTGTGCGTCATTCCGTTAAGGCGCATAGAACAATCCTTACACAAAGATTCACCGAGGACACACAGAGAGGTGAAAGTAAAAATCTCTGTGAATCTCTATGCTACCTCTGTGGTAACTACTCAGCATCCTGAGCGGAGCAGCGCGCCCCTTCGACTTTGCTGCGTTCCGCTCAGGGTGCGCGCTGCGCAGTCGAAGGGTATGGCTGAGTAGTTACCCTCTGTGTAGCTCTGTGACCTGAGCAGTTATGATTAATTTGCATATCCAAGGATAGAGGTTTCATGAACAAGCCCTGTGTGTCTACAAGCCTGTTGACCCTGATTGCAGTTGTCCTGCTGGGGCTGGCTGCCTGCGGTGGGACGAACGAAGCGCCGCTCACCCTGTCGCCATCGCAAACCCCCGAGCCGCTTGACCCGGACGACGCCACCGCGCCTTCCGAAACCTGGCCCACGCTGACAGTGCCGCCCACACTTACACCGGAACCAACACGCCCGCGCCCCTCTGGTCCCACCCGCACACCCAGGCCAAGCCCTACCCGCCCGCCGATTAACCTGGCTCCTACGCCTGCCGGCTCCCCGCCGCCTGATCTACAATCGCTGTACTATGTGGCCGATAATAATGGCACCCCCGAATTGCATGTGTTGAGAATGGATTCACAAGGCAAAAGGTGGCAGGATTCTAATGTTGTTACCAATTTGCCACTTACTGGTTATTTGATAGATCTATTCCCCTCGCCAGATGGCAAGTACATAGCGGCAGAAGTTGCCCGTGGTATAGGCTCAGTTTATGTTATAGAGCGTTCATCCGAGCAGGCTTGGTGTCCGCTGGCAGAACCTGCAAAATGCACAGGGGGCATTTGGGATTGGACGCTCGATAATCAGTTAGTATTTCTTCCGTTTGATGTCCAGCCCCCCGACGTAGTTTCAGGAGGCGGGCTAGTGGTGGATATTGCCACAGGTCGGTATAGCCAGTTGGATTTACCCGCTATGCCAGATAAGGGTTATTCACTCGCCCAGAATATATCGCTCAATCCGGATAATTCCAGACTCGCTTATTCAATCACTTACCCAGAAAACAAGGAAGAAGTCAGTGAAATTTGGACGATGCACATGGACGGCAGTGACAAACAATTGGTACGCAAGGTCAAAGGATTGATTAACACTCTCGCATGGTCGCCTGTTGGTGAGCAATTGGTCTACGTTTACCAAAGCAATCCTGGCCAGTTCATGCCATCCGAGTTGCGGTTGGTGAACGCCGATGGGAGCAGTGAAAGACTTCTTGCCACCGACTTGCCCATGCCCGGCGAGAGGCGCTATCGCCCTGCCTGGTCTCCTGACGGTCACCATGTCGCCTTTGTGCAGTTAGACAATCCTCCTATTTTTCACACCATTCTTGCGCTTGCATCGGGTAACATCTACGTTGTAGACACACTTACTGGGCAAACCACCAAGCTCTCCTCGTTTGAGGAACGAGATATTACCTATCCCACCTGGGCACCGAACGGCAACTTTGTAGCCTTTGTATCCACCATCATTACAGATAAAGATTCTCTCTATAGCGAAGTGTGGGTAGCCAGCGCCGACGGCCGCCAGCTTTATGCCATTTCAGAAACGGCCAAGTGGTATAACGCTCTGGCCTGGCTGCCTGCCTCATTGCAGCCCTAACAGATGAGCGAATGGAGGTAAGGCAATTGCGTCGGGGCGATTCGCGAATCGCCCCCAC
>JBGSMF010000152.1:0-4329 GCA_041740315.1 Thermoflexales bacterium
GCGCTTTGTCGAGGCGGTCAGCAGCCTATCCGCCGACAAGCGGGTATGGATTGACGACACGCCGGCGATCTCGGCGCTGCAACTGCACAGCAAAGCGCGCCGGCACAGCGCCTATTACGGCCTCGACCTGGTCGTGGTGGACTATTTGCAGCGGATGACGGCCAGTGGCCAACACGGAAACCGCACCCAGGAGGTGTCTTACCTGGCGCGCTCGCTCAAGACGCTGGCTGGCGAGCTGAACGTGCCGGTGCTCGTCGCGGCGCAAATTTCGCGCGCCGTCGAGCAGCGGGCCGACAAGCGGCCGGTGCTGTCCGACCTGCGCGAGTCCGGTGATATCGAAAACGAGGCCGATGTGGTGGTCTTTGTCTACCGTGACGAGTCTGTGGCCATTGCCGATGCGGCGCAGGGGGCAACCGAGCTCATAGTTGCCAAACACCGCAAGGGGCCGACCGGTATGGTGCCGCTGTACTTTTACAGGCATCTCACCCAATTCGTGAACGCGCAGGTCAGGCAAGTGCAACTCTGATGGAAGCATCAGACAAGGAATTACGATCACTGGCCCGCTGGGCCTACTATGGCATCGTAGACGACTGGATGCAGTCGTTGCTGAAAACATTCGAAAGACAAAACCATGCTCAAGACCATACCCATCGCTCAAATCACCGGGCGCGTCACGGTGCGGCGCATCAAGCCGGGCGGCGTCCAGCGCCTGAAGGCAAAAATAGAAAAGCTGGGCTATCTGCCCCAATATCCGCTGCTGGTCGTAAAAGGCAAAAAAGGCTACACGCTGGTTGACGGCGCGCACCGGCTGGAGGCAATGAAAGAACTGGGTCTCAAGTCCGTGCCGGTTTACGTTGACGAAACCCTCGCCGGCGACGCGGAGCAACTGCGCCGGGCGCGGCAGGCTAACGAGGCTGCCGAGTCGGTCATTCCCACGACATTTGTGGATGACGCCGAACTGGTGTGGCGCGAGTTAGATATGGGACGTACCCAGGTCGAGTTGGGCGAGATTTTGGGGTGGACGCGCGAGAAAGTCAAGAATTATGCTGCGCTGAGAAAGATCGAGTCTCAAGCCTGGCAAGTCATTGGTACAACTTTTGAGAAGGATGTATCAATCACTGACGAAGAGGATGTACCAAAGAATGGTACAACTGTACCAACGTTCACTGAAGGACTGCTGCGCTCCATTCTTGACCTCACTCCCGACCAACAACTCACCCTCGCCACCAACCTGGCTGAAGGCAAAGTCAAAAAAGCTCAATTCAAAGCCATGGCGCAGGCCTACCAGGCGCGCAACGAGATGAAGGCGTTTGCGCAAAATGAGCTGGCCGGGGTGGGGGCTGAATTTGTGGAGCGGGCGCTGGCTGAGATTGACCACGGCGCTTACGACAAGGATTGGCAGGCCGAAGGTCATCCCAAGCTCACGCGCTTGATTCAAACGATTCGCGACGAGTGGGAGCAAAAGGTGGGCGTGCAGGTCATCCTGGGGGATTTTGAAGTCAAAGCACTCGACATTGCTGATAATAGCATTGACCTGGTGCTGACCGACCCGCCTTACAACATCAGCAAGCAAGGCAAGCTGGTCAAGACCGGCGTCGAGTTTGTGCCGGCCGATTTTGACGGCGATGATGAATGGGATAGCGCGACCCAGGCCGAGTTCCTGGAGCGATTAGAAAAGTGGGTGAGTGAATGGGCGCGCGTCACCCGGCCGGGTGGCGCGGTGATTTCCTTCTGTGACAAGGTGCTGGTCAGCGACCTGTGGCGGCTGTACCAGCAAGCGGGGCTTGCCCCCAAGAACATTATCGTCTGGGAAAAGACCAACATCAGCCCGACCGGCCTGGTACGGCGCAACCTGAAAAGCTCAGCCGAGTTTATGGTGTGGGCCGTCAAGCCCGGCGCGGACTATGTTTTCAACGAGACCGAGGGGTGGGATCGAGGCGTCATTATGCGCGCGCCGATCTGCGGCGGCCACGAGCGGGTGAAAGACGACAAGGGCAACACGCTGCACCCCACGCAAAAGCCGGAACAAATCTTGCTCTGGCTCCTTGAGGTGTTTAGCAATCGCGGCGATGTGGTGATGGACGGCTTTGCCGGCGTCGGCTCGACTGGCGCGGCGGCCAGGCGCATCGGGCGCAAGTTTATCGGCATTGAAAACAATCCCAAATATTTTCGAGCTATGCAACTGCGATTGGAGGATTAGCTTATGGCAGCAGCAAATCAAGACGGCAGGGTTATTCAAGGCCGCGTTCAGCAGGTAGATTGGGAAGGGTTGGGGCGCTATGGCGTGATTGTGATGGACCAGACCTGGCCCGGTATGACGCTCGACACGGACAAAGGTGTGCCGGTGGCGTCCCTGGCGGCTCCCGACTGCATATTGTTTCAAGTGCTCACACAGGACATCTTGGGACAGATTGATCATTTTGGAGATAGGTGGGGCTTTGAGTATGTGACCGTCTATCCGTGGATCAAGGCGCGACCGGAAGACCTGCCCGGCCTGAAGGAGGGACAACTCCTTCCCTGTGATGAACATTTTGTTGTCAGCCGGCGCGGCCGGGCGCGCCGGCCTGAGCCTGACCTGACGTTATTTCACCTGCCCGTGGAACACAATTACAAGCCGCCGGCGTTCTATCAACTGGCTGAGACGTGGCCCGGCCCGTATCTCGAATTGTTTGGTCGCTGCGCCCGGCCTGGTTGGACGGTGTATAGTTTCGATGTTGACTCTTGACATGCCCACGCTCGAGGCTGAACTGAAGAAGCGCCTGGCCGAGCCGGCAACGCCCTGGGGCCGGGCGCAGAGCGACGAGTGGGACAAGATGACGGCTTTCATCTACTCGACGCCCACGTGGTCAATGTTGGTGCGGCAACTCGAAGGCAAGCCAGCCGAAATCAGAAATTATGCCATCAATCGCTGGTTCAACTTTTGGTCGGCGATGGGCGTGGAAGCCATCTTTTGCAGCCTGCCCGGCGTAGTGCCTGCCAGGGATATCAAAGACCGGCTGGTTGATTTTAGGATCCGGGGGATCAGCTTTGACCACCTGTCTGCCGACCAGGCAGGCAAAACAACCGTCTATCCCAAAGGCTTCCCCCTTCCGGTGAACATTGCCAGGCTCACCCCCTCCACGCTCATTTGGTGGCTGTACCAACACCAGAGCGCGCAGGGGCGCTGTCATTACGCCAATCGCCTGTTTGTCATCTTGTGCGACACTTCGCCGCGCGCGGAGCATTGGAAACTGCGAGCGGAGCTGTCGCTGATGAAAGACGCCATTGAGCAGTATGTCAGGGGCTTCAATCCTCAAAAGTTGGTCCGGTTGAACAACGGGCAACGCGCCATTTTGTCAGACATTATCTGGATCGTGGCCGATCAAAGGGATGGGCAATGACCAACATTTTCCGCATCGTTTACGCGCAGGCCCTCACTGCCACACCGGACAATCTCCTGGCGGAGCAATTGCCCGAGATTTACTTTCAGATCAACCGCGCTGCGGTCACCACCGGTTGGTTTCAAAAGAACTTTCCCGGCCGCCTCAATGGCGACTTTGCCCTGCTGGTCGCGCTCGGCCTGCACGCCCGGCGGCTCATTGACGATGACCTGGACTTGATGGTTCGCCTGGGCCAGGCCATGCCTGAAGACCGCGGCCGGCTGTATGCGCGCGTCACCGACGTTGGCCTGGCTGATATTTTAGGGCGCAGCCGTGAAAAGATTCCACCGGCGGCCGCTCGCCTGGCCGAGTTGGGGCTGCTGCGCATCCTCAATCTGCCGGACAATTTCCGCGATAGTCGCGGCGCGTTCGCCGGCAACCACGCCTATTTGCTCATGACCAGCCAGGTCATTTCACAGGCCAATGACGCTTCCGACCGTGTGACTTTAGGTCACATGGTGAACCCTGACCGTGTGACTTTAGGTCACACGGTAGAGGCTCAAAATGACCCCAACCGTGTGACCTCAGGTCACACAAAGTTAAATACTAGGGCTTTTACACCCGCTGGCGCGGGTGGGCCGCTGCGCGGCCCTGCCGCCTCGCCCGCTTTTGATCTGGATTCTGGAAACGGGGCTAATAAGCCCACGACCGGACTGTCTGGCAACAACGCCGGCGCCGATCGCGCCGACGCTGCATCAAAAGCTGTGTCTGGAGATAATCGTCTCCAGGCGCTTGTGGGCAAATTGAACGCAAGCTTGAATGATGCGCCAACGCGCCAATCGTTTGAGGTATTGCTGCAAGCTATCGAAACGCGCCTGGGTGGATTGAGCGAGGCAAGCTATCGATCCGCGGCGTCGGCCTTGGAGCCTGTGCCAGAACGCAGGCGACGCGTGCTGGATGATCTGCGCAA
>JBGSMF010000153.1:0-4114 GCA_041740315.1 Thermoflexales bacterium
GAAGAGGCGGACGATCGCCAGCCATTCATGCCTCTCTGGGTTATAATCTGCGGCGGAGTAGATGGACAATCGCTATCACGATGATGGCGCCCAGCAGTGTCACCAGCATGGTTGGAACATTGATCGCATCGTTGATGGTCCCAACCTTGAAGATGGGACTGAGAAAGTAACCCGCCAGGAATGCGCCTACGACGGCCACAATAATATTGAGCAACAGGCTCGCTCGGTCGTGCATGAGTTCACTCGCCACCCAGCCGATCGCTGCCGCAACGATAAGGTATATAAGAATGTTCATGTGTATCTCCCTTTTGAGTGTTTGAGTGTTTCAAACGACTCGTGATGTCCGGTTCCCACTCGCCGCGTAAACTAGAGCAGGCTGGCCGGACAAGACTGTTAAATTACTTGGCGACCTCTTTTAGGTCGGCTTTAATCTCGGCCACCTGCCGGTCAATTTCCTTGGCGGCCTCTTTCCGGTCGGCTTTAATCTCGGCTGCCTGCTGGTCAATCTCCTTGGCGGCCTCTTTCCGGTCGGCTTTAATCTCCGCCGCCCGCCGGTCAATTTCCTCTTCGGCGCGTTCGCGGGTATAGCCATATTTTTCCTGGATCAGTCCGACGAATTGGTCATACTTGCCACCCACCCGCTCCAGATCATCGTCGGTGAGCTTGCCCCACCACTCTTTGGCTTGGCCGCGCAGTTGCTTCCACTTGCCTTCAAATACATCCTTGTTCATGCTATGATCCTCCTGAATCCTTTAGATAGACTGCCCTCGTTGACAATTGCCGGCGCTCTGGGCAGAGTAGCGCACCGGCAGTTAATCCGCTCTCGCGTCTTTTAGCGCGCTCGCATCAGCTCGCGCTCAATCAGATTGTCCCAGGCCATCTGCCGCTCGCCCTCAACCACATTGCGCAGATCAAGCACCGCCACGGCCTCCCATAGGACGGCTGCAGCCGCAAACGCGCCGGTCAGAATCGCCCAGGCTGCAATGAGAGAAACCAGTGCCTGCGCCGTAATGCTCGGCCAGAAGCAAGCGAGCACGCCGGCGGCGACGCCCGTCAAGCCTCTTAGCCACAACCCCCACCTGTGCTTGTGTTCATGGCGATCAAGCTGGCTCACACCCAGGGCCAAAAAACCGTCTGCCAGCGCATAGGCGCCAAACAACAGCCCCAGCGCCGTCAGCGTAGCGCCTTGCCAGGCGAGCACCGCCAGGCCAAACAGAGCGGCGACCAGCCCGCGCAACACTAACAACCGCCAGTTACGAGTCAATTGAGTAGCCATGTGTCCCTTCCGTATTGGATGACAAGGCGCTTATCCTTTATACTCTTAGCATACATCTCAATGCGCCGGCTGTCATCAGGGCAGCGTGGATTTTTAGCTCCACATCAAGACCCCCGGTTGTGAACGCGCTCCGCTTTATGTGGAGAGGAGTCTAGGCTAGATGTCTATATAGGTCAAAACCTATTTCTATCATTGTGAGGAGGAAATCAGACGGCTCATTAGCCGCCAGGATATAAACATCAAGACCAAGCCGATGGCGGCCAGGCCACCCAGCAGTAGCCAGTTCGGATCAGTCCCACGCAGGGCGATATCCCTCAGAAGGAGCGTGCCATAGGTGGTGGGCAGCAACCAGGAGATGACTCTCACCGGCGGCACAAGCATATCCAGGCTCATGATGAACCCGCTGAAAAAGACGCTGGCCAGCAGGATGATCATGCTGTATTGCACGGCCTGGCTGTCGGTTTGCGAAACGATTGAAATGGCAAAGCCAATCCCTAGGGAGGTAAACAGCACGGCAGTGATGACCAAGGCGAAATACCACCAGTTCCCCAGCATGGGCACGTGCAGGACAAATACCAAAAGGGCAGATAGGAGGGCCGCGATCACGCCGCCGAACAGCATATAGCTAATGTATTTGCCAAAGAGGGCTTCTGCCGCCGATAGGGGTGAAACGCGAAAAAGCTCCATAGTGCCCACGTTGCGCTCACGAACGATAGACAAGGCGGCGAACGTGACTGCCAGGTGTTGGAGTAAGAGCGCCAGCACCGCTGGAGCAAAGAAATCCGAAAGAGAAAGCTGAACGGGAGCTAGGCTTTTCGTCTCGCTATGGAAAGGGCTGACGATGATGGAAGGGTCAATGCTCTGGAACTCTGCCAGCTTGCCATCTAGGTCGGTGATGTCTTTTTCTATCTTGTCAATGCGCGCCAGCCGCTCGGCCTTGTTGGCTGAACTGCTGTTATCAAGCTGGTCGGTGTTTTGGCGCAGGTCGGTGAGCGTGCTCTGCACTGGGTCAGCCTGGCCTTTATTAACGCCCTCCGTTTGCTGCATGCCGTCCAGCAAGCCCAGGCTGACGCCAACCGCCAGGGAAACGGCATCCACGTTGCTGGCTAACCCTTGCTGTTTTTGCTGAGCAAGCATTTCATCTCCGCTCTGCACGGCTTGGCGCATGGCGGAAACGTTTTGGTGGGCCTCTTGCAGGTTATTATGCAAGTTGGCCGCGTCATTCTGTCCTTGCACGGCAAAAGAGCGCAACACCAGTTGGTTGAGTGCGTTCACGTAGACTTGTCCAAAGTAGGCGATGAAGCTTATCCGCGCGGGGTCAATCTCGTGGTGATACAAAGTGAAAACGGCTTGCTGGTTGTTCTTAATAGTGTTATAGGCATCCTCAGGCTCTACAATTACCAGGTCAACTTGTCCCCGGTTCAGCTGGTCGAGCACTTCTTTCTGGTCGCCGGTGTCCCCGGCATAAATCAGCCACGAGCCCATAGATTCCTGGTTCTGTTGGATTGCCTGAGCGAGGGTGCTGTTGGGCTGCGCTACGAACAACGTGCGCAAGGCGCGCGGCTGGTTGCGGTAGCCAATTCCAAAGATGAACAGGATTAAGAACGGCCCCAGCACTAGGGTAGCGACCAGCCGAGGCTGGCGCAAAATTTCAAAAATTTCCTTTCTAAAGAAGGAGGAAGCCCGGATCATGCCCCGGAAAAAGTTACCCATTGCTCACCTCCGGACGCACCAGCTCTACAAAGACATCTTCAAAGGAGGGCGCATACTCTTCCACCGTCTTTACCTGAATATTTTGCTGCCGCGCCCATTCCATCAGTTCGGGGGTGGCGGTGCTGGCCTGGTCTACGATGATTCGCATACTGTCGGGACCCATGCGGACGGTTTTAGCCCGCACGAATGGCAGTGAGCGCAGCCTCGCCTCGGCCTGGAAATCGAATGGCTGTGCAGTGCGGAAATCAACCATATCACCTCCATAAGCGTGCTGTCTCAAACCCTGAGGGGTATCCACCAGCAGCAACTTGCCATTGTTCTGTACGCCCACCAGGTCGCAGTTATCTGCTTCGCTTACGTATTGGGTGGTGACAAATACTGTGTGCCCCTGGTTTCTAAGCTCCCTGAAATGATCCCAAAACTTGCGCCTCAAGACGGGATCAATCCCAGCGGTCGGCTCATCCAGAAAGAGCAGTTGCGGGTCGTGTACCAGAGTGGCCGCCAGGCTGAGACGCCGCAGCATCCCCCCTGAAATATTGCGGGCCAGCTTACCACGATGCTCGTACAGTTCTACAAATTCCAAGGCCCGCTTCAGACGTTTCCCCCGGAATAAACCCATTCCATACAGAGAAGCGGCAAAATTGAGGTTTTCCCATACGGTCAAGTTGGGGTAGAGCACAAAAAGCTGTGGCATGTAGCCGAGGCGCGCCCGCTCACCCTGGCTGAACTGGGCCGGATTGCGATTAAGCACAACAACTTGGCCAGCCGTGGGGGTATAGACGCCCGTCAATAAGCGGATCGTAGTGGTTTTTCCTGATCCACTGGGCCCAATAAAACCAAAGATAGAAGAGCGGGGGACATCAAACGAGACATCCTGCACCACTGTCTCATCTGCAAACTTTTTCGTCAAATGTTTGACGCTGATGACAGAGTCTTTGATTGGATCCGGTAATAGTTGGCTCGGCTCAGACGGGGATACCGGCGCCATAATACCCTCCTCGATTTGAACTATCTAATCGCAGAAAACTGCCACTCGGACAACTCTTTTCTAGCATGGGTCTTGCGAAAGAGTTGGCAGGGGGCGCCGTGACGGCGCCCCCAGCGCTACAGCTCGGAAAAGAGGCA
>JBGSMF010000154.1:0-11131 GCA_041740315.1 Thermoflexales bacterium
CGGCAGCGCGCCAGGCAGACCGAGGGCCGGCCGGGTTTCTCCTTGAGGCTAACCAGACCCTCGCCACAAAGCTTGGACCGCCCTCGGTCTGTGGCCCTGAAGCTCTGGATAACGTAAGGTGAGTCTCTGCCTCAGGCACGCTCGTATACCAGGATAGAGATAACAGTGCCCCTTGCCCTTCAGCAATGGCTGGCGTTATGTACAGGTTTCGATTCATAGCTTCGGTTTCATCTATCCGGTGCATACTCGGTCCGCTGACTCGAAAAATCTACTTTTTACGAGCTAGGTTCACTCGTCTGTTGATAAAGGACTTGACAAAATGATAGTAAGCTTTGTTTGAAATTACATCAACTCAACAATTCCCGCCGGGCTGGCCGCCTGGCGGCTTTCGAACAAGCTCGCCAACTACTCTCGCTCTGCTGTCCATTCTCACCAAACTTGCTCATCTTGCTCAGTTGGCGTTGGCACACTATTAGTCCATCCGGGCATTTTGCGTTTAACTTGTCATATTCTCCCTCGTTAGCGTGTCAGATTTCTAACCTTATTCTTGTGATTGTGTTGAGGTCAAAGTGTGATACAATTTTAGGAGCCTGCTTGCTATAGCATAACTTCACTGTTGGGGGGGGGAGTAGAACATGAGACGATTTGCCAGAGTTATTACCGCTTTATTGATCTCAATGGCAATGGTTGTTTTGCTGGTATTGACAACACAGGCCCAGTCGTTTATGCCACAGTCGCCGCAAGTATCAGAAGCAATTGTACCTGACGCAACTGTAGTAATCACAAGGTCTGGTGGAATGTTGACCTCCATGGATGGTCAGGTGAAAATTATGTTCCCTTCCGGAGTAGTCAAAGAACCAATCAGTGCTACATTATCCTTCAGCGTAGCACCAATTGCCCCTGTTCGGTTCACGTTAGTTGGTCCAGTATTCGAGGTGCATCTATCGGGCCAATTCAGCGCACCAGTAACAATCACCGTTGATTACGTTCCGCTCACTGGGATCAATGAGAACGAGCTAAAATTTGTGTACTATGACGTTGGCAATCTCAAATGGCTACCACTGCCTACCAGTATGGATGTTATCAATCACGTTGCTGTGGCTACGGTCAATCCACAAGGGCATTTTGCGTTGGTGTGGTTCCAACAGACCAGGGCGCTTCCGTCCAGCGCTGTGATAGTTGATGATTTGGATGCGACGCGGTTCGCCAAGTTTGGCACACCGTCTTACTGGCGTAGCGTGTATACCACCACTCCAGGTTACTGGCTAGGACACACATACTGGACATCCAGCAGCAAGAGCATTCGAAACAATTATGCAACGTGGACACCAATATTGGCCCCTGGACAGTATATAGCGTACACTTTTGTCCCGACTTATTTCTCAAATACGGACAATGCGCGTTACCAAATTGTCCATCAAGGTATCACCACGGAATACCCAATCAGTCAAAGTGCGTATTTTTCTGAATGGGTAAGTTTGGGAACGTATTATTTTGGGAGTGGAGCAGATAACTATGTTTTGTTGGGAGATGTAACCGGCGAAGCCGCGACCAAGCTCATTGCCTTCGATGCGATTGGTTTTGTGCCTGCAAATACCAAGATCTACCTTCCAGCTGTGATAAAAAACTATCCACCGCCACCATTACCCTCAAAAGTCAAAGCAGGAATGCATTTGGGTAACCGTAACAGGGCTGATTGGAATGATCCTATTGATTACTTGGCACGGCTTCAAGGGGGTACATCGGAGAGTAGCTGGCCTGCGGCTACTGTTGTGCCGAGCCATCAAGTTTATGATATCGAACGAAACGGCCCTGGATGTACAATCAGTAAGGTGTCCGTAAAGAATTCTTATGTCTCTAATTACTTGCGTCAAGCATATTCCTTGGCAGGGACAAAGATCATTATCCGTATCTGGCCGTCACGCGGAAATTTTGAAGATGCACTGGATCCTATTCAACCGCACAATCTAATAACCCAAACAGGTCAAACGCCACAAGGTTTGGATTATTGCGACGGCAGGGCTACAGAGTTTAGGGCCATAGACGATCTTGCAGAAGAGATGTATCGCATTCACATCCTAAATGGAGAGCAAGGTTTTCACGAATACGCATTCGAACCTGCCAACGAACCCAACTTGGAGTGGTACGCAAACTGGTACAACAGCAATGCAACCCCTAAATTCTATGAAGCACAAGCATGGCAGTCTATGGATGCATATTTCTCAGCTTTGTATGATTACATGCGCCAAGCTCATCCCGATGCGCCGAATCTGCGTATACTTACTCCTCCAATGGGACAGGGAGCTTACGCTGAATCTTTGGGATTTGACGATCTCACTAATCCGCAAAGTTCATGTGGCCCCATGCGAATTGTAGATGATAAATCAGGGTATGATTTTATGAAGAATACCTATACTACAAAGAATGATGGCTATTCTTGGCATAATTACTATAGGCAATCGAGAGAGTTCTGGGCTTCGGGGGATCCGTGCAAATATAGCGACCACATTTTTCAGTACCTTCAACCGTGGCTACAGGATCAAATTAAAAACTCTGGCAAGATTTCCTTTATCACTGAAGCTGACCTCTATTCGCCATGTCAAAGAGGTGATAATCCTGTCAAAGACAAAGATACATACATTGATGCTACACAAGAATCTGTGTGGCGATTTGTTCAACAAGAACAGGGAGCCAATTATGTGATAGTTTGGCTGTTATCGGAGGATCCCTATACAGTCGTGCCAGGTCCTTGTCCTGGTAATGGCGCAGTAGACTACTTGGAGATCAAATGGCACGAAGCGTACCGAGATAACGGCCTTGAGCGAGAGTGGTTTCCACGATGGTGGGTGCGCCCAGAGTAAGGTTTTGTTCTATACCAAGAGAGGAGAATAAAAACTATGAACAAGAAATCAAGCCTTGTTTGTGTGGTAATCGCTTGTGTGTTTTTAATCGTTGGCAGTGCCTTGCTGGTGGGTTGTGGGGCTTCAACAACGCAGCCTCAGATCCCAACCCCTGTTGGAGCAGCAACATGGCCGTCTGATTTGCGTCCTACCCCCACGCGCGCCGATGGTAAGCCCGTTATTACCCCTATGCCGAATATCAAGATAAGAATTGGGGCGGTTTCTGAAGTGTCATTAGGTGATATGCCTTCATCTTACTCTGCGCTCTATCATGAACAGAACAAACAAGGTATGGATGTGCTGGTTGCACACGACTCCCAATCACGCTACTTTGCTCGAAATGAGCGCGAGAGTTTAAACAGTGTTCAAGAATTATATTTGCGTGATTCTCAAACGGGGCAAGAAGTGCGGCTAGGTGACGATAAAGGGGATGCTTTGTTTGGAACAATGACAGATCAATATTTGATCTGGCGATTCCAGTGTTATCGTTGTGATGAGCAGCCTGGCATAACAACCGGACTGTACGCCTATGTTCTGGCAACCGGAGAAGAAATCGTCATTACTCAAGGCCCTACAAAGATTCAATGGTACCCTAAAGCTGAAAATCAATGGGTGCTCTACATAGATGCTCCTAATGGAACCCGGTATTTTGCCGACTTGCATGTATATAATTTGGAGACCAAAGAAGACAAGTTAGTGAGCCACGATACCCTATTTGAAAGATTGCCAGACAAAGATTTTTATGCAGTTAACAATAACAGGGTGGTCTGGGTACAGAGGGATACGACAACTTCTGATCAGTGGATCGTGTATGTATATGACCTGAACAGCGGCTCAAGACGTTCATTTATTGTGCCTTATTCCACACCACCAAGCAGCATAAGCTTTTCCGGCGATTTTATTGTCTGGCCAGGGTCAGGGTACGATTTGAAACAAGATGTGTTATTTAGCATCTCTACCAATGTACCGGGGTGGGAAAATATTAGAACCGATTGGTCAGGATATTTGACTGTCAAAGATGATAAGCTATACTGGATGGTCAGCGTTAACAAAGAAATTCATTATTTTACTGCGCCTATTGTGCGTGAACCATAGCCCCTTAAGCACCACAAAGTTATAGCATTCCACACTTGCCATTGTACGATTTGGCAGGCAGTTTGTTAGCTGCCTGCCAATCTATGTTCATACAACCTCTGCTACCGCACCACGCAATTGTGCGCGATCCTTCACCAGGTCATTGACCAGTATCACTCTGTCCGCAAACAGCCCGGCCTGGTCTCCACCCGCGCCCACCACAACCACAACGATTCGCAGCGGGTTGTGCTGTTTGGCCTCGGCCAAGCGTTTCATAAATTCCGGCGGCGGCTCGGCAAAATCGTCGTCGGTAATCATCAAGACGTCGGCGCGCAGGACTTGCCCTGAGCCTGCCGAAGGGTTGGCCTGGATCAGTTCAAGAGCTTTGACCAATGGCGCATACGGCTCGGTTCCACCTCCGTAAAAGTGCGACAGGTGGTTCAGCAGGCTATTGGGATCAGGTTCGTTGAGAGGTGGCGCTTGCCACACGTGGTATTGGCCCTGGCCGGAAAAGGGCACGCTGAAAAAGCCGCGCCGGTCCCGGCGAGCGATTTCTAATAGCACCCATTCTAGCGCCACAGCCAGGCTGTGCGGCGCGCCGGTCATCGAGCCGGATTCATCGCGCACCAGCACCATTGGCCCGCGCCCTTGCTGTTCCTGGCCCTCATAATGGCGATGGCGAATCGCGCCATCCGTGGCGCGGCGCATCCAGTCCAATTCTTGCGCCGGGTCGCCGGTCAACAAGGCGGCCCATTCCACGCTTGCCATCGTCTCAGGCCGCAAATCGTGTGTCTTGTAGCCCACCATCTGAGCGCGCCCGCGCGGGGATTTTCGCCACTCGCTACGCACCATCCGTTTGGCCCAGCCCAACATTTCAGCCAGTTTTTTCAGGTTGGGGTTACTCTGCAATGCCTGCATCGCAGCGCGAGCGGTTTCAGGGTCTACGCTGGATGGATCGCCGCCGGCAGCCAGAGAGAATCCGCGCGCCACTTCGCTGGCTTCACTCGCCCGCTCCTGGGCAGCTCTGGCCGCGTTGTTGCACGCCGCCGCAATCTGCGCAGCATTGGCATCGGCGCTGGCCTGGTAAGCTGTGCGCGCGGCGTTAGCGGCCTCTCGCGCTGCGTCCGCTTTGGCTTGCGCTGCTAATGCGCGTTGGAACGCTTCTTGCGCTTGCGCCTGCAATGCCGCCGCTGCCTGTGGATCGTTCTCTGATTTTTCTTCGGAGCGTTTGTTCAGCATCTCAGACAGCGCCGTGAGCGCGTCAGCCTGGGACTCGGCCTGGTCGGCTTGCTCTTGTTTTTGAGCTTGCTGGCGGGCTTGCTCTTTGGCCTCTTCTGGAAGCGCGGCGATGACTTCTTTGATAAAGGCTTGCGCGCCGACGCCGGCTGCGACTGTGTCGCCGGTGGAGGTTTCGCGCAAGCGGCTCCACTCGGGCGTTTCCATCCCGCGCCGCAAGAGGTCGGACAGCGGTTCAAGCCCGGCCGGCGTCGGATCAGCCAGGCGCGGAGATGATTTATACAAACTCAGGAAACCATCTTGCACTGGATGCCCGCACAGACCATTGGCCGCCTCCTGGTCAGCCGAATCAAGTTGGGGTATGGCTCTGGTCGCCGCGTTCCATTCCATCAAATCGAAACGATCCGCCGCGAGCGCGCTTTCAATCCTGGTTTGCCACAGTTTGCCCGCGCACATCAAAGCCTCCCCTGGCGCTTTACGCGCCGCGTGGCGTGTGGGCGAAACGGACGAGAGCGCGGGCGACAAACATAAGCGCGAACTCGTTTAGGGCGTCTCTTGCGTATAACGATAATCAGGAACACTATTGCCGTTCCTACAATCGCAACGGCAGCCACTATGAGAATCGCTTGAATGAGTGACATCGTTTTGCCTCCCGCTATACCATCATGTCCAGTACTTGTGTTACGATAGTGTTCGCTTCGGTCTTGACTGTATTCAGCCGCGATTGGTAGGGCTTGGCCGCCGGGTCGGCCAGCAGCTTGTCGCACTTGCCCATCAGCTTGCGCGCCTTGCCCGCGATCTCGGCGCGTTCCTGCAAGTTCATTCCGCTCAAGCCAGACGCGGCATTTTTGAGGTCGGCCAGCAGCGCCTCGGCGTCCAGCACGTCGCTGGCCACGGGATCAGTGAGGCCCAGCACCAGGTTGCGAATGTCTGTCTCTTCGTCGGGTTCGGCCCACAGCGTCCAGCGCGCTACGCCCAGGTGACGCGGCGCGGGCGCAACGCCCTCGAGCAGGGCCGCAGCGCAGGCCACCTTGAGCGTCTTGCGCCAGCGACGGTCACTGATGGATCGCCCATTTTGCCCGATTTGCCGCCACAGTTCGGCCATCATGTCCAACATATCGCTGGGCGGATTGAACGTCATCACTTCAGCCACGGCCGCCAGCAGGCGAATCTCATCAGGCGTGATGTTGGGCGCAATCACGGTCGAGCCGGCGTTGGCCGTCATCAAGGCGCGGAAATCGTCCGGGTCGCGCAGGTAGCCCAGCGAGAGCCGCAGCAAAAAGCGGTCATAAGCGGCCTGGGTTTCCTTGTCGCTGGGGACCTCGTTGGAGGCCGCCATCGCCGAGAGCAAGGGAATGGCGCGCTCATCCTCGCCGGCAGTCACCCGCCGTTCTTCCAGGCCGTCGAGGAGTATATTGCTGACTTGCGCGCTCGCCTTCCATATTTCATCCAGGAAGGCAACGTCGCAAGCGGCGAGCCCAGCCCAGCGGCGTTTCCACTGGCCTTGCTTCAAAGCCGCCGGGTCGAGCGGCCCCACAATGTCCTCGCGCGTGATGTCGGGATTGAGCACAATGCGCCACAGCTTGCCGCCGATGCCTTCAGCGAACAGGCGCAACAGGCTGGACTTGGCCGTGCCGGGAGGCCCATACACAAAGATGTGCTCCCCCGCCGCCAGCGTCGTCGCCACCGCGTCGGCCATCTCGCCGCGCCCCACAAATTGATTCGCCACCGCGTCGCGCAGCGCGCGCAGGCGAGCGGCCACATCCTCCAGATCAACCGGCTGATCGTTTTCACCTGGCGCAGCGTTCGGCATCATCCAGGCGCGCCCGGCCAGCAAGCGATAGGCATTGGCGGTGTTGGCCGGCTTGACAAGCGTAATCACATTGGTATCGTAAGTTGTAAGCATAGCTTTCCCTTTCGTATGAAAAGCGCCGGCGACAGGGATACCTGCCGCCGACGTCATTCTTGTTCTTACTCGGTTATGATTGTCCGGTCGAGCCGTTTAGCCGCTCATCCACAACTGGTCCGCTCTCGCCATCACGCTTCAAGATGTAGTGGGTAACAACGCGCTTTTGTTGTACTCTGGGGCTTGACAACGCTTTGCCAAGAGCAGCCCTGATGTCTGCAAACGTCTCGCAAAAGTGCCAATCAATGAAGGTGGAGGGCGTCATGTCCGGCAACTCGGGCACGCTGTTCAGATGATAGAGCTTGCCGTCAACCTCGTGGTAAATGTGGTAGCGCATGTGCGGCGGGGTTTCGTTCTGCTCAACCTCGACGCTCTGCGCGGATTTAGCCCGCCGCTTTTGTTTGGCAGCAGCCCTCGGCTTCCAGCCGGCTTCAAATTTCTCAAAGCAGATAACGTGACCCGATAGGAGAAAGACTTTGCCCTCTGTGCCCGCGTGCGATTGCCGGCACGCGGCGCACTTCCACGTTTCACGTGGCGCTTCCGGCTCTGACACAAGCGACACTCCATTCCGATAATAGTCACCGCCGTGCGCCCAGTGATTGGCGCGGTGACGCCCAATGAAAGCCTGGGCCGATTTCACGTCAGGGAACACGCCGCGCACGCCGCAGTGTGGGCTGTACAACTCGACATTGCCGATGCCAAACATTTGGGCCAAGTCTGGATGGACGTGAGTGAACAAGCGCAATTGCCAGCCGTAACGCTCTTCGATCAAATCAAAGCGGGTTAGCTTCAATTTCTCAGCCTGCCGCTGCAATGCCTCAGCGGTGACGATGCGATTGGTGTGGCAACAGTAAAGGTATTTCGTCGTAATCCCCATGCAATCGGTGCTCCCGCAATGCGGGCATGGTATGCGAGCATAGACGCCTTCCAGCCAAAAGCCTCCCATCGTGTTACTCCGCTGCCCCGGCTGCCTTGAGGACGGAATCCTGTGCCATCTGCATAATATCCGTAAGCGCCTGCAGGTCATCAGAGAGGCTATTTTGATAGGCCGCAATCGCCGCCTTGATTTCCATCAGCCCTTCGAGCGCCGATTGCGAAACTTTTTCGGCGGTCTTGCCCTTGGCGCTGCCCTTGAGCACTGGCTGCACCTGGTCAACCAATCCCTGTAGCTTGCCCTTGAACTCGGCCACGGCGCTGGCGATAATGTCTTGCCGGATGTCGAACGAGGTGGCCTCGTCGCCGCGCAAGGTGACGACGCTGCACGAGGGATCGAGCTGCCCCACTTTCCAGGGCGACAGGCCGTTGATGTAGGCGCGCAAGGCTTGCATCAGGTTGGCCGCGTCGGGCGCGGCGTCGGGCACAAAGTACACCCCGCCGTTGCCGCGCAGCGCCACGCGGTACAGGTTCAGCAAGAGCTTGCGGATGCCTTCGCGCACGTCATTGCCGTCGGCGATGGTGCGCAAAGCCTGCTGGCGATTTTGAATGTCATTCAAGACGGTGGTAATGTTTCCATCCACCCAACCTTCGCTATCATCCACCTGATAAGCATTTGCCCGGTCCGCCGCGCAGTTGAACTCGAGCACCGCTACCGTTTGCAGCGACAATTGCTTTTCGTGGCTGGGCGAGAGCGGAATCACCGCCTCACGCACCAGGTGGCGGCGCAGCGTGGGCGCTTTGTCCGAGACGCGGCGCGTGAGCAGCCGCACCACGGGGTCCACTCCATAGCGCAGGAACACACCATCGCGCAAAGCCTGCGGGGTCTCCAGTTTCAATCCACGCGCCCCACCCACGTTGGTCGCCTTTTCCCAGATGTGGCGCGCGTCAGGCGGGGTGGGCACGCAATCAGCCGGAAAGCCGGTCAGGGCCGCCAGCTTGTTCAATTCGGTGTACGGCGCATTGACATCCGGCACCGTCCACCACGTCAGGTAGCCAAGTTGTTTGGTTGCTTGTGTGGTCATCGAATCACTCCTATAAAAAAACCTGGCGAGCAATGTCTTGATTGCCCACCAGGTTATCTTGTTGCAGAACGGATTACGGGGCCGCTTCTCGCCACACCATGCCGCGCCCGGCCAGGGGGAGCTTGCTCGTCTTCCCATCAAGCCGATAATGAAGCTGGCGACCGTCCGCCTTGACGACCTCTGCCCGCTTCCAGCCACGATTTCGCCCCAGGTCTACTTCAATCACCGCTGGCACGCCATCGGGCAATGATTTGCTCTTTGTTTTGGGTGGGGTGCTCGCAGTGGGCGGTGCGGGCTGTGCAGGCGGATCGAGCACAATCTCGGTGCGCATTCCCCAGGCGCGCAGGTGTTCCTGCAAAGCGCGGCAGGCTTCTTCCGGCGATTCGCCGCCAATGATCTCGCTGCCTTTTCGTGGCTCATGCCACAAGTCAATCGGCAGAATGGCATCGCCAACCACATAGGCAAACCACCAGTTCCACTTGCAGGTTGCTGGAATGTACGTGCCCATCAACCGGATCAAGCCATCAGAATAAGAAGGATGGTTGCCATCGGGAAAGAAAGCGAGCGTGTGTTTTGTCTTGAGTTGACCGCGCAAAGCTTCAGGCAGCGGGGCGCGCTCCCGGCCGTCTGGCAGCGCCGGCTTCAGGGCCGCGCTATTATCCTCTGGAATCAGCAGCCAGTCTTGCAGAACCCGGCGAACTTGATCTGTGTCGTAAGGAAAAACGCCGCGGCTGACATTGATCGCCGTCCAGCCCTGGCCACCGGGCGTGCGCTCCAACGCGCCGCCGCCGCAAAAGTTGATTTCATAATCGGCCGTTGTGGCGCGGAATACGCCATAGCCCATGTGCTCGACGCCCTCAATGCTGTGAATCGTAGGAATTTCCAAAGCGGGATCGGCCACGAGGACAAAGTAGCCTTTGTCCAACTTGTCCAGCAAAAAGGTAATATCCTCCGGTGTCCAACCGGCCGGTAGAACCGGATCTGGCTTATTGTGCATACTCATCGTTCGCTCCTTTATCCTCACTGAGCGTTATGCCTGCGCCGGATAAGTCAGACGATGCTGTTCGAGGAACGCTGCACGAGATTGGTCAGAAGCAAAGGCCTGCATCACTTCGCGGCTGTAGGGCGACCAGCTTTGTTTGAAAGCGGCTTGCTTTGCCTGGAGCTGGGCCGCCCACCAAACGTACAAGTGTGTGGCGTAAGCAGAGCAGGCCCACTGCCGCCTTTCCAGTGAGCCGCTGGCCTCTGCGCCGCAGATGGGACAGGCAAAGGTATGTGGCGTTCGGGTCAGCGTGCGCCGGTCGTTATGTTGCAAATAGTCCGTTACGGCAGCAATCGCGGGGCAGTTGGGGTCGTGACAAGAGCATTGCCGCCGCCTGTTCACAAAATGCGTCTGCTTGCCCATGCGAACCCTGTGCCCGCCCGCAACGGCTTCCACAACCGGCGCTGCGGGCGTAGAGCTAGAGGATGGGTTTTTGCTCATAAGTTTCCCTTTCTATAAAACAGGCAGGCAAGTGTTGAGCTTGCCTGCCCGTTCTGGTTACTCGATTGAATCGTTCTCTGCCTCGTACTGTTGCTGCGCTTGGATAGACATAACGTTGCTTTGCCTGATCTGCTTGCGCAGCCGCGCTATCTGCCGCAGCAGTTTGTCACGCTCGCGCAGGGCGTTTTCAGCCCGCTCGATAAATTGATCGAGCAGATCGCCTCGCCCGTTGGGAACAATGTAGAGTTTCCTTGTCCTGGGCATATTGCCCCCCTAGCGGCCTGTCATCGGCATCAAGACGTGGATGAAGCCATCTTCCCCAACAGGCCGCACCATTGCGGGCGTCGTGGGCGTGGTCGCCTCCAATGCCACATGCGACGTGCCGACAGCTCCCAACATTTCCAGCATGTACTTGACGTTGAAGGCAATCTCTAACGGCTCGCCCTCGACCGCCGCGTCCACCTTGCCGGCGTTGTCGCCCGTCTCCGCTGAGGCGGCCGCCACGATAATGTGGCCGGCGCTCACATCATCGCCGCGAGCGATAGTCAACTTGACCGTCTGGGCGCTCTCGCGG
>JBGSMF010000155.1:0-3748 GCA_041740315.1 Thermoflexales bacterium
TACTCAGCAGCCTGAGCGTCCTTCGGCCTTGCTCAGGATAAGCGCCGCGCTCCTTCGACTGCGTTTCACTCCGCTCAGGCTGCGCGGCGCGTAGCCTGCTCTGTCGGCAGACAGGTCGAAGGGTGCAGGCTGAGTAGTTACTAAATAACTTGCTCATCTATAGCTCATTTTGCCCGTATTTCGGCGTCACTGTGGGCAAGTTATTTAATTTCCAATCCTTAGCGGCAAGGTAAAGAAAAATGTGCTGCCTTGCCCAGGCTCGCTCTCTACACCCACCTGGCCGCCCAACTTTTCCACGATGCGCCGCGCGATAGACAAACCCAGGCCGTGCCCCTTGACACGAACCTGCTCAAGCCGCGTGAACGGAGTAAATAAATCTGCCATAGCCTCCGCGCTCAGGCCGGGGCCGTTATCTCGCGCCCAAAAACGCGCCATCCCCCCCTCTTTCCCTCCCGCTTGCGGGGGGAATGAAAGGAGGGGAGGGTCTGCCCCCAGTTCAATTCGCGGCGGGCAACCGCCATACTTGATAGCATTGCTGATATAGTTGGCCCACACCTCTTCGATCCACGGCGCATAGCCCAGCGCCACCGGCCAGACGGCTTTATCGGGCAAGGCGATTTGAGCCTGCTGATCCTGAATGAGCATTTGCAGCCGTTCAATAGATTCACGAACAATGCTGCCCATGTCAAGCGGTTGGGGAATGATCTGTTGTTTGCGGACGCCAGTCAACAGCATCAATTCTTCAACAATTCTATCTAGTTTTTTCCCGGCCTGGAAAATATGGCGCAAGGCATCGGCCAAATCCTGGGGCGACATGGTTTCATGCTCATCAATCAAAACTTGGGCAAAGCCGATAATAATCCCAATCGGGTTTTTGAGGTCGTGCGCCACCGTGTGCGCAAAGGCATCCAGTTCGGCCACCTGTTGTTTCAAGTTCTCGCGCAAATTGCGCATGGCCAGGTGTGTTTGCACGCGAGCCAGCACTTCTTCAACCTGGAACGGCTTGGTGATATAATCTTCGCCGCCGACCGCAAAGGCTTTGACTTTATCGCCGGTCTCGCTCAGCGCGCTGAGGAACAAGATGGGGATATCTCGCGTGCGCTCGTCGGCTTTCAGGCGTTCGCAGACGGTATAACCGTCCATTTCGGGCATGCTGATATCCAGCAAAATGAGGTCGGGCAAGCGAGCTTGCACAGCCTCGAGCGCGCGAGCGCCGCTGGCGACAGGCCGAACCTGGTAACCGCGTTCGCTCAACATCCGGGCTAACAAGTGCAGGTTGGCTGGCATATCGTCCACGACGAGAATATTGGCCGTGTTTTGCGTCATCACTTTGCTACTCCGAAAACAATCACGCGCGCTTTATGGCCAAGTATTATGATACCATACACTGTAAAAAATGTGTGCGGCCAAATTGGCGCGCCACAGGCAAACAAAGACGCCACCAATCTTGCGACTGATGGCGTCCATGCAACTTTGGTCCACCAGAAAAGCCTTGTCCGCTACTCTTTTGGCAAGGTCCAGACAAAGCAAGCACATTGACGGCCAAAGTCATAGGTGGCGGCGATTGGGCTTGAACCAACGACACAGGGCTTATGAGTCCCCTGCTCTGCCATCTGAGCTACGCCGCCAGAGTGGCGCTAATAATACTGCAATTGCACAAGAATGTCAAACTTTGCATCTTACGGCAGGCATGATATACTTTTACACAGTACCCATTCCTTTCAGCGAGGTGACCCATGCAGCTATCTGTATTTCTATGCCGCACGTCAAGAGAATCCCCCGCCGATATCGAGCTGCCCGGGCATCAATTTGCCGCGCGCGCCGGCGTTTTGCGCCCAGCCGGGGCAGGGCTGCATGCCTGGCGACCGCTGGGCCAGCGCGCGCTTGAACGCCTGTGCGCTCTGACCCGCCAGACGGTTGAAGCGATTGGCGCACAGCCGCTAGGCCTGCCGACCCTCCACCAGGCACAAACTCTATCGCCAGAGAATTTTTCCGTGCGCGACCGCGCCGGGCGGCACTATACGCTGGACGATGGCGATTTTGAGGCACTCTTGCGCCTGGTTCAGCACGACATCACCTCATATCGCCAACTGCCGGCCCTGGTTTATCGCCTCGCAAATCTGTTCCGCGATGAAGAAAAGCCGCGCGGGCTGTTGCGCGCGCGTGAATCTGTGGCGCTATCGGCGGCCAGCCTGCATGCCGATGCCGCCGACCTGGAAGCATTTTACCCGCGCGCGCTCGAGGCGCTGTCGAACGTGCTGCGCCAGTGCGGGCTAGATGCCTGGATTTTGCCGACCCACAGCGGGCACGAGCTATTGCTGCCGCACCCGCTAGGCGACGACCTTGCTTTCAAGTGCCATGCGTGCCAATACAGTGCCAATGCCGATGAGGCCCGCTTTGTCAAGCTGGCTTCCGCGCCACCGCAAGCTTTGACAATCCAAAAGGTTTCCACACCCAATTGCCACACCATCGCCGCCGTCGCCACCCACCTGAATGTGCCCATCACCCAGACGCTCAAGACCATGATGTACGCCGACGACAAGGGTCAGGTCATTTTCGCCGTCATTCGAGGCGATTTGGATATCAATGCCGCCAAACTAGAGCGCGCCGTGCGCCATACGCGCCTGCCCATCGGTCCGCTTTGCCCTGCCACCGATGAGCAGATTCGCTCCACTGGGGCCGTGCCCGGTTATGCTTCGCCGGTGGGATTGAGCAGTGTAACCGTCATCGCCGACGATTCGGCCCAATCGGCCAGCGGGATGGTGGCTGGGGCAAACGAGCAAGGCTACCACCTGAGCGGTGTGAATGTGCCGCGCGATTTTTCCCCCACCGTCGTGGCCGATATTGCCCAGGCTTTCGATGGCAGCGCCTGCCCCGAATGTCGCGGCAAACTGCAAGCCATCAACATCATCAAGCTGGGGAGCTGCGCGCGAATGGGCGCCGAGCTGTGCGATGCGCTGGGCATCACCTTCCCCGATGCAGACCGCCAACAGCGCCCCTTTATTGTGGGCAGCTATCACCTGGATCTAACGCGCCTCTTAGCCGCCGTGCTCGAAACGCGCCACGATGAACACGGCCTGCTCTGGCCCGCCGCCATTGCGCCCTTTGACGCGCACCTGGTGGTGCTGGGCAAAGAGCCGCGCGACCAGGCCCAGGCGCTCTATCAACAATTGCAGCATGCCGGCCTCAGCGTGCTGTACGACGACCGCGATGAAAGCCCCGGCGTCAAGTTTGCCGATGCCGATCTGATCGGCCTGCCCACCCGCATCACCGTCAGCAAGCGCGGCCTGGAAAAAGGCGCGGTAGAAATCAAAGCGCGCAACTCTGACACAGCGCAAAGTGTTCCATTGGACAAGGTTTTGGTATCTTTTCAGTAATCTGGGGTGAGGGCAGGGCATGCCCTGCCCAGACAAGGTAATCGCAAGGATTAGCCCCACGTTTTGAGATGTTACAGGTTTTGACTGCTATTAAGGAGTAAAAAATGAAGACAGTAAAATTCCTCGGTTTAGCCCTCGTGGCAATCTCGCTCTTGCTGTTGAGCAAAGCAACGGCAAGCTGGGCCATTCAGGCCTCCCCGCCCGCCTCCAGCCAGACCCTGGCGGCGGCGCCCATCATCATTGACCACACTTGCACCGACATTAACAAAATTCCAGAATATTGGCTGCAGCAGGCCAAGGCGCTGACATTCCACTATGCCCATACTTCGCATGGCTCTCAACTGGTCACCGGCGTAGACTGGTGGGAAGCC